>CAYUUU010000024.1:0-9595 GCA_964448065.1 uncultured Gammaproteobacteria bacterium
ATCTTGAAGCTAATACTGAAGATCTAATGATTCAAAAGCGTGACGAATTATTATCCATTATCAGAGGTTAAATAATTGTGTCATTGCGAGGAGTTTACAACGAAGCAATCTCAAATTATTAATTATTAATTACTCATGTACCACCCATCAACCGAAATTCTAGATAAATATGCCGATGTTTTGGTAAATTTTGCCTTAAATAATGGTAAAGGAATCAAAAAAGGTGAAGTTGTTTTTTTACAAGTTCCAGAATCTGCCAAACCTCTTTTAATTTCTCTTCAAAAAACTGTTCTAAAAGCTGGAGCTCATGCTTTAATTCAATATTTACCTGATGAAATGTCTCGTGATTTTTTTGAATTAGCTTCTCCAGATCAATTAACTTTCTTTCCTTCAGCTTTTTTAAAAGGCCGAGTTAAACAAGCCGATCATTTTTTAATGGTTTTAGCTGAAACTAATTTTCATGAACTAGAGGGAATTGATCCTCAAAAAATCATGGAGCGTAGTGCCAGTTTTAAACCTTATAAAGAATGGCGAGATAAAAAAGAAAATAGTGGTAAATTAACGTGGACTCTTGGTTCATATGCTACTCCAGCCATGGCTAAGGAGGCTAATTTAACTCTCAGAGAGTGTTGGCAACAAATTATCAAAGCTTGTTATTTAAATGAACCAGATCCAGTGGCTAAATGGCGTCAAATTCAAACCGAATCAAATAAATTATTAAATAAATTAAATAAATTAAATATTGTTAAAGTTAATATTAAAGCCGAAGGTACAGATTTAAATATTGGAATTGGTGAAGACCGTCGATGGCAAGGTGGAAGTGGTAATAATATTCCTAGTTTTGAAATTTTTACCTCTCCAGATTGGCGCCAAACCAATGGTTATATGTCTTTCAATCAACCTCTTTATCGACAAGGTAATTTAATTAAAAATATTAAATTAACTTTTAAAGACGGAAAAGTAATAGAATCTTCGGCTGGTTATGGTGAAGATTATTTAAAACAATTAATTAAAGTTGAAAATTCCGACAAAATAGGGGAGTTTTCTTTAACAGATAAACGTTTTTCCAAGATTAATAAATTTATGGCTGAAACTTTATATGATGAAAATTTTGGTGGTCCTTTTGGAAACACCCATATTGCTCTTGGTTCTGCTTACAAAAGCACTTATTCTAAAAAAATCAGTAAATTAACCGATAAAGACTGGGATAAATTAGGTTTCAATGACTCCCCTGTTCATACTGATATAATTGCTTCCACCGACCGAACCGTCACTGCCACTCTCAAAGATGGTCGGGAAATTATTCTTTATAAATCTGGTAAATTTCAAATTTAAATTATTAATTAAATTAAAAATATGGTTACTGAATTAAAAATTGAAGATATAAAAATTGGTACCGGTTATGCTGTTAAATCTGGCGATATTGTTTCTATAAACTATGTTGGAACTCTTGAGGATGGGACAAAATTTGATAGTTCTTATGATCGTAAAGAACCTTTTGAAACTGCTATTGGGGTTGGTTATGTAATCAAGGGTTGGGATCAGGGTGTAGTTGGTATGCAAGTTGGCGGAAAAAGAAAATTAACTATTCCTTATCAATTAGCCTATGGTGAAAGAGGTATTCCAGGAGTCATTCCACCAAAATCGACTCTCATTTTTGAAGTTGAGCTAATTGGTATAAAATAAATCATGGTATTTTTACTTAGTCTTATTTGGTTGTTTCTAGCAGTTATTCCAACCAATGCTGCCGATACTAAAGATTATTCGATTACTAATGTTTCTATCAACAACACTGTTAATACTGATGGTTCCATGGATGTTGTCGAATCTCGAACTTATAATTTTGATGGTAGTTTTTCTTTTGCTTATCAAACCATTAATAAAAGCAATTCTAAATCAAAATCTTATTCCATAAAAAATTTTACTCTTTGTGATGAAACAATTTGTTACAAATCAGCTCCAAGCACCGATAAAACCCTTTCTCCAAATACTTTTTATGTTGATGAAAATGATAGCCGCTATTATATAAAATGGTTTTTTAAAGCCAATAATCAAAGTAAAACCTTTACTCTAAAATATAAAGTTCAAGATGTTGTTACTCTCCAAACCGATACTGCTGAAATTTATTGGCAATCAATTGGAAATGAAACTTCAAAATCTCAAAAAAATATTACTGTCCGATATATTCTTCCAAATGGTATCGATGGAGCCAAAATTAAAGCTTATGGTCATGGTCCCCTAAATGGTGTAGTTTCTATTCCTAGCAACAAAGAAGTAGTTTTTACTTCACCAAGACTTCCTGCTAAAACTTTTTTTGAAAATCGTATTTTATTACCCAAAGATATTTTTACTGGTGGTCTTATTGGTAAACAAACTTTAAATCAAATAATTGCCGAAGAAAAGTCTTTTATTGCTAAAACCAAAGCCGAACAACAAACCAAAAAACAAAAAGATATTAAATTTGCCAGTATTTTACTTTTAATTTTATTAATCCAATTAATCTTTTTCATCAAAAAAATTATAGATTTTAATCGTTACAGTAAAGATAAAAAAATTCCTAAATGTAATTTATCTGGAAGATTTTGGGAACCACCAAGCGATATCGATCCTTCTCAAGTCGAACAACTTTTAACTGCCAAAAATAATCTTACTCCAAAATCAATAACGGCCACCATTTTATTTCTAATATCCCATCGATTTTTAAAAATGGAAAGAGAGGAAAGAAACAGTATTTTTGGTAAAAAATACAAATATTCTTTATCTTTAATCGACAATAATTCTTCCAAAATTTCTTCAATCGAACAACTTACTCTGGATTTAATCAAGGAAATAATGGGGGATGATACTAAAATTTATCTTAACGAAATTACTCTATGGTTTAAGAAAAATCCAACCAAGGGTCGTAAATTTCTTTTTACTGATTTTCCTCAAAAAACAACCGAAGAAAATCTTAATGAAGGTTATTTCGACCAAATTGCCAGCAATCATAAAAATAAATATATTTCTTGGTTTTCTCTGCCTATTCTTTCTTTAAGTCCAATTTTTGCCATTTTTCTTTTTATGTTTTTTGGTCCTTATTCAGTAGTTTTATTTATCCTTAATATTGTTATTGCTTCAATTATAGTTTCTATTGGTAAAAAATTAAATGAAAATTATCAAAAAAGAACCGACAAGGGTATTGAAGAGGCTTCGAAATGGCTTGGATTTAAAAAGCATCTTAAAGAATATAATCAAACCGTCAAAGATCCAATTGATTCCATTGTTATTTGGGAAAAATATTTAATTTATGGTTCTGTTCTTGGAATTTCCCTTAAAACCCTTTCCGAATTGCCAATTAATTTAGGTCAAAGCGATCAGCAGATTTTAACTAATTATTGGTCTGTTTCTGATGTTTCTAATTTAAGTAACATTTCTATTTTTACCAATAGTTTAAATTCGGTTACTTCATCTCTTAATAGTGTTAGTTCTTATTCATATTCCTCTTCATATGGAGCTTCTGGATCAGGTTCTAGTGGTGGTTTTTCCGGCGGTGGTGGCAATGGTGGTGGCGGTGGTGGCTGTGGAGCCGGCTAATTTTGAAAAAAAATTCTGTTTATGGTAATATATTTAGCTAAATTGAATACATCTGAGCTTTAGTGCGCTCAAAATTTGTTTAATTAGTTGCTGGGAGAACATTGAAAAAGAGAAAGGAGTTTTTAAATTGGAATTCACAGGAAATGAAGAAAAAATAGTGACAAAAAAAGGAACCATAAAATTATTTAAAAAGGATAAAGGTTATGGTTTTATAACTGACAACATGGGTAGAGATATTTTTTTTCACATTAGTTCCTTGAAAGGTAAAAAAGAAGCAGAAACAAACGAAGAAGTTTCGTTTGTCCAAAAAACTGGACCAATAGGTCCAATAGCCATCTGGGTATCTTTTGATAAAACGATTTATCGTGTTCTTTACAAAAGATATGTCGATGATAAAAATTTTATTATTTTTTCGACTGGAACAGTCGATGAAATAATCTATCCAGCGAATCCTAAGCAAGTTCGTTTTCAAAAAAAGATCGAATCGGGATGGTTGGAATGTTCCGATCCTCGGTTAAGGGATGAACCTGCTTAAACAAAAGGCACTGTAATTTTAATTAGCAATTTTGCTAGCTAGAATCGGTGCCTTTTTTATTTTTATAAACTACTACCTTTAATTTCCACTCCAGATTTTTCAAAACACTCAGTTAGTAGATCGGTTGGTAATCCAGAGACACTAGTTATCGATCCTTCAAAATGATTTATAAAAGTTGTTTGGTACAAATAAAGTGGACAAAAAGCTCCAGACCATTGTAAGACTGGGTTATTTTCTACAAAATTATTTATTTCATTCTCTTTAATTTCTCTCAAATCTAAATTTGATATTGAAGTCGTCGAGAAATTAATTCCATTCAGTTTATCAATATAGCAAAAACCAGTGTAAACCATAATTCTCTTATTAGATTCCATTTTCAACATTTCCCTAGCTTCTTCCAAATCAATTGGTTTTTCCAAAACTTTTCCCTCACAAGCCACAAAAGTATCAGCTGCAATTATTATTCCTTCATTTGTTTTACTTACTTCTTCTGCCTTAGCTCTGGCAATTTTTTTTGCTCTCAGTTTTAAATCTTCATCCCGAATTGCTTTTTCGTCAATATCCGCTGGAATTACTACATATTCAATTCCCAAAGCATCCATAATTAATTTTCTTTGTTTCGACCCCGAGGCTAATATTATTTTTTGATTCATATTTACATTATAACTAACTATTTCTTTTGCTTTTAGTAATCAAATCCAAAGATTTTTCAAAAGATTCGGCTGTTTCAATTGACCCATTATTTACAAAATAAATTTCATCAGCTTTTTTAATCGTATTAAGTCGGTGAGCAATAATCACTTTTGTAGTTTTAGTTGGCAATTTATCAATAATTGTTTGTAATAAACTTTCTGTAACTGTATCGATATTAGCCGTCGCTTCGTCCATAATCAACAATTCTGGTTTTCTAATAATCGCTCGAATAAAAGAAATTAATTGTTTTTGTCCTAAACTTATAGTTTCTGTAGTTGGGGTAACTAAAGTATCTAATCCTTGATCAAATTTATTAATCAAAATTTCCAAATTAAGTTCTTTTAATATTTTTTCTAATTTAGTTTTTGAATAAACTTTAAAATCATCATGACCATAAGTAATATTTTCACCAACTGTCCCAGTAAATAAATATTGTTCTTGTAAAATAAATCCAATCTTTTTAGACAATTCTTCTGGTTCGTAAGTTCTAATATCTTTTCCTTCCAAATAAATATGCCCTTTTTGAGGGTCGTAAAGTCGGCTCATCAAAGATGCCAGAGTACTTTTTCCACCACCAGTTGGCCCTACGACTGCATAAGTTTTTCCATAACCAAAATTAAAATTAACTCTTTTAAGAATCCAATCACTATCTTCATATTTAAAACTAACTTCATCAAAATGCATTATAGAATCTGTTTCTTTTATTGGTGTTTCTGGCAATATTGGCATATCTGAAGACAAATTTAATATTTCAAAAATTCTGTTCCAACCCGCCAATGCCACTTGAGCTGAAGCAAAAATTGAAGCCATTTGTCGTAAGGGGCCATAAAATCTATCGGTGTAACTCAAAAAACTAATCAATAAACCAACTGTAAATTGACCTTGAGTTATTAAATAAATTCCATAAATTAAAACTAATAAGTTTGCCACATTTCCAGAAAAATCATATAGCGGTCCAGAAATATTATTAGCGATACCCGATTTTACTGAATGTTTAAAATTTTCGGTATTAACTTTATTAAAGTTATCTCTAAAATAATCTCGACGATCAAAAGCCACCATTACTTTAAAATTATTAAGACTTTCTTGAATTTCTGCCGAAAGATTACCCAAAGATTGCAAACTTAATCTATTTCTTTTACTAATCCAAGGGGATATAAAATAAGTAAAAATAAATAATATAAATGCCGAAACTAAAGTCACTAAAGCCAATTTCCAGTTAATTAAAAAAATAAAAATACTAATTCCCAACATTGTAAAAAAGTTACCGGCAAATTGATTTAATTGTTGAGAGAAAAATTGGTTTAACTTATCAGTATCATTATTAATACGAGAAATTAAATCGCCCAATTTATTTTGATTAAAAAAGGCTAAAGGTAGTGATTGGATTTTTTTAAAGATTGCCTGACGAAGTCTATATAAAATATTTTGACCGATAGTTCCCATAGTTCTTGTTTGAACAAAATTAGTTACAAAACCAATTAGGTAAATTCCTAATATTATTAAGGAATATCTGGTTAGAATACTTAAATTTTTAGTTTGAATGAAACTATCAATTGCCTTACCCAACATAAAAGGAGTGGCAATACTGACGATTGAATTTATTAAAATTGACATTAATGAGATGCTTAATCTTGCTTTCTCATCAGTTAGAAATTTTAAAAATTGTTTTCCTAATCGGAAAAAATTCAATTTCTCTTTATTGTTAGAATCGTAGGTTTTTAGTGAGTAGTTCATGTGGTAGACATTTGTGAATTATAAATTTGTTGATAGTCTTTAGAAGTTTTTAATAACTCTTTATGGGTTCCAATTGCCAACACTTCTCCTTCCATAAATAAAATTATTTGATCAAAATCTGTCACTGAAGAAATTTGTTGAGTAATTAAAATTTGAGTAATATTGGCATAATTTTTAGCCACATTGGCAAAAATTTTATTTTCAGTATCTTTATCAACTCGAGCCGTAAAATCATCCAACAATAAAATTTTAGGATTAAGTGCTAAAGCTCTGGCTAAAGTTAAACGTTGTTTTTGACCACCAGATAAATTATTACCTCTTTCGGCAATTTTAGTATTAAATCCATTTGGTAATTTTTTAATAAAATCTCCCAATTCGGCTGTATTAATAGCTTTGTCTATATTTTCTTTATCTAATACATTTTTAAAATTAATATTTTCCATAATCGTTGTATTAAAAATAGAACTATCTTGAAAAACCAAACCAATTTGATCAGATAAACATTTTTGAGAATAATCGGTTAGGGGAATATCGTCAATTAAAATCTGTCCAGAAGTTTGAGGTAATAATCCAGATATTAAATAAAGTATTTGAGTTTTTCCGGCTGCGGTTGGACCAAGAATGGCTGTTCTTGAATTAGCTTTAATTTTAAAAGACACATTTTTAAGAATTTCTTTATTTTCAATCGATAAATTAACATCTTTAAAAATAATTTCACCCTTAATTTCTCGATTAATATCACCATAAAGTTTTTCTGTTTTAGTTTCTAAAATTTGAGAAATTCTTTCATAAGAAACTCCGGCCCTTGCTAAAATATTACTAATAACTCCCAAAACTATGATTGGAAAAATCAACATTGAAATATAACTTAAGAAAGCCGATAAATTACCAATCGTAAATGTTCCCGCCACGATAAATCTACCTCCAACCAATAAAATAATCACCGTTGTTGCATTAGCAATAATACTAATTAAAGGAATCAAAGACGAAAATAATTTAAGAATGGATAGACCGTTAGATTTTGCTTCACCCGCCACATTGTCAAATTTATTAATTTCACTTGCTTGAGAATTAACAATTCTAATTAAAGAAGAGGCAATAATGCTTTCATTAATAGTCTTATTAAGTTTATCAATAATTATTTGAGATTTAATAAAAAATTTATGGATTTTTCTAAATGTAAAAAAGAAAATCATTCCAATTAAAGGAATAACTGTCAATACCATTAAGGCTAATTTCCAATTAATAGATAAAAGTAAAACCGTGGCTCCAATTAAAACAATTATCGAAGAAAATATTTGAATTAATCCCTGAGAAATTGCCATTTTAACGTTGTCAATATCAGCCGTCAGATTAGTTAATAATTTTTCTGGAGTTATCTTAACAATAAAAGAAAAAGGTTGTTGAGAAATTTTAGTAATCAATTGATTTCGTAAATCTTTACCAATTCTTTCTGAAAGATAAGTCTGTAAAACACTTTGAATGGCCGAAAAAACCAAAATTGAAATAGTAATTAATGAAAATATTCCTAAATAATTTGATAATTTAAAATTAGATCGTTGAAAAGTATCTAAAACTGAAGCTATCATTTTTGGAATAATTAAGCTCAGTCCATTACTCGCTAGGCTAATAATTAAGATGCCAACAATAAACCACAGATATGGTTTAGCCAATAAAAATATTTTTAATGGATTTTCTTTTTTTTGTGGAATATTCTTAGTCATAAAATCTCAAAATTATTGAAAAAATCGATTAATTATTCTATCACTTTAGCTATATAATATAACCATGAGTATTCAACCTCATCTAGTTGAAACAGAGACTTTAAAAGCCAAACCATTGCATTTAACTTTAAATAGACAGGTTTTAGATTTTTGCCAGGAAATGTTTATTTATTTTTGGGTGTTTTCCGTTCTTGGTCATTATTTGGAATTAATCTGGAAAAATTTTATATTTAAATCAGATTGGCGTCCAATTGTTCCCACAATTACACCCTTAGCTCCACCATATGGACTTTGTATTGTAGCTATTATTCTCTTTGTCAAACCATTTATTAAAAAACATAATTTTACTCCTTTTGAAGTCTTTGGATTATGCACTTTAGTTTCTGGTTTAGTGGAGTATTTATGTGCTTCGATTATTGTTTTGATTTTTGGTTACAATCGGTTTTGGGATTATTCAAACGATGCTTTTAATATCAATGGTTTTGTTTGTTTACGAAACATAATTACTTTTGGTGTTCTAACAACTTTCTTTATCTATTGTATCTATCCCTATTGCGACAAATTTCTAAAAAAACTTAAAAAATATCAGCTTAAAATTATCTTTTGGCTCATGTTTCTCAGTTATTCTTTAGATTTATTTTTCTTAGAATTAAGAATGATATTTTTGTAGACTAAATTTCCCAAATTTCCATTTTTTCATTTTCAACAACAATTACCTTTCCGTCAGTTAGAGTCATAATTGACATCTTTTCATCAAAAGATTCTTGAACTAATTGTATTTTTTTATCTCTATAATTTTCACTATTTTTTTCTCCCCAATGTGGCAAAATACTAAAATTTAATAGACCTAAGCCTGTTTCGGTTTTTTTACCCAAATATTCACTTGTTTTAATTTTTTCTCCCATAATCATTGAACCAGCAGAAGATCCTAAATAAGGTTTTCCATTTTGAATTTCTTCAATTAACAGCTTATCAACTCCAGTTTCTCGTAGTTTATGAATCAAATAAATAGGATCTCCACCTGCTCCGAAAATAGCTTGGCATTCATTAAAGATATTTTTAATTTCATCTATTTTTAGTTTTTCAATATCAGCAACCAAAATCTTAAAACCCAAAGATTCCAAAGCCTTATAACTAGAACGTTGTTTTGGTTCCTTATTAGGCTCGGCGTTTGGAATATAAGCAATTTTAATTTTAGATAAATCTAATCCAGAGAAAAATTTCCCAACCAAACCGGTAACTTGACTAAATTGTGATGCTAAAAAAAGTTTTTTCATATTGTGACCCCAGACCTTCCGGAGGGGAACCAAATTATATCTGAACTTATCTTCTA
>CAYUUU010000025.1:0-9503 GCA_964448065.1 uncultured Gammaproteobacteria bacterium
TATTACTGACTCTCAAAAGAGAATCAAAAGTACCAGCATCTTCCCAAAGACTATTGAAAATAGTGACCTTCATTTCACCATTTTTAAGATAGATATTGTTAAGATCAGTTATTTCGATTTCACCACGAGGAGATGGAGCTAAATTTTTTGCATAATTAACAATACGATTATCATAAGTATACAAACCAACTACAGCGTAATTACTTTTTGGTTGTTCAGGTTTTTCTTCAATAGAAATAGCATTCATGTTTTGATCAAATTCGACCACACCAAAACGCTCTGGATCTTCAACTTGCTTGGCAAAAACCATAGCACCACCATTAAAATTTTTAATTTCGTTAGAAAAATCTTGTTCAAAAATATTATCACCCAAAATCATAGTGACATCATCGTTACCAATAAAATCGGCACCAATAATAAAAGCATCGGCTAATCCTTTTGGTTCTTTTTGAACAGCATAACTAAAATGGGCTCCAAACTCATGACCGTCACCTAAAAGATTTAAAAAATGACCAGAATAATCTGGAGCAATAATAATTAAAATATCGGTAACACCGGCCTTAACTAAAGTTTCGATTGGGTAATAAATCATTGGTTTATCATAAACCGGAAGAAGTTGTTTTGAAGTAATAGCGGTTAATGGACGTAAACGAGTGGCTTTGCCGCCAGCGAGAATAATACCTTTCATAATAATTAAGAATTAATAATTAATAATATATAGATAGATATATTTTACTATATTTATTTCTTTTTGTTTTTCCAAATAACAGTGTTGTATATAAACCAATTAAGAGGAATAGTTAGACCAAAAATAGCAATTATTTGATAGACAAATAAGTGATCACCAAATAAAGATGTAAGAATTCCAATTACGGTTGAAGGAATAACAATTCCACTAATAACTGATGACAAATTGAAAGTAATAAATTTGGAAACTAATTTACTTTTATCAGTAATTTTTTCTTTAGAAAAAGTCCATACATTATTAAAAGTAAAATTGGAAATAATCGAAATTTCAGCAGCCATGGCATTACAAATACCATTTAAAAGACTAATATTCGATTCTGGAGAAATTAAAAGTGATTTAAAAATTTTAGCTCCAACGGTATTGATAACAAAACCAACACCACCAACAGTACCGAATTTTAAAAATTTTTGAGTGAAATCATCGTACCAACGAAGTAAAAAAGCAACTCTGAAAATATCCTTAGCTGTTTTGGCTTCAATTTTAGATTCACCAGCGTTACGAACATGGAATTTAAGAGGAACTTCTTTGAAGTTAGCACCCATTTTAAGAGTTTCAAAAAGAAGTTGGAGTTTATAACCAAAACTTTTAGTAAGTAAACGATTACCGGTCCAATCAAGGTCCATTTTATCAATAAAACCCTTAACTCGAGTGACTTTTAGACCGGTAGTAGGATCGGTAACTTTAAAGAAATTTTTGAAAGGAAAAAACATCATAAACCTGGCAGTAAAACCACCAACTTCACTAAAGAAAACTCTTTTAAAACCCCAACCTTTTGGGTTGGATCCGCCTTTTATTTTTCGAGAACCAATAACATAATCATAACCTTGTTCCATAGCCTTAAGCATTAATGGAATAGTTTCTGGAGGATGTTGAAAATCACCATCAAATTCAAAAACAAAATCAGCTTTTAATTTATCGATAGCATATTTAAAACCTTTGAGATAAGCCGCTCCAATACCATCTTTACTAGTTTCAGTAAGTAAAAAAGTATTATTATATTTTTTAGCTTCTTTTTCGACAACTTTACCAGTACCATCTGGAGAATTACCGTCAACAACTAAAATTTTCATATCCCAACTTTCGGTTAAACCATCTTTTTTGGCAACAATATTAGGAAAAGTTTTTGAATTAAGATATTCAATCATTCGACCGATATTATCAGCCTCATTATAAGTAGGAATAACAATGACTGCAGTATTTTGTTGTTTCATATTAAAAAAAGTATACCCTAAATGATAAAATATTGGTATGAAGATAGATATTGTCACATTGTTCCCCAAAATGTTTGAATCCCCTTTTTCGGAAAGTATAATAAAAAGGGCTGTAAAAAATAAAATTATTGATTTAAAAATTCATAATTTAAGAGACTGGGCAATTGATAAATACGGATCAGTTGACGATAAACCTTTTGGTGGCGATGTGGGGATGTTGATTAGAGCTGATGTGGTTTGGAAAGCATTACAAGATATCTCAGATATCAGGCCCGCCTGCCAGACGGGCAGGTCTCAGATCTCAGATAAAAAAAGAATTATTTTAATGTCGGCGAGAGGGAAAAAATTTGACCAAGAAAAAGCTGAGGAATTGGCTAAATTGGATAATATAGTTTTAATCGCTGGACATTATGAAGGGTTTGACCAAAGAATAACTGATTTTATGGTAGACGAAGAATTATCAATTGGTGATTATGTATTAACTGGAGGAGAATTACCAGCTATGGTTATAACTGATGCAGTTAGTAGATTAATTCCAGGAGTTTTAGGTAAAGATAAATCTAATCAAATTGAAAGTTGGTCAGAATTAGAAATTGATGGTAAAAAGATTAGAACAACTGAATATCCTCAATACACCAGACCACAAGAATTTATGGGTCACAAAGTTCCAGAAGTTTTAGTAAATGGAGATCCTAAAAAAATTAATCAATGGAAAAAAGAACAAATACTAAAAAACTTAAAATAAAGTTCCAGAAATAAAGATAATTCCTAATAAAATAATTAATAAGTATTCAACAGCAATTGATAATTGCAAATCACCTCTTTTGTAGTGATGGTAAAGGCTCCAACAAAAATAGATTGTTCCAACACTATAAATAATCCATCTTTTGGCTTGAGAATTGTCAATAAAGATATATAAAAAAAATCCAATAATAAGGCTAAAAAACAAGAATAAATATTCTAAAGGTTTTTGTTTAATTTCTTTTGGAATAATCATTAAAAAATTCTCCCTTGTTGGTTATAAAGTATTAACAGAAAAATAAAAATTAAAAATCCAATGTGCCCAACAGTGGAACCAGTAAAACGGTGAATATTTTTTTTAACAGTAAGATAACCATCAATAAAAAGAATAATGGTTAAACTAACAAAAATTATAGTGGCAAAAATTTTACTCAAAAACAAAGGACTAATCATTTTTTGATTACTGTTTCCTAAAATATTAGAATTATTATCAGTTTCAATAATTGGTTGAGTAGTGTCTTTAGAAGCAACAGAACTGTTAATTGGGGTGCCAAAATGTTGAACAACTAAGGTTGTTTTAATTCCTCCAAGAGTTCCATTTACAACAGCAATACCGATTTCTTGATAACTATTGTGAACAATATTGGCCTTATGAGTTGGTGATGCCATCCAAGCTTTCATCAAAGAGTCAGTGTTGTTAAAATCTTTGGCTAAATTTTCTCCAGCAACAGAATATTTATAACCAACTTGGTCAAAAAAAGTCCAAGGATTTTTACCTTGAGGTGAATTATGGGCCCAATAGTCGTTAGCAAACATATCTTCAGCCTTGGCTTTGGCGGATTTTGATAAAGTTTCGTTATAAACCAATGGAGGCAATCCATTTTTTTGACGTTCAATATTAGTTTGATCAAAAACTTTTTGAGCAGTAATTTCTGAGGAATAACCTAAAATTCCCGGCTTGGTAATAGTTAAAGTTTTAATAATCGATTGATTTAGTAAATAAGCAACTAATAAAAACAATAAAAAATTAGGCTTTAAAGCAGAAGCACGATAATTGTTTCTTTCTTGAGGAATAAAATAATGAGTCCAAAGTTTTTTCAACACAATATATTAGTATAAAGTAAATTTAATCAAAAAGAAAAGATTTTATTTTTTTAGGTATTTTAATTTTTTTAAGTTGAGAAAAAATAAAAATGCCGATAAAAATTCCAATCAAATCAATTAAGGTATCGCGGAATCGACCAGTACGACCAGGGATAAATGTTTGATGAAATTCATCGGATATGGCATATATATAGGCAATAATAATAGAAATTTTTAGCTTTTTAAAAGCTAAAAATAAAAGAATTGATAAAAAAGCGTATTCAATTAAATGAAAAGATTTTAAAATTAAAAATCGATTAATTGTGTTGGTACCAATACCAGTAGTAGAACGGGAAGAAAAATAAAAAATAACTATCATCCAAATAAGTGGAAGAGTAAATTTAATTATTTTTTTCATTGCTTAAATATTTTACTAGCAATTAAAGGAGTTAACAATAAAGATCCGCCTAAAACCATAAAAACTAAAGAAATAAAATTTGGAGGAAGTTTTGATTTAGTAGTTCCTAAAACTTCACCAGATGGTGAAGCAGATGGAGTGTTTGTTAATGTGATTAAGACCTCAGACCCGTCTGCCGGCTGGGCAGGTGCCAAATCTTGGATCTCAGTTGGAATTATTGTTAGTGTTGGGGTTAGTGTTGGGGTTTTGGTTATAGTTGGTTTAGTTGTAGGAATATTAGTCGGAGTTGGAATGCTGGTCGGAATTGGAGTTGGAGTGGAAGTTGGAGGAGGAATAGCCACTACATCGATAGGAAAAGAAGGACTAGTAACACTGATTTTAGTGTTAACAGTTGAAGCTATTTTTATTTTTAAATTTAAAGTATTAGTATCAACATCTGATTTTATAAAAGCAATTCCAGTAAAAACATTTGAACTACCAGAATCTAGAGTAATTTGGGGAAAATCTGACCAACCGCTAGTATAAGAAAGATTTGAACCATTGGTAATTTTATAAATATCATTTTCAACCCCACCAAAAAATTTATAAAAATAAGAAGCACTACTACTGGCTTCATTGATAGTAAAAGTAACAGGAAAAGTATCACCAGCAGTAATAACATCCGGAGCAGAATTTATAGTAATTGAAGGAAAAGCAAAAACTGGTTGGTTAAAAATTAGACAAAATATGATTATTATAAAAATCACAAACTAATTGTAACAAATTAGTTGTTTATTTTTGAGATAGCAAAATTTATTTTTGCCAAAGTTTTGTCTTTACCCAGGGCTGGTAAACAATCAACCACTGGTGGAGTAAATTTAGAACCACAAATAGCAACTCTAAAAACCATAAAATATTCCCCCGTGTTCCAATTATTATCTTTAATTAAATTAGCCAAACAAGTTTGTAAAGTTATAAAGTCAAAAGTTTTTAAAGTAGATAATGATTTTTTTGTCTTAGTTAACATTTCGAGAATTAAATTAGAATCCAAAATTTTATCTTTATATTCCAAAAGTAAAGATTTGTCATAATCAACATTTTCAAATAAAAATTTTGTTTGAATTGGAAGATCAGATAATTTAATAATTCGTTCCTTTAAAACTGGAACTAAAATTTTAATTTGTTCATCCGAAGCTTGAGGTAAAAATTTTTTAAACAGTTTGAATAATTGTTCGTCGGTTTTTTGACGAAGATAATAACCATTTAAATAATCTAATTTTTTACGATCAAAAATTGGTGATTTTTTGTGAAGATGACTGATATCAAATTCATTAACAAATTCATCGAGGGAATAAATTTCTTTATCGGTTCCAGAATTCCAACCTAAAAACATTAAAAAATTTAACATAGCTTCTGGTAAATAACCTTCATTTAAGAAGGCACGAGCATGAGTTGATCCAGTTCTTTTACTTAATTTTCCTTTACCATCTGAGTTTAAAAGAACAGTAAGATGGGCAAATTGTGGAGCTTCCCAACCAAAATAACGATAAAGTAAAAGATGTTTAGGGGCCGAAGTTAACCATTCTTCGCCACGTAAAACATGAGTAATTTTCATTAAATGATCATCGACCACAGAAGCAAAATGGTAAGTAGGAATTCCATTTGATTTAATTAAAACTTGATCATCGACCTCATTGGTATTAAATTTAATTCGACCACGAACTAAATCTTCAAAAATTATAGTTTCGTTTTTAGGAATAACCATTCGAATAGTGTAGGGAACTTTATTGTCTAGATTTTTTTGAATTTCTTCTTTTGACAAATGAAGACAATGTTGATCGTAACGTGGTAATTGTTTAGCAGCTTTTTGAGTAGTACGAAGATTATCTAATCTTTCCTGGGTACAAAAACAATAATAAGCCAAACCTTTATCTAGTAATTCTTTAATATATTTTTGATAAATTTCCAAACGTTGGGTTTGAATATAAGGACCAAAAGAACCACCAATATCTGGACCTTCATCCCAAGATAAACCATAATCTTTGATAACCTCTAAAATTCTTTCTTGCGAACCTGGAACTAATCTTTTTTGATCAGTATCTTCAATTCTTAAAATAAATTGGCCATTATTTTTTTTAGCCAAAGCATAATCGTAAAGAAGAGTTCTTAAACCACCAATATGTAATTCCCCTGTAGGACTTGGAGCCATTCGGGTACGAATAATTTTATTTTCAGCCATGCCCTAATTTTATCATTTTTAGTGTAAAATAATTTATGTCCTTAACTCAAACTGCCTATGCTAGTCGCAATGTTATTAAATATGGTGGAGTTGGTTTGATAGCTTTTGTTTTGATTTGGTCAATAACGGCTACGGCAATAACCGCCTATAAAGCCGCCCATCCAGCCTATGTGGCTCCAACTGTTAAATATGGTTTATTACCTAAAATGGTATTTCCAGACAAAACTTTTGATAAAAAAAACTTTACGTTTGAGTTTGCTGATGATACCACTCCTCAATTTACCGACCAATTAAAAGTTTACGTGATATATAGGCCAGATACTAGTATTTTAGCTTTGGAAGACGATAAAAAAACGGCAGAAAAATTTGGTTTTACTGGTAAAGAAACAGAAAAATCAGCCGGAGTTTATGAGTTTAAAAATGAAACAACTAATAAAACTTTGACTATGAACGTTATGGAAGGAAGTTTTAAAATGGAATACCCTTATTTAACTGACCAACTTCTGTTGGGTACCAAAGATGTTCCAAACAAAACTGAAGCTATAACCAAAGCTGCTGATTTTTTAAATGCTGGTGAAAAATATAGTGATGATTTAGTTAATGGAGAAAAAAAGGTTACTTTTTGGAATATTAGCGATGGAACTTTGAAATCAGTTTCATCACAAGCAGAAGCTAATGCTGTTAGGGTTGATTTTTATCGAAAAAATTTAGAAAATAATTTACAAATTTTACCTCCACAAATAGGACAGGCCGCAATTTCAGTTTTAATATCTGGATCTGATGTTGAAGAAAAAAAGATAATTGATGTTAGTTTTAAATACGCAAATATTGATAGAGAATCATATTCAACTTATCCAATTAAAACAGCTACTGAAGCTTTGGATGAACTTAAAAATGGAAATTATTGGCCAGCTTCTGATGTAAATACAACTAACGTAATTATTAGAAAAATGTATTTGGCTTATTATGAACCCGTAACCTTAACAAATTATATGCAACCCATCTATGTATTTGAAGGTGATAATAACTTTGTAGCTTTTGTTTCGGCAGTTAATGGTAAATACATTCAACAATAAAATTATTCTTGATAGTTTTGCCAAAAAACATTTTCCTTAGCCCAATCGATTAGTTTAACAGTGTCATTAAAACGATCTTCACTTTTGGCAACTACACTTATTAAATAATGACCATTTAAATTAATTAAACCAACAAAACAACCACCAGCTTCTGGAGTCCAACCGGTTTTTAAACCTTCAATTTCAGGAATAATATTCATTAGTTCATCGGTTGATTCAAGTTGGTGTTGAATAGTTTTATCAACATCTTCAATTAAGATACTTTTTTGTTTAACAGTTTGAGTAATAATAGAATTTTTAATAGCTAAACGAGCAATTTGAGATAAATCATAAGGAGTCGAATAGTGATTATCATTGTGGATTCCATCATAATTAGTAAAATGAGTATTTTTCAAATTATATCTTTGAACTAATAAATTCATTTCATCAACAAAACCGACTATACCTCTTTGATGATGAGAAGCCAAAGTAAAAGCAGCATCATTAGCAGAATAAACCAAAAGGGCTGATACCAAAGATTTTATAGTAATTTTTTCGCCTAACTTTAAACCCATATTTTGTCCTTCGTTGTATTCTTGATTAACAGTCAAAACCTCGTCTAGAGGATAAATATTTAGAGCCGTCAGAGCAGTAATTAATTTTGTTGTAGAAGCAGGATAAATTTTTTGATCTGGATTATTGGAAACCAATATATTGTTAGTACTAGCATCAATCAAAATATAATTTTGAGAGTTTAAAATTGGTTTTTGAGCCAATTTAACTATAGCAATGTTTGGATGTTGGTATTGAATTAACTGACTATTTTTTATAAAAGCTGAATTTTTAGGATAAATTTTCCAAAAACTAAAAGTTGGCAACCAAAATAAATTCACCAAACAAATTAAAAAAATTATGATAATAAATGATATTTTAGTTCTCCAATTTGTCTTCATTTTTTTTCAAAGCTGCTTTGATTTCTGGTTTTATCATAAGACCAACATCATCAAGTTGTTTAGTGTCAATTTCGCTTGGAGCATTCATTAACATATCAACACCATTAGAATTTAATGGGAAAGCATAAACATCTCTAATGTTTGGTTCGTCTAAAAGTAACATTAAAAGTCGATCTAAACCAATAGCCCAACCACCGTGAGGTGGAGCGCCATAATGAAAAGCATTGTACATACCACCAAATTTTTTAATAACCTCGTCTCGACCATAACCAATTATTTCAAAAGCTTTAACCAGGGTTTCTGGTTCATGGTTACGGATTGAACCTGAAGCCAATTCGAAACCATTTAAAGTAAGATCATATTGATAAGATTCAATATCTAGGGGATTTTTATTTTTCAAAGCATCCATTCCCCCATTTGGCATCGAAAAAGGATTGTGACCAAAATCTAAATTACCTTCATCATTGATTTCATAAAAAGGAAAACCAGTAATCCAATTGAAATATAAAATATCAGGATTTCGAAGATTTAAAAGATCTCCCAAAGCTAAACGAAGACTACCTAAAACTTTATTAGCAACCGATGGTTTATCAGCTACAAATAAAATTAAATCATCAACATTAGCAGAAAGATTTTTAATAATTTGTTGTTGTAATTCATTATTAAAAAATCGAGCAACACCAGTATCTAAACCATTTTCAGTAACCTTTGTGTAAGCTAATCCCTTAGCTCCTTTTTCTTTGGCTAAAGTTTCTAATTTATCGATTTGAGTTTTACTAAAATTGGCACATTTTGGAGCCACAATACATTTAATAATTTCAGCATTATTAAAAACATTAAAATCACTTTTACCTTTAATAGTTTGAGTAATATCTTGAAGTTCCAAACCAAAACGAGTATCTGGTTTATCACTGCCATATTTTTCCATAGCTTGGTTGTAAGTAATTCGAGGAAAAGGAAATTTGGCAATGGTTTTTTGAGGAGCAATAGTTTGATAAGTTTCCTTAATTAAATTTTCGGCAGTCCCAAAAAGTTTATCGATAGTAGGAAAACTCATTTCAATATCGATTTGATAA
>CAYUUU010000026.1:0-9246 GCA_964448065.1 uncultured Gammaproteobacteria bacterium
GAACTGGTGATGTGGCTGGAAGTTTGAAATGTTTGACTGGTCTTAGTGGTGAAGCGGATACTACTGCTGGAGACACTGCTACCTTATTAAATGCTGGTGATACTAATTGTACTAAAGCAACTACTACTGAGGCTAAAGCAACAACCTATTGTACTCTTGGAACTGTAGCTAATTTAATGTGTGTTCCAGAAGGAACTGTTGGTACTAATTAATTAAATTAAGATTTTTAAAAAATCCCGTGTAAAAGCGGGATTTTTTGTTAGAATGGATTATGGAAATATTGATGGCGATAATTATTTTTATTTTGGGTTTATGTTTTGGAAGTTTTGTAAATATGCTTGTCTATCGCACTGCAGAAAAATATAAAATCTTAAAAATCAAAAGGGCGGACACAGGGGTCCGCCCGTACAATAAAAATCGATCGTTTTGTGATTATTGTGGTAAACAATTAAATTGGTATGAAAATGTACCAGTGATTTCTTGGTTAATTTTAAAAGGCAAAACAAAATGTTGCCAGAAAAAATTACCACTTTCCTACCCTGTTGTTGAATTGTTGATGGGTGTTTTGTTTGTGATTTTTTATAGATTTCAGACCAGCCTGCCGGCTTGGCAGATCTCAGATCTCAGATCTCAGATGGTAATGTTTTTGGGTGGATTATTAATAATTGTTTTTTTGGTTTTTAGTGCAGTTTTTGATTTGAAATATATGATTTTGCCTGATTTTTCGACAGTGATATTGATAATCATAGCAATAATTGGAATACTAATAGGGCGACCACAAGAGTCGCCCGTACAATTTATATTATCGGCAGTGGTGGCAGCGGGTTTTTTATTAATTTTAAATTTAATGACTAAAGGTAAAGGAATGGGAATGGGAGATGTAAAATTGGCTGTATTTATTGGTTTATTTTTGGGTTTTCCAAAAATAATTGTGGCTTTTTATGTGGCATTTATTGTCGGAGCGGTAATAGGATTATTATTAATTTTTTTTAAAAAAGCTAAAAAGAAAACTCAAATACCATTTGGTCCATTTTTAATTTTAGGAACTTTGGTAAGTTGGTGGTGGGGAGAAATAATACTAAAATTAGTATATAGTATTATATAGATTTCAATTATTCAGATATCAGATGTCAGAAAAAAAAATAAATAAAGGAAATGGTTTTACTTTAGTCGAATTATTGGTAGTTATGTCGATAGTTATTGTTTTGGCAATTATGATGTTGGGAGCTTTTAATCCGTCAGGAATGGTTAATCGGGGTAGAGATTCTATTAGAAAAAAAGATTTAAACAGAATAAAAATTGCTTTTGAAGAATATTTTAATGATAAAGGAACTTATCCATTGGATATTGATAGTTGGAATATAAAATCTAATTGTGGTAAAAATATTGCTACTTTCCCCTATTTAAAACCATGGCCTTGCGATCCAAATGGTAATCCTTATGTTATTTTAGTTTATGCTAATAAATTTAAAGTTTTAGCTAATTTGGAAAATAAAAAAGATAAAGATATTTTAGCTGGTTGGTATAGTATGGGAGATACAATTAGTTTAGTTGGACACACGGTTGATGATGTTAATTATGGAGTGTCGAGTCCGAATATTTTGTGGTATGAATTAAATTTAGATGATGAATGTTCTAAATATTTTCATCCAGAAAATCATAATTTAGATACTTGTAATATGAAAAAAACAAACCAGGTTTGTCAGCAGGTAACTGGATGTAAACAAGAAGATGGAGTTAATTGTTATGCCTCTCCGGCTGATTGTGTTGCTAAATGTCAGGTTCCTTGTTGTGGTGTTGAATGTAATAATTAAATAAAAAAATATGAAAAAAAATATAAAAAATAAAATAAAACCATTTTCCCCCGTAAAGCTCGAGGTATCTCCTTTGACAGGGAGATTTAATTTATTTGAGTTTTTAATAATTTTAATAGTAGTTGGTTTATTATCTTTTGTAACTTATAAACAGTTTGATTTTGCCAGAGACAAGTCGAGAGATTTACAAAGACGTTCTGATTTGCATGAATTTTCAAAGGCTATTCAAAATTATTTTAATGACTATGGTAAGTTGCCAGAAACTAAATTAATTAATAATTTATGGGGAAAAGAATTTGTTGATGGTGATTATGTTTATGCAAAATCGGTTCCAAAAGAAAAATATGGAAATAAAGAATATTGTTATGATATATCCGAAGATGGGTTAAGTTTTAAAATGTTGGCTGAATTTGATAATAAAAAAGATAAAGATTGTAAAAAAGATGGAAATATTTGCCAAGGAGTTAAATATTGCTATACTGATATTATCTATGTTAATAAAACAACAGAAGAGTAATGGCCGTGCCTGTAGACAGGCAGGTTTTAGTTTAGTTGAATTGTTGGTCGTAATTTCGATTATTGCAATTTTATCAGCCTTATTGATGGCTAATTTTATGGGAGCTAGAGAACGAGCTAGAGATGCTCAAAAAATTTCCGATTTGGAGTCAATTAAAACAGCTTTGAGAATGTATTATAACGACAAACAGTCTTATCCTTCAGATTTTAGAGTTATAGCCACTGATGGTTATATTGGTTCAATACCAACAGATGCAACTTATGATTACACCTTAATTGATAGTGATAGTTATGTTTTGAGAGTTAATTTGGAGGCAGGAGCTGGTGATGATGATGTTAATTCGCAAACTAAATGTGGAGTTGAAGCAGTAGATAAAGTTTTTGCTGTTTGTGCAAAATAAATTAGAGCGTTAGAGCGTTAGAACTTTAGATAAAATAAAATGAAAGATAAAATAAAAATAATTAAAAATAGAAACGGATTTACATTAGTGGAATTGTTGGTGGTGATTGCTATTATTGGGATTTTAAGTGTGGTTTCTTTGGCATCATTTACTAGAGTTCAAATAAAAGCTAGAGATACTCAGAGGAAGTCTGATTTGGAAGCTATGTCAAAAGCTTTGATGATGTATTACAATGATTATGGATTTTTTCCAAATTTGACTTCGGATGAACTTTTTGGAAATAGTGATGTAGGATTAACTGGGGCTAATAATCAGGTTTATATGAGACAAACACCACAAGATCCAAAAGAAGTTAAAAGATATATTTATGCTTTAAGTCCAAGTAGAACTTCTTTTAATCTGTTTTCGATTTTGGAAAATACTGATGATGGTCAATGTAATAAAGATGGTTACACTTCTTTGGTACCAGAAGAATATTGTTATGGAGTTTCTAGTCCAAACACTGTAGTTGGAATTACTTTACCTTAATTATTAAAAATAAAAATGAAAAAAAATCAAATCTCTCTAAACCATTCCCTAACCCTTCCCTTGACTCAGCCAGTTGGCGGGCAGGCAGGGCAGGGCAAAAACGGCTTTACATTGTTTGAACTTTTAGTCAGTATTTCGATTATTGCCATTATGACTGCCTTGGCATCGGTGGCTTTTTCGGGAGCTCAAAAAAAAGCTCGAGATGCTAGGCGAATTCAAGATTTGAAACTAATTCAAACTGCAGCTGAACAATATTATTCTTTGAATTCTTTTGTTTATCCAACTTCTATTGGAATAGCTTGGACTGGTCCTGGAGCTCAATCAATTTTGGATAAATTTCCAACAGATCCAAAAAATGATGCTGTTGGTGGTTTTGTATACAGTTCAACTTTGACAGGTAGTAATTATTGTATTTGTGCTAGAGTTGAAGTTTCGGCTAACGCAAATTCTAACTCTAGTTGTGATTTTTCGACAGCTAATGGTTATTTTTGTGTTAAAAATCAACAATAAATTTAAACCCACCCTACCCTCCCTTGAAAATGGAGGGCTTAAAAAATATGAAAAATAAAAAAATAAATAAAACCCTTCGACAAGCTCAGGGCGAGCGAGGATTTACTTTAATTGAATTAATTGTGTCGATAACTATTATTGCAGTTGTAACAGTGGTAGCGGCAGTAAGTTTTAATGGAGTTGGATCAAAATCTAGAGATGCTAGAAGAATGGCTGATTTGGAAAAAATTAGAATGGCTTTGGAAATGATTAAACAACAAAGTGTTGGTGCGACTTATCCAGCTAATATTAATTCTTTGGTTCCGACTTATATTCAATCTTTACCTGTTGATCCTAAAACTGGTTCTAGTTACAGTTACAATCGAATTACTAATTATACTTATACACTTCAGACTGTTGTTGAAAATGCTGGTTCGAGCAATGTAGCTGGTGGAATTTATAGATTAACAAACCCATGATTAAGGGTAATGGTTTTACTTTAATTGAATTAATTGTGTCTTTGTCGATAATAATGTTATTGTCAACTATGGGGGTGAGTATGATTAAAGATTTTAATGGAACTCAAAAGTTGGAATCGGCCAAGGAGGAAGTTTTGGCTAATTTAAGATTGGCTAGAAATTATGCAGTGACTAATCAGTTGCCAAGTGGGGCCGATAGAGTTTTGTTTAGTTTAAATTCTGCTGGTGATTTGATAATTAAACCTCAAAATAGTGGTGGTGATGTAGGAAGTACTTTTTTGTCAAAAGATTTATTTACTAGTGATATAGGGGCAACTTTTGTTGGATCGAATATAGTTTTTAGTGTAGCTGATGGAAGATCGGTTAATGGAAATGTTGGAATTACTTTAGTTTCGCCTTTGACAACTAGCAAAAAGAATATTTTAATTGAAAGTTCAGGTAATATTTATGAAAAATAATAAAGGACAAAGTTTAATAGAAATACTTTTTTCAATTACGGTAGTGGTTTTGGTTTTGACGGGAATAGTGACTTTGATGGTTAAAGTTTTGAATGTTAGAGGAGAGGCTTCTTTAAGAAAAAAGGCTAATGATTTATCAACAATAGTAATTGAAAATCAAATTAAAGAAAAAAATAATAGTCCGGAAAGTTTTTGGAATCCAGTTTCTTTGGTTGGTCAAACATTAGTTAATTTTGATGGTTTTACTTATGATCTTAATAAAACTAGTGTTGGTCAAGATTTAAATGTGGTAGTTAATATTAAATGGGAAGATCAAACATTAAAGGTTCAAAGACTTTTTTCTAAAAATGGTAATTAAAAATGAAAAAGGATTTACTTTGATTGAAATTATTATAATTGTTGGAGTTTTAGCCTTGATTATGGTTTCTTTGACCAGTATTTTGTCAGGAGTTTTTAACTCTCAAAATAAAAATAAATCTAATGATTTAATTAACCAACAGGGCAATTGGGTAATTGATGAAATTAAAAAAAATTTAGTAAATGCTAGTTCGGTTGGTTTTACTTGTCCGACAGGAATTGGTCAATCAGTTAGTTTTTTGAATATTAAAAATGGAGATAGAACGGTTTTAAGTTGTTCTGGTTCGAGTGGAAATTACAATATTGCCTCATCATCGGCTAATGGAGCTAATTTGTTTGTTAAAAACAATAATTTACAAATAACTGATTGTAGTAATTTTATTAGTTGTGAAACTTTACCTTCGTTAGAAGTGTCTGTTGTAAAAGTTAAATTTAATCTGAACACCAATAATGTTTCATCCCCTACTTATGTAACTAAAGATTTTGAATTGAATGTTACTTTAAGAAATTAAATGTTATAGAATTAATTGAATGGAAATGGTAATAAATAAAAACAATAAAGGACAAGTAGCCCTAATTGTATTATTGGTTTCGGCAGTGGTTTTAACACTTGGTCTTTCGGCTTCGAAAAAAGCCGTTACTGATACTAAAGTGGATAAGGATGAAGCTGATTTAAAAAATGCCTTTAATGTGGCTGAATCTAGTATTAATCAATATTTATCGATTGGAAAAACTGGAGTTTCTGCTTATATAAATGATGATGGTAATGCTAAGGCTGATGTATCGGTTCAACCAATTGGTAGTGGTAGTCAAATAAATTCAGATGGTGTGGTTATTGATGGTCAAAATAGTTTATTTTGGCTAGTTGATCATAATGCCACTGGAGGTATTGGTACAACTTATTATAAAAAAAGTACTATTTTGAGTTTAAAGGTTGATGATAATTTTACTGGAGCTTTGAAAATAGACTATTTTTATAAAAACGGATCTGTTTATTCAGTAAATAGAAGTGGTTATAATTTTAGTAGTAGTAATCCGGTTGTTAATAATTATGTTTTTAGTGGAAGTAAAACGGTTAATATTACGGTTGGAACTGAAGATGCTTTATTGTTGATAGTGACTCCAATTGGAGGAAATACTAATTTAGTATTAAGTGGATCTGGGAATTTTCCTGTTCAAGGAGAAGAAATTACAGCAGTTGGTAATGTTGGTAATGGAGTAAAAACTCAAGTAAAGACCGTTAATAAATATGATATTCCAGATTTTTTTACAGAATCAGTTTCGTCGATAAATCAAATTACTCCCTAATGACTTGAGTCGATAGAAAAAATCTATATACTGTAATGTATGAGTAATATTTTAGGAATTGATATTGGACAGAATACAGCCAAAATTGTCTCGATAAGTAAAGAAAATGAAAAATTTTTTCTAGATTTTGTCGGGGAAGCAAAGACGCCAAAATTAGCTCAACCAACCGATAATAGTGAAAAATTATTGACTGAAATTGAACCGGTTATAAAGTCGTTAATAAATGATTCAAAAATAAAAAGTAAACAAGCTATAGCTAGTTTGCCAGAAAATGAAATAATTAGTCGATTGGTTAGATTGCCACCATTAAAAGATAGTGAAATAATGGATGCTTTAAAGTTTGAGGCAGAAACTTTTATCCCCTACCCTTTGGATGAGGTTTCTATTGATTATGAAATTGTAGAAAAAGATGAGGCGGGAAGATTATCTATTTTTGTGATTGCTGCTAGAAATGATTTGGTTCAAAGCTATATTAAATTATTTAAAAATTTAGGATTAGAATTATTGGCTTTGGAATCCCCTTCAATTGCCTTAAAAAGAGCCTTTAAATTAACCATGCCAATGGTTAGTAGAATTTTGGCTGTTGATATGGGTGAAAAGTTTTCTAATATTTTTTCCATAAATAATGGAAATGTTTATTTTTCTAGATCGTTGGAAGTTGGTGGAGAATCTTTGACTAGAGCAATTTCTTTGAGTTTGGGTTTAGATATGCCATCGGCTGAAGAATATAAAAAGGCTTATGGAATTAAAGAAACTGAACTTGAGGGAAAAATTAGAGCGGCAATTATGCCAGTTTTAAATAATTTAGTTGAAGAAATGAGAAAAACAATTGCTTTGTTTGTAGAAGACACAGGAAAACAACCAGAGATTTTGGTTTTGGGCGGTGGTAGTGCTGGTTTACCAGGTATGGCTGAGGAATTAACTAAAATATTAGGGATTGAAGTTCAAGTTTTACAACCATTTTTAGGAATAGATTTGTCGAGATTTACTCCAAATTTTAATTTAAATACAGATGGTTATAAATATGGTTTATCAGTTGGTTTAGCCCTGAGAGGAATTATATGATAGACAGTTTAAATTTATTACCTTCTGAAGCAAAATTTCAGGCAGCCAAAATAAAATTACGTAAGAAGATTTATTATTTTATGGCAATTTTTACTAGTGTTTGGATACTGACGTTGGTAATTGTTTTTTTATGGTTAATGGTTAATAAAAATTTATTGACTAATGCTGAAAAAAAATATCAAAAATCTTTAAATGAATATAAAAATTTAGCTAATAATGTGGTTTTGAGTCAAAAAATTAAATATCAGGCTAAATTAGTAGGAAAAGTATTGAATCAGAGATTTAATTATGGAGAATCGATTAAAAATGTTATGGGAATTTTTTCTAATAATGTTAATATTGATAGTTTTGAAATTAAAAATAAAAATAAATTTACTCTAGTTGGAACATTGACTGATGGTAAATTTATGGATGAAGTTGAGGATAAATTGGAAAAAATTAATAATGGTGAAATGGAAGCGTTCAAATTGGCAAAATTATCTTCGATAGAAGTTAGTCCGGATAATAGATGGACTTTTGAAATGGAGGTTAATTTGAAATGAAAAAAAATAATTTTTTTAGTCTGAATTTGCCAGACAAAATTTTTGGAATTGAAATTGCTTTTATAAAATTACTTTTAATACCAGTTCCTTTAATTTTAGTTTTTTTGATTAGTTTAAAATTGGTTATTATACCTAAAATAACTGAAATTGGAGAAATAAACAACAAGATTAAAAGTACTGGAAGCCAAACTAGTTTGGTTAAAACTAAAAATAATTATTTAAAATCAATTGACCAGGTTGATTTAAAAGATAAAGCCCAATTTTTAAATTCAGCAGTATTAAGTGAAAATAAGGCTTATGTTTTGACTGAAATAATTAGAAAAATTGCCGACAAATATTCTTTTTATATTACTAGTTTTACAATTACTCCAGGAGAAATTAAAAATGGTGATACGGATAGTAATATTCAAATGGGAAGTGAAAAAGATGCTATTAAAAAAACACCAGTTAAATTAACTTTGTCTGGTCCTAATGATAAAATGTTGGATTTAATTATTGCCTTGGAAAAAAGTTTACCAATTTTGTTTATTGATAGTTTTGAAACTAAGACCAAAGATTCTTTGACAGAGCTAGATTTAACAGTTTCATCTTATTATATGAACAATAATGTCAGCTTTAATACAAAGGATTTAACTTTAACAGATTTAACTTTGACAGATGAGGAATCTGGTTTGTTAAAAAAGCTTTCGGAATTTAATAAGATAGATTTATCTTCTTCGGATAGTACCGATTCGGCAACATTTAAGGAATACAGTAGAGAAAATCCTTTTAATCTTTAGATTTTATTCTTTTATTTTGACAATAAAACGGGTAGTAGGATAAGAAAGACTTAGAATAGAACGAATTGCTTTGATAATTTTACCTTCTTTACCGATTATTTTTCCGACAACTTCGGTTGGAGCATCAATTTCAAGAATATGAGTGTTGTTTTCAGTTGTTTCGTTTATGGTAACAGTTTCTGTTTCTGGAAGAATAGCTTTGACAATATATTCTAGAGTTTCTTTGATAGTGTTCATAACTAGGCCTCTTTTTTGTCAGCTTTAACTTTTTTAATTCGAGGATATTTACTAGGATTGAGTAATTTATCAACTCCTAGGGTGACTTGAGCACCATTTTTTTGCCATTGAGTTAATTTATCTTTGTTAATTTCAAAAGTGTTGGTCTGAGGAGTATAGAAACCAATATCATCAATAATGGTTCCGTTTATTTTACTTCTGTCTTCAGCAATAACAACACGATAAGTAATTTGATGTTTTTTACCTCTAGGGGCGAGTTTAATTTTTAGCATA
>CAYUUU010000027.1:0-9153 GCA_964448065.1 uncultured Gammaproteobacteria bacterium
TAGCTTCAATTGTTTGTTTTAAGAAAAATAAAATTCTTCCTTCAGCTATTTTTGCCGCTCTATCTCTTACTTTTAAAACTCCAGGGATTTTGTTATTCGCCGCTTATTTTGTCATGGCTATCTATGAATTAGTTAAGTCAAAAAACCTGCCTGCCGGTAGGCACGGCCTGCCTGCCGTCATCAAAAAATATTGTCTTTATCTTTTAGGTCCAATTGCTCTTCTTCTAATATTTTATTTATACAAAATTCAAACAGGGGATTTCTTTGCTTATTTCCACAGTGGCGATAATTTCCATTTAAACAAACTCCCTTATTTAGTTTTTATCAGCACTAAATCTTGGATTAATACTATTTGGCTCGAAGATATTGTTTACATTTTTCTTTTTGCCATTTATGGAGTTTACCGTCTAATCAAAAAATATAAATTCGACATTATTGTTATTTATCCTTTAATTTTCACTTTCGCTACTCTTTTAGTGGCTCACCGCGACATTAGTCGTTATATTGCTCCAATTTATCCTTTCTTATTTCTAGCTTTTCAAAAGAAATTAACCAGTAAATCTTTAAAAATTATTTTCTTACTTTTACTCCCAGCCATTGTTTTATATGCCATTAATTTTGTTGTTGGCAATGTTGCTCCAATTTCCGATTGGGGTCCATATTTATAGTTACGTCTCCCTTTCATCAAGGGGAGACCTGCCTGCCGTCAGGCAAGTGTCCCGATTTATCGGGACAGAGGGGTTTAAAGTTTAACTCAAATAAATTTTATCGTTTTCCTGGACAATTAAATCTCTCATCAACATCATCGAAATTGTGGTTGATATTTCACTCACTGGATATTTAACTCTTAAACATAATTCATCAACAGTTATGGCCTCGTTTTCTAAAATATCAATAATTTCTCTTTCCAGTTCAGACAAATCACTATAATCTTTAAACAAATTTTGTTGGTTTGGACAACGATTGTAATTACTCAAAATTTCACTGGCTCCAGTTACCAATTTTGCTCCACTGTTTTGAATTAACCAATTAGTTCCTTCCGAGGTTTTACTATCAATTTGGCCAGGCAAAGCAAATAATTTTTTATGTTGTTTTAGAGCTAATTTAGCCGTAATTAAACTGCCCGACTTTAATCCTGCTTCCACTACCAACACTCCCAACGATGATAAGGCTGAAACAATTCTATTTCTTTGCGGAAAACTCCACAAAGTTGCCCCAAAATTTGGTTCGTATTCCGAAATCATTAAACCGTCATTTTCTAAAATTTTAGTATAAAGATTATCATTTTCTGGCGGACATAATTTATCCAATCCACTACCGGTTACTGCCACTGTTTTTCCTCCCATTTCCAAACAATTTCTATGAGCTTCACTGTCAACTCCATACATAAAACCAGATATAATAGTTACTTCATTGGCCACTAAATCTGGCATAAATTTTTTAATTGTTTCTCGGCCATACCGACTCATTTTTCGACTACCCACAATTGCTAAACTTTTTTTAAACAAGTTATCGTTCCATTCACCTCGATAATATAATTTTTCTGGGCAATCACTAATTTTTTTCAAGATTTTTGGAAAATCTTTTTTCTCAATTATTTTTATTGGCCACTTTTTCCATTCATTCATAATTATTTTTATTTAAAATTAAAATTAATGAGATATTATTTTTCCGAGCGCAATCATCCGATCCGCCATCTGGCGGAGAAGGGCGTGAGCACGGCAAAAATAATATCGAAGTAATAAATTTAACCAATATTTTCATAATGATTAATTCTATTAACTGTTCGATCATTATTTAAAACAATACAAACACCGTCAATTCGGTATTTATCAAACTTTTTAGCTATTTGTCTTTCCAAAACCAAAAACCCTTCCGCTACTCTTTTAACTTGGCCCAATTTTCTTTTAGTAATCATTTCTTCTGGAGTTCCAAATTTATCGCCAATTTTTAATTTAACCTCAACAAAAATCAATGTAAAATCATCGGTCACAATCAAATCAATTTCACCCAATTTATTGGTGTAATTCATTTCAATTAATCGATAACCTTTGTTGACCAAAAATTCTCTAGCCATTTCCTCGCCATTTTTTCCTTTATTATAATTTTCTTTTTTATACATATTTATTAAAGCCCTCCATTCTTCAAAGGAGGGTGCCCCGCGCCACCGCAGGGCGGGTGGGTTTAATCTTCCTCTCTCATCCTATATTGCAGTGCTTCAGCCACATGTTTTTCCAAAATTGTTTCTGATTTTTCTAAATCAGCAATAGTTCTAGAAACTTTTATTAATCTAAAATAAGATCTAGCTGACAATGCAAATTTATTAACTGCCTGTTTTAACAATAAATTAGCCCTATCTTCCAAAAAAGCCAAATCTTTTAAATGTCGGTTTTTCATATCTGAATTGCTATGAACATTAGCTAAATTTTTAAATCTTTTCGATTGAATATCTCTGGCTTCAGATACTCTTTTTTTAATTATTTCTGTTTTTTCTCCATCAAATTTTTGATTATTTCCTACCATCAAATCATTTACATCGACAGCTGGTACCGTCAAATGAATATCAATTCTATCCATTATTGGCCCCGACATTTTCTTTCGATAATTAGCAATCTGATAACTAGTACATTTACATTCTTTCTTAGGATTTCCTAAATTACCACACGGACACGGATTAGCTGCTGCTACCAACATAAATTGAGCTGGAAAAGACATTGACCCCGCCGCTCTCGAAATATTAATTACGCCATCTTCCATTGGTTGTCTTAATGCTTCCAATGAAGCTCGACTTAATTCTGGAGCCTCATCAATAAATAAAATTCCTCTATGGGCCAGGGAAATTTCTCCAGGCTTTGGATTGCTTCCACCACCAATCAATCCAATCTGAGAAGTAGTATGGTGAGGGGATCGAAACGGTCGTTGACGTACCAAAGATGATCCAGGTGGAATATTTCCTGTTAATGAATAAATTTTTGTCACTTCCAAACTTTCTTTTTCGGTTAAATTAGGCAAAATTCCAGCCATGGCTCGAGCCAACATAGTTTTTCCCGATCCAGGCGGACCAAGCATAAACACATTATGACCACCAGCCGCCGCAATTTCCAAAGCTCTTTTAGCTTGTTTTTGTCCCAATATTTCACAAAAATCAAATTCTGGTGTAATGTCACCTAATATATCTTCACTATTTACTGTTACCAATTTTTCAATTAATTTTTGGCCATTCAAATGTCGTATTAGACCTTTCAAATTATCAACTGGATAGACGTTAATTCCTTCAATTACGCTGGCCTCATTAGCACTCATTCTGGGCACAAAAATATTTTTAATTCCTTCTTCTTTAGCCAATAAACCCAACAAAAATACTCCTCGACTATGATGTAAACTTCCATCCAAAGATAATTCTCCATAAAACAGAGATTTTTCACTTGGTAATTTAACTTTTTCCAAAGCGGCCAACACCCCAATCGCTATTGGTAAATCAAAATAAGACCCATCTTTAGGCAAATCAGCTGGGGCTAAATTAACAATAATTTTAGCAATTGGAAATTCTATTTCAGAATTAATTATGGCTGTTTTAACTCTTTCCTTAGTTTCTTCCACTGATTTACTAGCTAATCCTACAATTCCAAAAGAAGGAAATCCTTTTTCTGCAATATTTACCTCAACTTCCACAACATCAGTTTTTAAACCCACATTTGTCATTGATAAAATTTTAGTTAACATAATAAAATGTAACAAAAATACAAATCAAATGTAAGATAGATAACATCAAAATTAAATTTAATATTAATTTATAGACGAATAAAACCCAAAACTTTGATACAATATTAATTGTGCCTTTTGAAATAAATTCACAATATCAACCGTCGGGCGATCAGCCACAAGCTATTGCCAAATTAACCGATAATCTCTCCAAGGGAATCAATCGTCAGACCTTACTTGGTGTCACTGGTTCCGGTAAGACTTTTACTATTGCCAACGTTATTCAAAATACTCAACTTCCAACTCTAGTTATTTCTCACAACAAAACCCTAGCTGGTCAGCTTTATCAAGAATTCAAAGAACTTTTTCCTAACAATAAAGTTTCTTATTTTGTTTCTTATTATGATTATTATCAACCCGAAGCTTATATTCCTTCATCAGATACTTACATTGCCAAAGAAGTAGAAATTAATGATCTTATCGATCGACTTCGTTTAGAAGCTTCTTCCAATTTATTGTCAGGTAACGATAATATTGTTATTGCTTCTGTTAGTTGTATTTACAACATTGGTGATCCAACTGAATTTGAAAATAAATCCTTAAATCTAGATGTTGATCAAAAATATCCTCGTCGTTCTTTTTTTGAAAATTTAATCTCTCTTTTTTATACCCGTTCAGAACTAGAATTCAAACGTTGTACCTTTCGAGTTCGAGGTGACACTATCGATATTTGGCCATCATATTTAGAATCTTTTTTATCTCTCGAATTTGAAGATGAAACTTTAATTAAAATTACTCAACAACATCCTTTTACTGGCCAAGAGGTATCTTTAAATACCTTCAAACTTTTTCCAGCCAAACAATATGTTAGTGGTGACAACAATTTAACCGAAATTTTTAACAATATTCGTGCCGATCGAGATAAACAAGTCGAAATGTTCAAAAAACAAGGCAAAATTTTGGAAGCCAATCGTATTCAACAACGAGTTGATTACGACTTAGAAATGCTCCAAGAAACTGGTTATATTAATGGTATTGAAAATTATTCCATTTATTTTGATAAAAACCGAAAACCAGGTGATCCTCCATATACTTTAGTCGATTATTTTCGTCATTTATGGGGAGACAATTTTTTAACTGTTATCGACGAATCTCATGTTACTGTTCCTCAAATTGGTGGCATGTTTGCTGGTGATTTAGCCCGCAAAAAAAACTTAATTGATTTTGGATTTCGACTTCCATCTGCTCTCGACAATCGACCTTTAAAATTTGAAGAATTCGATCAACGAACCTCTAAAGTTATCTATGTTTCTGCCACCCCCAGTAATTACGAATTGGAAAATTCTCACAATCAAATAGCCCAACAGATTATTCGTCCAACTGGTCTTGTCGATCCTTCTATTACTGTTAAATCTAGTAAAAATCAGATTAACGATTTAATCGATGAAATCAAAAAACGAGTCGCCAAAAAAGAACGTACTTTGGTAGTTACTTTAACCAAACGTATGGCCGAAGATTTATCTACTTATTTATCCGATCCTGTTAAAACAGGAAAGCAATTAAAAGTTGCTTATCTTCATTCTGATATTGATACTCTTGAACGTTCTAATATCTTAGATAATTTACGACAGGGAACTTATGATGTTTTGGTTGGTATTAATCTTCTTCGTGAAGGTTTAGACTTACCAGAAGTCAGTTTAGTGGCTATTCTCGATGCTGATCGTCAAGGTTTTCTTCGTTCCAGATCTTCGTTAATTCAAATTATGGGTCGAGCTTCTCGTCATGTTAATGGTCAAGTAATTTTGTATGCTGATTCAGTTTCCGATGCCATGGATCAAGCTATTCATGAAGTTAATCGTCGCCGTAAAATTCAACTTAAATATAATCAAGATAACCATATTACTCCTGTTTCAGTGGCCAAATCTATTCGTCCTCAAATTATTGAATTAATTAAGCCAGAAGAAAAACCAGATTTAAATAAAATTGATCCTCTCAATTTAACCCCACCTCAAAGAACCAAATATATAAAAGATTTAAAAAAACAAATGAGAATATCAGCTTCTAATTTGAATTTCGAAGAAGCAATTCTCATTCGCGATAAAATTAAAGAGGTAGAAAACATATAAAAATCTATGAAATTAAAAAATATTAAATCTGATTTTTTTCCCGCCCTGTCAAGGGAGGGGTTAGGGGAGGGTTTATGCTAAATAAAATAATCGTTAAAGGGGCTCGAGAAAACAATTTAAAAAATGTTTCTTTTGAATTTCCTAAAGACCAAATAGTCGTTTTTACTGGAGTTTCTGGCTCTGGTAAATCCAGTATGGCTTTTGATACTCTTTTTGCTGAAGGGCAACGTCGTTATGTCGAAAGTTTATCCAGTTATGCTCGTCAATTTTTAGGCAGCATGAAACGTCCCGATGTTGATTTAATCGAAGGCCTATCTCCGTCTATTGCTATTAATCAAAAAGCTATTTCTCACAATCCTCGTTCAACTGTAGGTACTATTACTGAAATTTATGATTATTTACGTTTACTTTTTGCTCGAGTTGGTCATCCTCATTGTCCAAATTGTGGTCGTGAAGTTATGCCTCAAACTGGCAAACAAATCGTTAATCAAATTCTAGATATTGCCAAAATTAATGCTCATGGTTTAAATTTGTATCGTTTTTTAGTTTTAGCTCCGATTGTTCGCGACAAAAAAGGTGACTTCAAAGGTTTAATCGAAAATCTTCGAAAACAAGGTTACAAATGGATTCGAATTGATAATAAATTAGTTAATTTATATTCAATGGACTTTTCCATTGCTAAAACCAACAAGCACAACATTGACGCTGTCATCGACAGAGTCAATGTTAGTAAAGATACCCTCAAGGATTTAAAAGGAATTTCCGACCGATTAATTAATGATGTTGAACAATCAATGAAACTTTCCAATGGTCTAACAATTATTTCTGAAGTCAAAGACATTGATTTGTCTTTTCCTGATTATCCAAAAGAAATGTCCGATATTTTATATTCCGAAAATTTTGCCTGTCCTGTCTGTAATTTATCAATGCCAGAAATTGAACCTCGTTTATTTTCTTTTAATTCCCCCCAAGGTGCTTGTCCAGAATGTAAAGGTCTTGGTTTTAAATTTCAAGTTGATCGTACTAAATTTCCAGAATGGAGAGCCAAAATGCTCGAAGGTCGTTATGCCAGTTCAGCTTCCGATGGTGTCAGAGATGAGTTAGAAAAATTTATGATCAAAGAGGATTGTCGTAGTTGTAATGGTGCTCGTCTCAATAATGATGCTTTATCTATTACTATTCTTGGTCAAAATATTTATCAAATTACCAAACTTTCCATCGAAAAATTAAATTTATGGATTAATAATTTGGAAAATAATCTTGAAAACGATAAAGAAAAAGAAATTTTAATTCCTATCAAAAAAGAATTGTCTAGTCGAATCGAATTTTTATTAGCTGTTGGTCTCGATTATCTTAGTTTGGATCGAGAAGCAGCCACCCTGTCCAGCGGAGAAGCTCAACGTATTCGATTAGCCAGTCAAATTGGCACTGGCTTAACTGGAGTTTTATATATCTTAGATGAACCAACCATTGGTCTTCATCCTCGAGACAACGATCGTTTAATTCAAACTTTCAAAAAATTAAAAGATTTAGGTAACACTGTAATTATTGTTGAACACGATGAAGATGTTATTAAAAGTGCCGATTATATAGTTGATTTTGGTAAATATGCTGGCAACCTTGGGGGTGAAATAATTGCTCAAGGTTCATTAGAAGATATTTTAAATAATAATAATTCCTTAACAGGTAAATATTTGTCCGGTAAATTAAAAATTGATAGTAAAACAAATGAATTATCGACGATCCATGATCTACGATCTATGATCTCGATTAAGGGGGCTCGTCAATGGAATTTAAAAAATGTTGATGTTGATTTTCCTTTAAATAAATTAGTTTGCGTAACTGGAGTTTCTGGTTCTGGTAAATCAACTTTAATTCATGACACTTTATACGGTGGAATTCGTAAAGCAACCCTTGGTTCTTATTTTGGATCTATTGGTCAATTCGATTCTATAACTGGTTGTGAAAAAGTTTCTGATGTTTTATTAGTCGATCAATCTCCAATTGGTCGTACTCCTCGCAGTAACCCCGCCACTTATACTAAAGTTTTTGATGATATTCGGGTTTTAATGGCCAAAACTGTTGAATCTCAAATCAGAGGTTATTCCTCCAGTCGTTTTTCTTTTAATAATAAAGAAGGTCGTTGTCCAGTTTGTGAAGGTCAAGGTCAAATCAAAATTGAAATGCAATTTTTACCCGATCTTTATGTTACTTGCGATGAGTGTCATGGTTCCAGATTTAAACAAGAAACTCTAGAAGTTGAATATAAGGGTAAAAATATCGCCCAAATTTTAAAAATGACTGTCGATGAAGCTCTGGAATTTTTCAAAAATATCAACAGTCTTAAACGTAAACTTACCACTATCCAAGAAGTCGGACTTGGTTATCTAGAGTTAGGTCAAGCTTCAAATACTTTGTCTGGTGGAGAGTCTCAAAGACTTAAAATTAGTCGTGAATTGGTTAAAACCAATGACGGTAAAATGGTTTATATTCTCGACGAACCAACTACTGGGCTTCATTTTTACGATGTCGATAAATTAATTAAAGTTTTACGTAAATTAGTTGAAAAAGGAAACACTGTTATTTTAATTGAACATAATTTAGATGTTATTAAAAATTCTGATTGGATTATCGATATGGGGCCAGAAGGAGGGGAAAAAGGTGGAGAAATTGTTGTTGCTGGCACTCTTCAAGATGTTGTTAACTGCCCCAAAAGTTATACTGGTCAATATTTAAAGAAAAATTTATAAATTACTTTGTAACTTGAAAAACTTTCAACTTGATAAACTAATTTTAAATATTCCCTCGTCTCCAGGTGTCTATATCTACAAAAATTCTGATGGACAAATTATCTACGTTGGCAAGGCTATTAATTTAAAAAAAAGAGTCTCCCAATATTTTCAAAGTGGTGAAGCTCTGGGCTATAAAACTACTCAACTTGTTTCTCAAATTGCCGATATCAATTTTTATACTGTTAATTCTGAAATCGAAGCCCTAGTCTTAGAATCAAGTTTAATCAAACAGTATCGTCCTAAATTTAATTCTCAACTTAAAGACGATAAAAGCTATATTTACATCACCATTACTAAAGACAAATTTCCAATTATTAAACCAGCCTTTAAATCATCTTTAAATTCCGAGGATACTTTTTTTGGTCCATTTCCTGACAGTTCGGCTGTTCGAAATCTTCTAAAAACTATTCGTCGTATTTTTCCCTTCTACTCCAATAAACATTCCACCAAACAATGCCTTTATTGTCATCTTGGTCTTTGTCCTGGCCCAACTCCAGACATTAAAGAATATAAAAAAAACATTTCTCAAATCA
>CAYUUU010000028.1:0-8610 GCA_964448065.1 uncultured Gammaproteobacteria bacterium
TATTTTTGGAACCTAATTCATTTTGAATTTTTTGATCGTTAATTTTAATAACTAAACCATCGATTTCAAAAGGATAAGTGTTTCTAGTTTTAGTTAAAAATTTTTGATAAATTTCTTCGATTTGGTCAAAATTTTGACAAACAAAAGTTTCAACCGGAGAAAAGCCAAGAGTTTTTAAAAAATTAATTTTGTCTATTTCGGTTGATATTTTTTCAGTAGAGACGCCCCGCGGGGCGTCTCTACAATAAACATCCACAGCAATAAGGCTGCAGTACTCAGAAAATTTACTATCTAATCTTTGAGATATTCCCGAAACAGCATTTCTGGAATTGGAATATGATTCTTCTGATAATTGATTAATTTTTTTAAAATCATCTTCAGTCATAATAATTTCACAACGAATGGAACCAGAAAAATCATTTGGCAAGTTCAGGACAAAATTTTTCATTTTAACCACATTTTGAGTGATTACATCACCGATTTCTCCATTCCCTCGAGTGATAGCTGCGACTAATTGACCATTTTTATATTCGATTTCAAGAGAAATGCCGTCACATTTGGGTTGGACAACGTACGATATGCGATGCATATCTACGTTGCTGCCTGTGGCGCCACTTTTTAATTCAAAATAATGGATTAAATCTTCAATTTTGTTGACTTTATTTTGAGAACCCATGGGCATCGAATGCTTTTTTTTATCAAAACCAGTGTCAAAATTAGAATTGCCAATTTTAGAAAATAGACGATGGTAAGGAGATTTTTGACGAAGAATATCCTCTAGAGTGTCATAAGTGTGATCATCCATAATTGGTTGGCCGGTGGTGTAATAGGCTTTTTTAGCATCCATTAAAATTTCGCCAAGTTTTTCGGGAGTAATGGTTTGAAGATCAAAAGAATCAAGAGTGATCATATCTTAAGCACTGGCGAGGCAATAATAGGCACCTTTGGTGGAACCACGTTTTTCAACTGCACCAGTATCAACTAATTTTTTAAGATCGCGCCAAATGGTGTCGTCGGAAACCATGGGAAGAAGTTGCTGAGCATCGGGCATTCTGAGTCCTCCAAATTGTTGCATATATTCGACTAATTTGATTTGGCGTTCGGTGAGATGAATTTGTTTACCGCCAAGTTTTTGTTTGAGTTTGATATCTCGAGAAAGTGATTGAACTTTATCTTTAACTCGGTTTAATTCGATAGCTAGGGCTTGGGTAAAATATTCAACCCAATTAGTTAGATTGCGTTTAAAAATATCGGAAGAAGTCTCGTGAGTAGATTGTAAAGTGTTGTAATAACTTTCAGCATTACGGTCGAAATATTCTTCTAGAGAAAAAAGACGACGAATGTCATAACCTTCAACATAGAGAGGAAGCATAGCAAAAGCTCGACTAACACGACCATTACCTTCTATAAAAGGATGAATAGCAACTAAGATATATTGACTAATAGCAGCTCTGATGGCTGGATGAATTTCTTTGGATTCAGAACTGTTTAACCAATCGATAAAATCGGCAATTAAATATGGAACTTCGATGGCTGGTGGTGGTCGATGAGCAATTTCACCAGTGCGAGTATTTTTTAAAACTACTTGTTGGTGACGATACTTCCCTACTTCGGTTTCAGCAATTATTTTGGCAGTAGTTAATTCATGAATTCTTTTAATTAAAGTTTCACTGTAAAAAAAATCTCGTTGAGTTTTATTATCAGTAATTGGAACAGTTTTTTCTTCTGGAAGAGGCATGTTGGCATCGTAAAGAGACCAAAGTTCTTCTAGATAAGAAACAACATTGCGATAATTTATGACTTCTTGAATGTCGCGATCTCCAGCTGTAATTTTTTGACCTTCGACTAATTTGGCAACTTCTTGAAAAGTAAGATCGTTACCTTCGATACGAGTACCATAATGAACAGTACGAACAATGGCTTCCTGTTGAAATTGTTTTTCGTAAGCAGGAATAAGTGGAGCTTCATCAATAATAGCTTTGGCACCTTCGATAGTGCCGATGTTTTTGAGAATTTGATTATTGATTGAAAAGATAGGAGAAAACATCTGTAATGAATTATATCACTTTTTTAATAATCAATAAGGGAAAAATGCGGGAATAAAATTTAGGTTTTTATAATTATTTATTACATATATAACTGTTTAAAAAATTCCCTTAACTTAGATTTATTAATTTTTATTATTGGTAATTTTTTTTAATTTTTTATAAAAAATTTTAATAAAAAATGCCTAAGGTTCGAAAAATTTGATATGTTTTGTGTTATTGACCATAATGAATAGTTGTTTAATACTGACCTATAGATTATTAAAAGTTGATATTTAAAAATATGGGAAAACAAGAAACAATAAATGGAAAAATGGTAATTACATCTTACGGATCTATGGGGGGTTGGTAACAGGATCATGTCATGAGATTAAAACAAATGGTTCTAAATTTTTGGTTGATCTTGGAATGTTTCAGGGTCGTAAAGAAGAAAGATCTGAAAATGGTGTAAGAAGAAATTTTTCATCATTATCAGAAATAGCTAAAGGAACTACTGATATATTATTAACACATTCTCACAATGATCATATTGGTCGTTTACCCATAATTTATAAAAATGGATTTAGTCCAGACATATTGGCTACGGAGGTTACAGCGGATTTATTAAGTCCAATGTTGTTTAATTCGGCGGCAATTCAATCATCGGAACGTGATCCTAATAATAGACTTTATGATAAGTATGATGTTGAAAAAACACTTAGACATGTTTATGGTGTTAAAGCTAATACAGAAGTAGAAATAGGTCAAAAAAATAGTGATATTTCGGCTGAATTTTTATTGAATGGTCATATTTTGGGAAGTAGTGCAATATTCATTAGAAATCCAGATTATTACACAAATGTTCTTTTCACTGGTGATATGGGAAAACCAGTACAATCTTTATGTGGAGGTTATCTTGATTTTGCTAATAATTATCCAAATGATCCAATCAATACATTGGTTATAGAATCAACTAATTTTGAAAGAGAACCAATTCCATTTGTAGAGAAAGAGAAAAATTTTTTAGATAAAATAAATGAAACTTTTGCAGATGGAGGTAGTGTATTAATAATGTCTTTGGCTCAACACCGATCACCAGAAACTTTAGAAATGATTTTTCATTTTATAGATACTGGTAAAATACCAAAAGACACTAGGATAATAGTAGATGGTCCTTTGATTGTGGAGTTAATTACAAATCATTATCAACGTCTTAATCCCAGACATTTATCATCAAGATATGGAGATATTCCAAATTTTTATAAAACAGATAAAGAAAGTCTGTTTAGATTTGATTTAGCTGGTCATAATGTACAGATTATTGGTTCACACGAAGAGTCGGTTCTTAATGATAAAGAAAAAGCTTATTCTGGTGATAAAACAATTATTTTAGCAAGTGGTGGTATGGGTGAACGTGGTAGATCAGTTAATTATCTTAAAGGTGATTTTCGTAAAAATCCAAAAAATGCAATTTTTTCTACTTGTTACCAGGCTGAAGGGACTTATGGAGCAAATATGGTATATAGGGCGGAAAATTCAAAAGAAAAAATGGTTGGAGCAAAAGTTTATCAAATAAATGGTTTTACTAGTCATGCTAGTGGTCCAGATGAATATTTTAATTTTTTGGAAAGTTTTAATTTAGAAAATTTGGAAACAGTAATTATTGGTCATGGTAGGGAAACATCAAGAATTAAATTGGCGGAAGAATTTGGAAAAAGAGGTTATGGAGCAAAAATAATAACACCGGATAACTATCAACCAATTGAACTTTGTGTTAGGCCAAAAATATATAGTCCAAGGCGGATTTAGGATCGACGTTGGCATTAATCATATTTATGGCTTTGATTATTTTGCTAATTAAAACGACAGTTTCTTTGTTAGGATTTTTAATTAATGATTGTTGAAAATAAAATAACTGGTCTTGAAGAAGTGGCAGAATATCTTCTTTGTTTTTGCCAAGAGTTTCAGAAAGAAGTAAATCTTTTTGTAGATTGCCTGTAATAATAATTTGATTTTTTGTTAGGGACAAGGCATGCCTTGTCCCTACAATCTTGATCAATTGACAACGAGAAATGACAGTTTTTAAAAGAGAAGAAGTTTTGTTAACAGTTAGAATAAAATAATTATTATCCCCTGGTTCTTCAAGATTTTTTAGAATAGCATTTTGAGCTTCAGTATTAAGATTTTGAGAATCAAAAATAATGACAATTTTACTTTGATGAGCAAATGGTTTTTGAGACAACCAATTTTTAATTTTTCTGACTTGATCAATTCCCCACCCTGTATCTTGATTGATAACAAAAATGTCTGGATTGTTTTGATTAAAATTATGGTTTAAATCTGAACAAAATTGATTGATTTGATCGTTAACCAATTTTTCATTTTGACCAATAATAATAGTGCTAGGAAATTTATTCATAAAACCTTGTTTTGAAATTAAAAAGACTGTACTATGATTATATACTATGAATGATTCTGCCCAGAAAATTTATAAAAACATTAAAGATGTCTTGTTTGATAAAGGACTAATTGATGCGGCTAAGGTTGAAGAAATAAATTTAAGACAGCTTAAAACCGGCGAAACTGAGGAAGAAATAATTAAATCTTTAAGATTAGTTTCTGATACGGATTTTATAAAAGCTAAAGCAGATTTTTTAAGAGTTCCTTTTGTAGATTTAGAGACAATTGGATTTTCTCCGGAGGCTTTAACTTTAGTCAAAGAAAGTGTGGCTCAGAAATACAAAATAGTTCCTTATAAATTAGATACTAAAAACAAAATTTTGTTTATTACAATGGTTAATCCATTGGATTTGGAAACAATTGAGTTTTTGGAAAAAAGTACTAATTTTAAAATTAACACCTCGATTTCAACCGAAAAACAAATTATTTCTTTTGTTAAAGAAAAATACATTAGAGAAAAAAATATAACTTCAGAAGTTACCAGGGCTTTAAATGAAAGAAAAGATAGTACGGAGGAAATGGAAAAGAAGGTTGAAAATAAAGTTAATGTTGAAGCTCCGGTGGCAAAAATTGTATCAACGATTTTGGAATACGCAATTAAATCTAGAGCTTCAGATATTCATATTGAACCACAAGAAGATAGTGTCAGAATAAGGTATAGAATTGATGGTATTTTACAGGAAAAATACTTATTACCTAGAAATGTTCATGATGCAGTAGTGTCGAGAATTAAAATTTTGTCAGATTTGAAAATAGATGAAAAAAGAGTTCCTCAGGATGGCCGTTTTTTCTTTTCTGTTGATGGTCAGGATGTAGATTTGCGTGTGTCTACACTCCCAACTACTTATGGAGAAAAGGTGGTTATGCGTTTACTTAAAAAATCCCAAAAAGTGCCAACTTTGCCAGAATTGGGATTAAGAGGTTTAGCTTTGAAAAATTTAATGAATGCTATTTCTAGACCACATGGAATTATTATTGTTTGTGGACCTACTGGATCGGGTAAAACTACTACCTTGTACTCAGTTTTGGATATTGTGGCCACATCAAAAGTTAACGTGGTAACAGTTGAAGATCCAGTTGAATATCAAATGAAGGGAGTTAATCAGGTTCAAGTTAACGTTCAAGCTGGTCTAACTTTTGCTTCGGCTTTAAGATCGTTTTTACGACAAGATCCAAATGTAATTATGGTTGGAGAAATTCGTGACCAAGAAACTGCCGACTTAGCTGTTAACGCAGCTTTAACTGGACATTTAGTGTTTTCAACTTTGCATACAAATGATGCTTCTGGTGTTCCACCAAGACTTTTGGATATGGGAGTGGAACCATTTTTATTAACTTCATCTTTAAATTGTGTGGTGGGACAAAGAGTTTTGAGAAAAGTTTGTCCAAATTGTGTTGGACAAATGGAAATACCTCCAGAAAAATTGACAGAATTGAAAAATACTTTAGGTCCTATTTATGACATGATTGAGGATAAATTTAAAAAAGATGGTAAAAAAATGACATTACCAAAAATTGTTGGTTGTGATAAATGTAATAATACTGGATATTTGGGAAGAGTTGCTATTTACGAGGTAATGCCAGTTTCTGAAAAAATTGCTCAACTAATAGTAAGTAAGGCAGCTGCGTCTGATATTCAAAAATTAGCTATGGAAGAAGGAATGCTATCTATGAAACAAGATGGTTATGTTAAGGCACTAGAAGGAGTTACTAGTATGGAGGAAGTGGTGAGAGTGGCACAGTATTAGTTATAAAGTCAAAAGTTTATAAAGTTATAAAGTAAATAAAATGAATCAAAAACTTGAAGAAATATTAAAATTTGCTTTAGTGAATAAGGCATCGGATATTCATTTACTGTTTGGAGTATCGCCAAAAATTAGAGTAAACGGAGAATTGCAAAATATTGATGGTTTTACTGAGGTTAATGATACTTTAATTGAAGAAGTAATTTTAGCTTTACTGACCGATAAGCAAAAAGAAGATTTTAAAAATCAAAAAGAATTGGATTTTTCTTTTGAAGCCGCAGAAAATAGATTTAGATGTAATATATATTTTCAAAAAGGTAGTCCGGCTTGTGCTTTAAGATTAATATCTTCTCAAATCCCCTCTTTTGAAGAATTAGGAATTCCGGAAATTTTAAGAACTTTTGCTAAATACAAACAAGGTTTTGTTTTAGTTACTGGTCCAACTGGACATGGTAAATCAACAACAGTAGCGGCAATTTTGGATCAAATTAATAAAACCAGAGCGGCTCATATTGTGACTATTGAAGATCCAGTTGAATATTTAATAAAACCAGACAAATCCATAATTTCTCAAAGAGAACTCGGTAATGACACTAATAGTTTTGATTTGTCATTAAGATCTTGTTTAAGACAAGATCCAAATGTGGTTTTTGTTGGAGAAATGCGTGATTTGGAATCAATATCTTCGGCTTTAACAATTGCTGAAACTGGACATTTAGTATTTTCGGTTTTGCATACTAATTCGGCAGCACAAACAATTGATAGAATTATTGATGTTTTTCCAGCAGAATCGAAAGATGAAATTAGGGTTCAACTAGCTTCGGCAATTACAGCTATAGTTTCCCAAAGATTGGTTCCAACCATTGAAGGTGGACGGGTTCCTGCTTTTGAAATATTGATTGCTACTCCAGCTGTAAAAAATATTATCAGAGAAGGTAAAACTTTTATGATTGATAATATTATTCAAACTAGTGCTGATTTGGGAATGGTCAGTTTGGAATCATCGTTGGCTAAGTTAGTTTTGGATGGAAAAATTACTGAAGAAACAGCAATGAGTTTTTCGACTAGTCAAACTGATTTGGAAAATAAATTAAGACGTCAACAAATATGACAAAATTTTTTTATAAAGCTAAAGATTGGAGTGGTAAAACAATAAAAGGAGTACTTGATTCGACTGATAAAACTGAAGCTATGGAATCTGTTAAGGGTAGTGGTTTGGTTTTGTTGTCTATAGCTCAGGAAAATGAGTCTTTGTTAAATTCGCTTTATAAAAGTTTATTCTCAAAAATTAAGATAAAACAAGTTTCAAATTTTACTCGTCAGTTGGCAACTATGATGAATTCAGGATTGGCTTTGACGGATGCTTTATCTTTGTTAAAAAATCAGACAGATAGAAAAAGTTTAATGTTTGAAGTTTTGGATCACACCTTAAATACGGTTCAGGGCGGTCATTCTTTGTCTGATGGTTTGGAAAAATATAAAAAATATTTTGGTGAGGCTTATGTGGCTTCTATAAATGCTGGTGAACAAGGAGGTGTTTTGGAAGAAGTTATGAGTAAATTGGCCGATAATTTGGAAAAACAGGATGAATTTAGTAGTAAGGTTAAAGGAGCAATGATTTATCCAGTTATAGTTATTATTGGAATGTTGGCAGTGGTAGTAATTATGATGATTTTTGTTATTCCAAAATTGATGGGTTTATATGGAGATTTTGGAGCTACTATGCCAGCCTCAACAAGGGCTTTGATGGCTATGTCTAATTTTATGATTAAATTTTGGTTTTTAATTCCTATCGTTATGATTGGTTTATTTTTGTTTTTTAGAATTGGCAACAAAAATCCAGATTTTAAATTAAAAATGGATACTTACAAATTAAAAATTCCAATTATAGGAATTTTGACAGAAAAAAATATTTTGGCTAACACAATCAGAACTATGTCGATGTTGTTATCGGCCGGTATTTCTTTGGTTGAAGCTTTAAAAATTGTGGCTAGTGTGGCTGGAAATGAACTTTTTAAAAAATCATATTTAAAAATTTCTGAAAGGGTTCAACAAGGGTTTAGTATTGCTAATTCTTTTGAAGAAACTGGAGTTTTTCCAGTAATTGTTAATCAAATGGTATCTACTGGTGAAGCAACTGGTAAATTGGATGAAATTTTAATGAAAGTGTCAGATTATTTTGCTACTGAAGCAGAACAGTCAGTTAAGTCATTAACATCGGCTATTGAACCAATAATTATGATTTTGTTAGGTTTGGGAGTGGCTTTTTTAGTGATTGCAGTTTTGATGCCAATTTATAATTTAACATCTAGTATGTAGTAAGTTTAATTACAACTTGACATCCCATTTTTAGTGTTTATTATTAAATTAATAGTTAATTA
>CAYUUU010000029.1:0-8540 GCA_964448065.1 uncultured Gammaproteobacteria bacterium
AATAACAGTGTAATGACATTGGTCATTTTTTGTATCCGCTTTGATATAACAGATGGTTCCGGATTTAATAAAAATTTGGCCCTTATTCGGAGTGAATTTTTCAAAACCGTGTTCTTCTTGTTCTGATTCCGAGAATTTGAAAGATCCGCCCTTAAACGTGATTTCTTCAGTTATTATAACTGAGTACCATTCGTTATTGATTTTGGTAACATCCTTAGTTTCGACAGAACATTGATGTGGTTCATGATCTTTAAAAACATGTCCGTTAAATTTCATATACTTTCCTCCTTAATCTTCTATGACATTTCGGTTGATAATGACTACATGGTAATTTTTGCCATAGATACTGTTTTTGACAATATCTTTGACAATTCCTAAATCTTCTTCGGTTATCCAAATTGGACAAGTATCCAAATAATGAAAACCGTTTTTTTTGATCTTTGCTACAGAAAACTCTATATTTGAGTCTTTTAAAATCTGGCAAAAATCTCCACCCAAGAGATAGTTAAAATAAAAACCTCTATTAACAGCACCTTTTAAGGTGATGCAAATTTTGGGTTTTTTAACATCTCTTTTTCTTCTGTTTCCGGTTATTTCATGAGTTTCCAAAAGGAAATTATGAATGGCGAATAATTCTTTTTTAGAGTCGGTTACAAAACTGATTGTGGTTCTGTCAGCTTTTTTGTCAAAATTGATTGAATTAGCTTGAAAATTTGTTTCGACAAATTTTTTAACCTCTTCAATTTTTTTTGGATCAAAAGCTAACTTATACTTAACTAGTTGGGGCATTTTCTTCTCCTTTTCTATCTATCTATTTTTTAAGGTCCATTTCTAACATAACCGCAGGTGGTCATGCCGAGTTTTTGATTATAAAGTAAAAATAAAATTATGCAAGTTTTAGTTACTCTGATAAATTGGGATCGTGTCTTTAGACAAAAATTCATCTCCGCCAGTTGGCGGATTTAATTTTTAGCTAAAGAAACGAAAAAAAGCCTCAAGGTGTCGAATTAGATTCGAAAAATTGAGGCTTAGTGAGAGAAATGTTGTTTAAAATTGTTTTAGAACGTATCCCTCTTTAAGGGATTCTGTTTGAAAAATGCTTAATTGATGGATCGGAAAGGTAAGTCTGCCATTTTTATTTTTTTCAATATCGATACATTTTTCTTTGTGACAAGAATTTATTCTCTTCACAAAAGAAAGAGTATCTTCTAATGAAAGAATTTTTCTGTCCAACTTTGATTCTAACTGAAATTCTGTCCATTTAATTTCCATAATTTTCCTCCTTCAAATTTTTCCAATACTTTTTTAAATAAACAACAAGAATGTGGTTAAAGTGCTAGTACTTTAACCCGATTATACTGGTTAAATTGGTAACTTCAATGTGTGTAATAAATATTTTTTTAAGTTATAATAGCCTATAGGTATAAATTATTTTTTAAAAATATGAAAATATATTTTATTGCTTCTTCCAGATTAGTTGGGGCTAACCCAAAATTATATTCCAAGATATATTCTTATTTGTCTGCTGACAATAAGATGATAAGTGATAAAGTTTTGAAATGGATAAAAATTGGAGTTAAAGATATAACCGAGGCTCCATTAAAGATTAAAAAAGAAAACTATATTGAATCTATTAATTCAGTAAAAAAAGCAGATATTCTAGTTATGGAAGTTTCTGGACATAGTATGTCAATGGGTTATTTGGTTAGTAAGGCTTTGGAAATGAATAAACCAGTAATTGCTTTGCATAAATCAGAACATGTTCCAAATTTTATTAAAGGTATTGGTGATCCAAAATTAATAATTTCAGAATATGATGAAAAAAATGTTGAAGAAGTTTTGGAAAAATCTTTAAAAACAGCCACCGGTTTAATTGATGTTAGATTTAACTTTTTTGTTAATCCAAAGATTTTAAATTATTTAGATTGGGTATCACAAAAAAGAATGGTACCTCGATCAGTATTTTTAAGAAATTTAATTGAAAGAGAAATTAAAAAAGACAAAGAGTATAAAATATAAGTAATGATTAAAGAAGTAGTTTTTGATTTTGATGGGACTATTGGTTTAACTTTAGATTTGTCGGTGGAAATTTTAAACGGTTTGGTAAGTGAATTAGGTTATCGACAAATAAATAGTAAAGATATTAAAGTTTTTAGAACCCAGGGGTGGAAAAAAGCTTTGAAGGGAGTTAATTTTCCTTTATGGAAAGTTCCAAAAGTGGGAATGAAAGTTCAAACAGAATTGCATAAACAGATGGAAAAAATAAAAATGGTAAAAGGGTTAAAAGAAGTGTTAGAAAAAATACTAAAAAAGAATTTGGTTTTGGGAATTTTAACTTCAAACACAAAAGAAAATGTCGAAAAATTTTGCAAAAAAAATAGTTTAGATATGTTTAAATATGTTTATTCTGAAAAAAGTCTTTTTGGAAAAGAGAAGGGAATTAAAAAATTATTAAAAGAAAGAAAATTAAAAAAAGACGAAATTATCTATATTGGAGATGAGGTTAGAGATTGGGAGGCTTGTCAAAAAGTTGGAGTAAAAATGATTGGAGTTAGTTGGGGTTTTAATGATAAAAAACTATTAAAACAAAGTGGATTAAAAGAAATAATTAATAAACCAGAAGAACTTATTGATTTGATTTAAATTTATTTTTAACCTTAAGCCAATAAGGAGATTGGCGACAAAGTTTGGCAGAATCGGAAGGATTTTTTAAGAGCGATTTAACAATTTCTTCAAGAAAAATAGTGTTTTGGGAACCTTTAATAAGAATAGTTGACCTTTCGACAAGTTCAGGGTGACTTTTTAAAAAGTCAGCTGCTTGCCACCAATAGTCGAATTTTTGAGCTTGATTACCAAAGTATTTTTTAGTTTCTGGACCAACACTAATAATTAAATCTGCTGATTTTAGGGCAAAATCATAAATTTTTCGATGTTCATCAGGGGTAGCATTGCCAAGTTCGCGCATATCACCAAGAATAGCAATTCTTTTAGTTTTAAAAGTGGTTAAAAACTTGAGCATTTCAATACAAGCAATTGGAGAAGAATTATAGGAACTATCAATAATAGTAGTATCTTTAATACCTTCAAGGATTGATGAACGTGATGGTGGAAGGATTAGATTTTTTTGAATATTTTTAATAGCTTGATCGTATTTAATATTAAAAATATGAGCTAATCTAAGAGCAACACCAAAGCTAATTTGATAAACATCTGGAAGATAAAACTTTTCTAATTTAATTTTGGTGGGAATTAAATTGATAATATTTGGGGCGTGAGAATATTTTTTAACGAGTTTATCGGAACTATTAATAATAGTAACTTTTGATTGATTAATTAATTTGGCTTTTTCTTGAGCTAATTTATCAATAGAAGAAAAATTTGCAACATGAACAGAATTGACATTTAAAAAGACAGAAATATTTGGTTTAACAATTGATAAAAGAAAATCCATATTATGTGGCCATTTAGGGGAATCAACACCCATTTCTAAAATTAAGATATCGTATGTTTGCCAATTGATTAATAATTTAACAGGACAAAGAATAAGAATTTTAATCCAGGAAAAAATATTATAATCATTAATTTTTAAACCAAGAAGACTAAGAGGAAGACCAGACTCAGAATTATAACCATTGTTAGTTTTAACTTTAAAATTAGAAGAAAGAGCGGCTTGACAAGCAAAAAGAGTAGAGCTTTTACCAGCCGAACCGGTTATTCCAACAATATCTAATTGTCGATGTTTTATTTTTTGAATAAATCTAACTTTGGAGAGTTGAATTTTGGCAAAAAATTTAAGATAGTTTAAAACTAAATTGGAAATATTTTTTTTCATATAATTTTTCGTCTAATTGATGAATGGAGAGAACAAATAAGAACGTGGATAGGAATGTTTAAGGTATTACATAATTTGTAAACAGAACATGAGTCATCGATATTTGATGAAATAATAGTGACCTTATCACCGATTTTAACATTTATAGTGCGAGGAATTTTAATAATAGTCATATTCATATTAATATTGCCAGCAATAGGACAGTTAGTGTTTTGAATCGTAAATGAAGCTCGATTGCTTAAACCATAAGGAATACCTTCATAGTAACCGGCAGTGATAATACCTAAAAGTTCATCTTGTTTAGCAAAATAACTGCCACCATAACTAACCTGAGAACCATTTTCAATTTGTTTAATAAGGGCTAGGCGAGAAGTAAAATTTAATGCTGGTTTTAAGAATAATTTTTGAGTTCGAGCTTCTTTGGTGTGAGTTCCAAAAGGGGAATAGCCATAAAAACCTAAACCAAGACGAATTAAATTAAAGTAAGGATCTTGGATTATGGAAGCTCCAGTAGTGGCGGCAATATGTTTATATTTGAATTTAAAACCAACTTCTTCAAAAACAGAAACCATTTCTTTAAAAAGTTTAATTTGACGATTAGTAAAAGTTATTTTTTGGGGATTGCTGGCTTGAGAAAGATGAGAATAGATACCTTCGATTTGAAGGTGGGGATATTTTTTGAGAGTGGTAATGAATTTTGGTATATCTTTCTTTTGAAGACCGAGACGACACATACCAGTGTCTAGTTTAATGTGAATTTTGGCATAGGGTTGGTGTTTGTTTAAGGCTTCGAGAGAAGCTATATCGTAAACAGTAAAAGTAAATGGTAGTTTTTTCCAAACTTGATAATTTTGAGGATCAGTGTAGCCCATGATCATAATGGGAGTTTTGATATCTTGTTTATTAAGTTCATAAGCTTCATAAAGAGAATCGACCATTATGTAAGGGATATTTTTAAAATGTTTGTCGATAATTTGAGCGACTTGAAGAAGTCCATGTCCGTAGGCATTAGATTTTAAAACAGGACAAATATGACAATTAGGATTATTTTTTTGAAAATAATTGTAATTATTAATCAGAGCGGAAGAATCAACTGTTATTTCATTTAAGGTTTGATATTCGGACATAATTTATTCTAACACTTTTAATTCATAAGTCAATATTTAGGTATAATATTTGAGTTTACAACTTTAATTCTGTTTGATATAATTGGTTATGAAAAAATTAAAAGTAGTGGTATTAATGGGTGGAATTAGTAGTGAGAGGGAAGTGTCTTTGATTTCGGGAAAAGAGGTAATAAAAAATTTGAATAAGAATAAATATGAAGTTTTTCCGGTTGATTTTGACGGGGAATGCAATTGGGTGAGTGAAATAAAACCAGATTTGGTTTTTATTGCCTTGCATGGTAGATATGGTGAAGATGGATCGGTTCAAAGTTTACTTGATGTTCTAAATCAAAAATATACAGGATCAGGGTCGGCGGCATCATTTTTGGGAATGAATAAAATGTTTTTTAAATTTTTGGTGAATAAAGAAAAAATAAAAACCCCTAAAGCAATTTTTTTGAAAGATAAAAATATAAAGATTAATGATTTGGAAAAATTGAGGTGGCCAATGGTAGTTAAACCAGTTTTAGGAGGATCGAGTGTTGGAATTTCGATAGTTAAGTCTAAAAAAGATTTAATAAAGGCAATGAATTTAGCTTTTAAATACGATAAAGAAATTTTAATTGAAGAATATATAAAAGGAATAGAAATATCTTGTGGAGTAATTGAAGATGAGGGAAAAACAGTATCTTTGCCTTTGGTGGAAATTTGTCCAAAGAATGATTTTTTTGATTACAAATCAAAATATAATGAAAAATTGTGTCAAGAAATTGTGCCAGCAAGAATTTCTAATGAATTGACGCAAAGAATTTCGAAGATTTCAGAAAATATTTTTAAACTATTAAAATGTAGGGGAATGGCAAGAGTTGATTTTATTGTTAAAAACAACGAACCTTATGTGTTGGAAATAAATATGATTCCTGGTTTAACATCAAAATCTCTTTTACCAAAAGAAGCGGCAGTTATGGGAATAGATTATCCAAGTCTTTTAGATAAAATAATTAAATCAGCTTTAAAAAAATAATTTTTATTTTTTCTTTAAATAACGAATTTTAGGGATTTTAAAGGTGGGGAGATATTTTAAAAGAAATCGTTGTCTTTTTTTAAGATTAAAATAAATTTCATTTCGTTTTTCAGCAAATTCTTCTAAATTGTTTTGATATTCTTCTTTCAATTTATTAATTCTAATAATTATTTTTCGCAGACCATAAGCAGAAATTATACTAAAAATAGTATCTATTGTTAAATAAATTACAAATATTGTAGGGAAAAGAAAATTGGTTTTTTGAAGTAAATTAATGGTAAGAAGATTAATGTAAGGGTGGATAAAATAATAAACAAAAAATAAAGCAAAACCCCAATAAATAGAAAATTTAAGACAAATTTTTCCGCCTAAATTAAATTTACGTTTAGAATAGTCCCACCATCTGGTTTTGAAAACTGTTTCCAAAATAACGCCAGTTAAATATTCAATAATAGTAGTAATAATGGTGGCACCAATTAAAAAAAGGAGGGGAGTTTGAACAAAATTATTAAGAATAATTAAAACAGTAATTATAGAATAACCATAAATCGGACAAAATGGTCCGAATAAAAAACCACGATTAATGAATTTTTTGGAAAGATAACTGGTGTAAACAACTTCAACACACCAACCAATAAAAGAATAAATCGCAAAATAACAAATAAGTTGATTGATAAGTAAACCGTTGATCATAGTTAATTATAAACTATTGTTTAAACAAGAAACCCGCCAGATGGCGGGTTTAATTTGTAAAGAAAATTAAATTGTGACTTTGATCCCGCAGTAGCGGGATTTCGGTTTATTGTTTGATCTCAACCTTAACACAAGGACCGATGGTGGCACAAAGAGCAAATTTCTTAATTTTGTTGGCTTTAACAACTTTAATTAATTCATTAATATTAGCAGCAACTTCTTCATTTTTTTGAGAAGTTTTACCAACAATCATATGAATAACTGGAGCTTTCTTTTCAGTTTTAACGATAGTTTTAGCCACAGAAAGTTTTTTAACAGCTTCTTCTGGTTTATCGGTTAAAGTACCCATTTTTGGATTAGGCATTAAACCTTTTGGACCTAAAAGTTTAGCTAAAGGTAAAAGTTTTGGCATGGTAACTGGAGTAGCAACCAAAATGTCAAAATTAATATTGCCTTCTTTAAGTTCAGCTAAAACAGCTTCGTTTAAAATAACTATTTTTTTAGAGGTAGTTTCCATAAAAGGGAAACTAATTTCACCAACATTACCTATATCAAAAGTAGTAATGTGAGCTTCGATTTTACCTTCAAATTTAGATAAAGAAGTTTCTTTGACTAAATTAATAGCTTCATCGAGTTGATAATATTTAGTGACGTCAATTTTTTTCTTGGCGGCTTGATATTTTTTACTGCGATGTTTAGCAGTTTTAATTTTTGTGGTTTCGGCAACTTCTTCAACTGGAGTTTCGGTGACTTCAGTATTAGTTACGGCCTTTTGTCCATCGACTTCGCTCAGGACTTCCACTTTGGTTTCTTTAGTCACGCCAGAGGCGGATTTCGTTTCACTCAACTTTTTTTGTTTGAGTTTATTTTCTTGAGTGGTTTTGCTCATATTTGTTTTTTTTGTTTAAATAATAATTATTTCTAGGGTAGAGACGCCCCATCGGGGCGTCTCTACAATGAGATTTTTAGTTAATGATTTCGACACCCATTGATTTGGCAGTGCCAATAACTGATTTTTTAGCAGATTCTAAATCTTTGGTATTTAAATCAACTATTTTAGCTTTAGCAATTTCTTCAACTTGGCTCATAGTTAATTTACCAACTTTTTCTCGACCAGTGGTAGCAGCGCCTTTAGTAATTCCAGTCATTTTTTTAATCATATCGGTGACTGGTGGTTTTTTGATAATGAAATCGAATGAACGATCATCATAGATAGTAATAACAGAAGGAATAAGAGAACCTCTCATATCTTTAGTTCTGTCATTGAATTCATTACAGAAATCCATAATCTTGATACCTTGTGGACCAAGAGCTGTACCAACTGGAGGTGCTGGATTAGCAGAACCGGCAGGAATGGTAAGTTTGATGATTATTTTTATTTTTTTTGCCATAATTTTATTTTTTAATTAAATTCGATAGAAGCCTCGGTTAGGAGATCGAATTAAAGTTCTTTACTAACTTGTAAAAAGTCAAGTTCAACTGGGGTTTCTCGCTCAAAAATTGAGATTAAAACTCTAATTTTACCTTTTTCTTGATCAATGGATTCAATAGTGCCGATGAAATCAGCAAATGGACCATTGGTAATTTTAACGATGTCGCCAATAGTATATGGAGTTTGATATTTTGGTTTGTCTTCTTCGGTAGTTTGAAGAATTTGATCGACTTCTTTTTGAGAAATAGGGGATGGGGTATTATCGATACCAATAAATCCAGTTACACCTTGAGTAGTACGAACAGTAATCCAAGAGTCATCATTTAAAACCATTTGAATTAAAACGTAACCTGGAAAAGTTTTTTCTTGAGATTTAACTTTTTGACCACGACGAATAACCATTTTACTTTGAATTGGAATAATGGCTTGAAAGATATTATCTTCCAAATTCAT
>CAYUUU010000030.1:0-8467 GCA_964448065.1 uncultured Gammaproteobacteria bacterium
TGTTCCACTTCTACGGTTACTGATTCAGAAGAGAGTTTATACACGACACCGGTCGTTGGGTTAAAAACTTTATAAGACACAAAGCCCCAGACCGTCGATGCATCAACGATCTGAACTCTGGTCCTATTCTTTGTGTCATAAACGCAATCTCCGGGTTTAAACATTCCATTCCTTCTTTTTTCCATGTGGTGCAGCTGGATAATTCCATTCACCAGTTATTTGCCAATACTCATACGTATTGAGCCATGTGATAATCCAAGGGATATAGGTGGTTGCCAAAAGCATTTGTGGTGTCCACTCCTTGTCCTTTGGATAATAAACACATAACGAAGGATGACCCAAATGATCATAATCGTAGACATGTTCTGGCCGCTTTCCATTATGCAACGCAATTTCAGGTTCAATTAACCACGATCGCGGTGAGTAATCACTCAATTTATACGAAATAAGCACCTTATAGGTTTCACTTTCCATTGATGGTTTCAATAGGATTGTACATGATAACACGCTTCCGCGTATTCCGCTTTTAACGATCAGGTTTCCGTAGAATTTCTTGAGCTGAAATAACTGAACTGGTAGTCCTATAGGTACTGTTTTGTAATACTTATTCCCCATAATGACGATTCGGGGGAATGCTAACAGATCCACCAACCGATAGCATACCAGTTTTTGGCTCAACTTTAAGTTTGTCTTGGGCGATTGCTCGCTCGTCCTCCTTGGCCATATCAGAAAAAACACGACTTGTTATCACAGTTCCTATGGCACCATTCATATTGCTTGCCATTTGAACTCTTGAATATGATAGTAGTTTCTCATCAACCAAATCCTGTTGTGCCTTTCTTACCCACTCGATAAAAGTAACAGCACGAGAAGGATGCTCATTCCATTTATCTGCAAAGTTCTCTCCTACAAAACTTGGATTTTCCACATAGTACTGATTGTTCCTTCTATTCTCGTTTATATAGTTCTCCGTCCCATTCAGAAAGCTTATCAAGGCATCCACAACATTGTCTTCATCTTGATATAACTGGGCCGCTATAGTTGTGATAATCACAGAAACTGGCTTATCACACGGATCACATTTCTCGAATGTTATGTCTCTATGCCTTTTGAGAAGTTGTATGGCTCTTTGTAATGGCGTCTTAATTTTACGGCGCTTAACTTTTTCAACATCTGCCTGTGCAACAACCATAGGAGTTTCACTTATGTATCTCTCATACATCATAGAACGAGTATTTTCGCTCCTACTAAAGAACCATTCAATGTATCCGGCTGGATTGCTTCCCAAATAATCATATTCATCATTGTCTTCATCGTGATCAGTAATATCAATATAGGCGTCCCTGCTAATAGCTGGTATAATGTCCATGTGAAAGTTTGGCACTTCATCATACTCAACATGCCAACAACGACGTTTTTCGACGATCTCATCAGATATTCTGCGATAATTTTCTAATAATGGCTTTACCACGTCTATCTTTAACTGCCTTGCCGTAAGCCCATATTGCTTTTCAAACTGGCAAACAAGATCAAGGTCATAGTCATCTTTTTCTGTAATAGGCTTAATGACCGTACCTAAGGCAAACGATCCCTGTGGGTAAATCGAAATTCGGAAACTTGGTGTAAATGCATCAATCCATTTGCCAAGTGCATTATATTCCGCAACAGCCTTGTCAAATAATTCATCGCTAATATCAATAGCTTGAACTAATCTTGCATATAATTTGTTTAATGATTCTTTTGTATACATATTATCCTCCAATTCTTATTGTTTCAAAAAAGCCTTGGTCGGCACTTCCTTGCTCATATAGAACAACAGGCAGGTCTGTCTTCGGCATATAATCCATACCTGCTCGTACTGCCAATGAGTTTGGCATTGCCATAAATACATGAAGTTCCTTGGGTCTGGGCCGATTGTTCTTAATACTCTCTATTGCTTTTCTAAAAGAAATCACAAATGAATCTTGTATACTTCTGTTTGTGACAAACAATCGGTTTGGGTTATCAATAGTTAAGTGCGTTATAGTGCACTCATCACCAAGTACATTTGTAATTCTATCATCAATAATTTCTGCACTCAGATCCATTACCAATGCTTCTTTTCCTCCGTCGTTATGGCTTGTCTGACGTATGAAGTACTCAATATCCGAAGAGTCTCCCTTCCATGCCCATTTGTGACCGCTTCTGTGGCATTGAAAAACTTGTGTGTTGTACTGATCGTTGAAGAGTGTTCCTAATTTAAATAGCAACGGTTGCGGAGCTAAAGAAAATATGGCAATGGCATCTGAGCTCTTTACAGCTGTATCGAACCAAATTCTGAACTGTAAGTCCATGTCTTTTGCCTTAGCTTCAATGTTCTCTTTCGTAGGTTCATATTTAAGGTGAGAATCATTATGCAGATTGATAACTGGTTGTTGTAATGGCAACAATCCCACCGATAAAATAGCATCCTTAAAGAGGCGATCAGAGTTAAAGATCACCTGTTGGTCAATGTTAGAAAAATATGAGACCATCTGGCAGGATTGATCTTCACCTATATGAGTAACTCTACGAATACGTTCTTCGTGCTTCCTCTTCCTTTCAATGAGAAAACCCTCACCATAATCATCCGGATTTGTATCTATCATATGGTGATGTTCTCCACAAAGTAGCATTAAGTTTCCTGCGTCGTTCTTTTCATTCGAAGACATCCCCTTTTTATGTCTTGGTCCACCAACACTAACAGCATGGATGTGAGCAAGTTCCCCAAAGTTACCATCAGCCCCAAAACATAAATCGGAATATAATAGGCGATTGCATAATTCGCATCTACCACCAGATACTGCCCATAACTTCAATTTCACTTTCTCGTCTATGGTTGTCCGTCCAATCTCTGAATTCATTTTTGGCGTTGACATTGCTTTTTCATCCTTTGTAACAAATTTATACCAAATTAAAGCGCATTCCCTAATTCTGAACAAGCTTATTCTTACCTCAATCAAAGCTGAATATGAATTGTATATTTGTCCTTTTCAGATTGAAGATCAAGTGCCTTTTGTATATGCCTCTCCTCGTTACCTTTGAAGTCTTCCCATTTTACGTAGACTATATAACTAGCTTCTCCGTGATAGATAGTAGAATTTTTGCTGGAACACGGTTCGGATTCTGGATTCTTTATGTTAAACGTATTTTCCCTAATAATTGGAAATAGCCAACCTGTGTTGTATACTATGCAATTTGAATTACACATTGAACATTGATTGTAAAAATACGAGTAACTATTATTTCTATCTGGCACAATAATTGCCAATATTGCATTGGTATTGCTTGTAACCATTTGACCGCTGCTATTTGTCCGCGATTGCTCCCGTAGGGAATAAGAGATTTCTTGAGGAATCCACTGATTCTTCTGTAATATATACTCTTCCTTCATATTTGGAGAAAGCATCACAATAGTTATTGTGCTATCATATATTCTGCTGTATAGCTTATCCTTTATTGTTGCATCGCTCAATTGAGAAAGATCTTCGCCGTCACTTTCTCCCTTATATATATGTTCCGAATTGCATTTTAGATAAGTCTCCAGTACATCTACATATGAACGTACAGTATCCCTTTCTCTAAACAAATTGGATAAGTCATTGAATTGTCTGACGTTACTGTCAGCATACTTGTAAGAAACAAAAATTTTTCTACCCATTTACTTGCACGCCTCCTGAAGCTGAGAGAATAATCCAATAAAACACTACAGTAATCCCAAACAACATCCCAAGATAGAACAACCACTCAGTTATAGAAAACAGGCAGAAAAAATATTTCGTTCTCTTATCGTTTATATGTGATATATCCATGTTAAACGACTTTGATGAGTCTCCCACAAGTACATTGTTATATAAGGCTCTGAATTTTCTTTCTTTTTGAAGATAGTATGAATCCAAAAACCAGAAAACAGTAATTGGCACATATGCGACAAATGCAATCTTTCGTTCACTACCATTGGCAGCGAGAGCACAAACTGCTACAACCAGCGTCATTGCCCAACCTTTCAGGGCAAATGAGTTTTGACTCATACGCTCAATGACATGTTGAATCATCTCCAAGTGCTGCACTTGCTGGTCATTCACTATTGTATTTATTGTTCTTTTATTCGACTCAACGCTCATATTTCATCCTCAAATTTACAAACGTCCCAAACTGATATCATAGTACATTAAGAGTTTGTCATCCTCCTGGATGATGCTTTCTGGCAACCGCTCGGCGATTTCGATAATCAGTTTATAGTTTTTATCTGTCCATAGCTTTGCAAAGCCTACGCGGACCGCTTCCGTACGGAATAATTTGAGCTTGCCTTTAGTGACGAGATAGCCTTCAAACTCCTTAAGTAGCTTCTTCTCACGTAGTTTGGCAACGTCGGCTTCCTTTGTCACATCGGGAATATACCATTTCCCATTATCGTTCAGTAGGAAGTTCTCTTCGAGTAGGACCGCTAGTTCAGGCATGTCCTCAAATTTGTCGATGGTTTTGATCTCTTGCATGAACTTAGGCTGAATTTCGGCGTAGGTCTGTGGGATATCAAGCTGTTGATAAAGCCAGGCAATCGCAGACTTTTCGTTGGTGACGAAAAGTTGAAATTGGATAGACTCAACGTCGTTCGTAATGCGGGCAGCATCGTATTCGTTAATTTGATCAACAAGAAAGTACATGCCGTCTCGCTTCAAGAAACGCTCATCTAGACCACGATAGAAGTCTGTAGCATCAAGTGGAACCGTTAACCCGTTCATGATATGATAGGCTACCATTCGGTCAAAAAGAAGATATGCTTGTCTCTCAGTAATTATGGACATTTTTCCAGCTTGAATCACAGTAATAGGGAGCTTTTCTAAATATTGTGTTGTAAAAGCCCAAGCAGTATCACGAGTTCCTCTTTTCAACTTGAAATCAGATATAAATGAGCTTGACGGTTTGTATGCCGATATAACTAAATCCTGCTTAACCGCACCTAATGCAGTCTGTTGATTATAGCTTCCTTGGCCTTTATTTAATGTCTTTACATAAGAAATAACAAATCCCGCACTTTGAATAGCCTCATTTATTGCCATCCAAACACTGTTCTTGCTATTGTGAAATTCTATGGTAATCCATCTGTTCGGCTTCAGACAACGAAAGAATTCTCGAAAGCAATTCTTAAAAAGATCCTGATACTCTGATACTCCTTTCTTTTGAGCAGTACTCATTATCGCCTCATCCTTGCTGTTTGTAGTCACCTTTAGCCATGCTTCCCAAATAAAACTGAGTTCCGAGTACATTAGATTATCTCCAAAGGGAGGATCTACAAAAATATAGTCAATTGCATTATCAGGGATATTTTTCAAATCAGTAGAAGATCCACAGCTCACGATGAAATTATTATTTGATTTCTCAAAGGTAAATGCAGGAAGAATGTCGGCAACTTTCCCTCGTAAGAGAGGGATAATATTTCTTTCGGCTAGAATGCTCGGAATATATAAAGCGTTAGGCATTGCACCAGCCAGATTGATTTTTCCATTCTTTATCCCGACATTATGTAATTTTGATGCAGTTTTAATTAAGATCGAAGTCATACAAAAAAAGATTTGATTTCTAAATTCGGATGTATTTGCTTTATCCCAAATCTTAGCCAAAACTATCAGGTTCCTAGCGGTGTAGAACAAATTAACGCTAGTAATCCCAAGCTTAATTGGATCAGCTGTCTTAACTCCGTACGGAATTTCATTTGTTGGATACCAGCATTGCATTTTAGCCGAAGTACTAATTTTATCAATTAAAGCCAAATCATCATTATCGGGTCGTTTATCGTATCTTTTCCCACAGTAGTTATAATTGATAAGAACAGGAACTTGTTTCGCAAAAGAACATGATCCCCCCTTGGCTTTATCATACTGAATTTCAATGGCGCGATCACATTGGCTTTTCTTTATTTCTGCACCACATTCAGAACAGTACATAGTCTTTCGAAAATTTCCATCTTTGTCAATAACAATATCCCAATAAACAATTTCGTTGCCGCAGTTGGGACAAATAAAAACATCAGACCAAATGACATAGTTGATAGTACCAGTTTGGTCATTTAGCAAACTGGCTGAATGCGCCCCCCTATGAGAGGTCGCGTACATCCATGATGTCTCTATTTCAACAGCTCTAATAATCTCGCTAATTTCTTCGCTGAATTCACTTACATTTATCTTTGTATTATAATTTGCCGCTATGAAAGTCGCTGCTGGCGAGAGATCAACGAGAACGGCTTTTCTTGCCCCCCATTTTGGTTCTTCATCCATTTCATGTAGAGCAAGTTCGATTACAGGGTCTTCTTTGCTACACATCTGCGCAGCAACACCGGTCATTCCAGTTCCACAAAACCCATCCATGACAACATCCCCGGGCTTAGTGTAGTGCATTATATATTGCATTATCGCTTTATGAGGAACTTTAGTGTGGTATGAATGAGCCATGTAAATGGGATCAGTTTTTTCCGCGCTTACATCGGCGGTGTACGGCTCATGATGGTAGTCATCTTTTATCTCATCATAAGGCGTACCATTCTCTTTGATGAAGTCAGTGATAAATGGGTTAGGGCACGCCGTATAGTAAGGGGCATCGGACAGGGCTATGATGTCTTCATCTTTACCAATGGGGAAACCTTCAATGCTTCGGACTCTATCAAGGTCCTCTTTGGTTAGTTTTCTGTGTTCCACGTCAATTTCTCCTTATCTTTTTACAACGATGCGAAGCTTTTCCGTATCCTTGCCGTTAGTGTAGGCTGAAAGAACACTATCAAGCTTGCGTTTAAAAGTATCAACATCGCACGGTCCCAAAGCATCCAGTTTATCGATCAACTCGGCGGCGGGAATAGATACTGGCTCAAAGCCTTCGAGAAGAGCGTTAACAGCGTCTACAAAGAAGGCATCAACCTTTTCGGGCAAAGATTTCTTCGTGAGGAACGTGTAAATGACCTCTCGTTGTTGCTCACGCAGGAATTTCAGTTGTTCTTCCAAAATCGGATCAGAAAGTGTGTTATACAGCGTCATCGTCCATTCTTCGATTATCACATCGATACGATCTTCTATCGCGCTAAGCCTGCCTTTGACTGGCGGCTCATTTTCACCCATTAGGAAGTTGCATTTGGTGCAGAAATGCGTAGCTTTGAGCATGTCCGGCGTCAGTTCGTAACAGATTTTCAGACTAGCGAGGTCGTTCTCAATGGAATCTACTTTTGCAGAAGAGAAAATACTCAGTGTCTTGAGACGTTTAAGGTTCGCCAGTTTCGGGGAGGAAATGATCTCTCCCTTGCGTTTGCCGTCTGTAATGCCGAGGCGTTTCTTGTTGTGTTCTTCAAAATAGATATCAACATATTGTGCTTTAACCTTAGCCAGAATATCCTTCACATTGGAAAAGGATTCTTCTCCGCTTATTCCTTCCAGGATATCGTCCCGGATTTTACGAAAATTATCCTTTGCAGATTCAATCTCTCCATTAAGGACATTACCCAGATTCATGCGTTCCAAGTTCATGATATACGTTACTTCGGACGCACACCCAGATTTGAAGTCCTCATATTCAAGGACAATCTTGACATTGTGGATATCTTTTTCGAGTTGGTCGATCTGTTCTTTCGTATAAGTGAAATTCGGAAGTTTAGCGACGGTATTGAAACGACTTCCAAAGTTGCCGAATATATCGATAACATTCCTGCATGAATCCCTGAAATCTTCAGCAATATGGTCAGCGATCAGATTCTCTCCCCAAAGCTCAAGCTCTCCATTCAAACGGCTGGACGCCTTGACCGCAAGATTGACAATATCCTTCGTTTTGGTAAGGAGTTGTTCCAATCCAACTTCTCGCTGCGAGGGATTGTTGATCAGACCAGTGGGCAGTTCTAGTATCTCAAAAAGATGGATCAGTTCCGCAAGCTGAACATTCTTTGGTTTAGAAATGTACTTAAACTCATAAATGTCGATCATGCTGATCTTGGGAATACTCTCGAGGTCAGAAGCTGTGAGCGTTCCGCCCTTCAATGCTATTACTGCATTGCCGGAGTAGACGAGAGACAGCAACACAACCGGCAGAATGGCATAGCTGAGCTTAAACTTCTTATCGACATACCCATCAAAGGTTTCCTCATAGAGGTCACTGAAATTGATGACAGCACCGGCGGGGAGTTTATTCAGCTCGGTGATAAAGTATTGCGCATATCGAGAGTTTGCAATCGTGATCTTGTCACCGTCAAGCAAGTCAAAACTCTCAAGTAAAGCGTTAGCTTGTTGATTCTTACGTCCGGCATATCGATCAAATCCTGCGCGAAGTGTTTCTACCATGTTTTTAATTGTAATCTGCGTCTTGAATCGTGGATAAAGAGGATACTTTACGGAGAAGCTTTCATCAAGGCAAATGGAAGCAACCAAATCCATCGTTTCCTTGAATGGATTTGTCGGCTTATACTGACCCTTCATAA
>CAYUUU010000031.1:0-8374 GCA_964448065.1 uncultured Gammaproteobacteria bacterium
GGCAAGCCTGCACAAGTATATAATTAACTATGGAGTTTGAAATTAAAAAAGGAATTTCGGATAAACAGATAGATCAATTAATTGAATACTCGTTAACCGACGAATCGGTGGCTAAATTTACTTCGGATAGAGAAAGATTTAAAGACAGAAAATCATTTGAAGAATGGAAAAATAAAGGTCGAGAAATTTTTACTTTAAATAATAAAAATAATGATTTGGTAGGAATTGTTTGGACTGGATTAAAGGAAAAACAAATTGGTAGTAAAAAATATAATAAAACTTTGGCGATTAGAATTTATGGAGAAGCTAGAGGAAAGGGTTTAGCACTTGGATTTATGAGAAGTTGTATCAAAGGAAAAGGATATTGGTTGGAAACTTCTAATAATAATTTGGCCGCGAAGGCTTTATATTCAAAATTTGGTTTTAAAGAAGTAAGTAAAGTTGATGAAAATGGCAAAATTATTATGGTTTATTGATTGTTTTAAAGCTAATTAAATGGTAAATTAGTTCACATGATAATAATTGGGATTACAGGAACAATAGGCGCAGGAAAGGGAACAGTGGTGGAATATTTGATTGCTAAAAAAGGATTTAAACATTTTTCAGCCAGAGCTTTTTTGATTGAAGAAATAAAAAAAAGAGGTTTAGAAAATAATCGAGATAGTATGGTTTTGGTAGCTAATGATCTAAGAGAAAAAAATAGTCCAAGTTTTGTGGCAGATGAATTATTTAAAAGAGCTTTAGAATCAGGAGATAATTGTGTAATTGAAAGTTTAAGAACTAGCGGAGAAATTGAATCTTTAAAAGGCAAAGGAAATTTTACTTTATTGGCTATTGATGCTGATCCAAAAATTAGATATGAAAGAATTATTGGAAGATCAAGTTCAACAGATAATATTTCATTTGAAAAATTTTTAGCTGATGAACAAAGAGAGATGGAATCAACTGATCCAAACAAGCAAAATTTAAGTAAATGTATTGGAATGGCTGATTTTGTGATTAATAACGATGGAACTTTGGAAGAATTAAATTCAAAATTGGAAGAAATAATGAAAAATTTAAATTACTAATTTCAAAATATATAAAAATGAAAAAAAATATTGAAGTAAGTGTAGTAAAAAATACTAGACCAAGTTGGGATGAATATTTTATGGAAGTGATGGAAGCAATTTCTAAAAGAGCCACTTGTGATCGGGGTAAAAGTGGTTGTGTAATTGTAAAAAATAAACAAATTTTAGTGACTGGTTATGTTGGATCTCCAATGGGTTTACCTCATTGTGATGATGTTGGACATCAATTTAAAAAAATGTTAAATGAAGATGGAAGTATTTCGGAACATTGTGTTCGTACAGTCCATGCTGAACAAAATGCCATTTGTCAGGCAGCTAAATTGGGAGTACCAATTGATGGAGCTACGGTTTATTGTCGAATGACTCCTTGTCGAACTTGCGCCATGCTTTTAATTAATTGTGGAATTAAGAGAATTGTCTGTGAAAGAAAATATCATGCTGGAGCGGAATCGGAAGAAATGCTTAAAAAGGTCGGAATTGATTTGGAATATGTATATGATGAGGTTCAGCAATACAAATAATGAAAGTTAAGACTAAAAAAGTAATTCAATTAAAAAAGAAATTAAAAAACTTAGGAATAACTGGTTTAGCTTTGGATATTGATGAAACTTTGTCTTTTACGATTGGATTTTTAATTGAAGAATTAATAAAAAAATTAGGTAATCCGGAAAATTTAACTGTTAAAGAAATTGCTGAAAAATATCGCCATACTGACAATATTCCATATTGGCAAAATGATGAGGCTGAAGAAATCCTTAATAAAATTAACGAATCAGTTGAATCTTTCAAAGAATTACCGTTAATTGAAAATTCAAACAAAACGGTTTTGGAAATAAATAAAATCATTCCAATTGTGGCTTATATTACAGTTAGGCGAACTAGTGCTTTTGAATCGACAAAGTTTTGGCTTAAAAAACATGGTTTTCCTAAAGCAACAATTATTACTAGGCCAAAAAATCTTTCCAGAAGAGATGGAAATAAATGGAAGGCTAAAGTTTTAGAATATTTATATCCACAAGTGGTAGGAATTGTTGATGATAACACTGGTTTATCACCATTTTTTAGTAAAAAATATAAAGGGGTAGTTTATGTTTATGGCAGTACAGAAGAAGGAAGAAAGGATATTAATGTAGTTCCATGTAAAGATTGGGAAGAGGTAGCAAAAAAAGTAAAAGAATGTAAACTTTAATTAAAATGACCGATTTTTTAAATCAATATTTAGAAGAAATTAGTGAAAAGTTGAAAGTTGAAAATAAAAAGGATTGGAAAGTGGTTTTGAAACATCATCGAGCTACAATAAAATTTTTGCAACATGAAAGATTAATTCATTTATTAGTGACTTTGGCTTTTGGGATTAAGTTTGTAATCGCAATTTCGTTTACTTTAGTAACAAAATCAATGATTTTATTGGTAGTGGATATTTTACTTTTAAGCCTATTGGTACCTTATATTTTCCATTATTTCAAATTAGAAAATGGAGTCCAAAAATTATATTGGATTGATAAGTTAATTCAAAAAAAGACCCAAAATTAACGACGACCGCGATTGATGGTTTGGAATCTGGCTCCTGGTTTGAAGTTAGGATTAGCCTTATTGCCAGGAAAATTTGGAATTTCTGGTTTAACAAAGCCTTTGATAATAGTGGAACGATTATCAGTTGATGGTTTTCTGGATGATCTACTCATATGTTTATTATAATTTATATCTATTAAAATTCAAATTTTGAAGTAGGAAAATAGATAACATCTTCGATATTGTTAGAATCGGCAAAAAGCATTGCTAAACGGTCAACTCCTAGGCCAATGCCAGCGCAAGGTGAAAGATAATCACATTCAAAATATTTTTTTAAAACTTTTGGATCGGTTGATTCAGAATAGGCATTGCCAATTTCCATTCCACCAATGTAGAATTCGAAACGTTGACTAAACCCCGCAGCTGCGGGGCAAGGAAGACAAAGAGGAGAAAGAGCGGTTGGATAATCTAGAATAAAAACAGGTTTGTCTTGAGGTAATTTAGATTCAATTTCGTTAATAAAAATTTGAGTGTATAGTGGTTCCCAGGTAGTTACACCATCAACGTTATAACCTTTGTCTTTGGCGGTTTTAATTATTTCGTCGGTAGTTAAGTTTTTGGACAAATCCATGTTGGCAAATTTTTGAAATAGCTCTTTTAGAGTAAAGAAATACCATGGTGAGGAAAGATTTATCTCAGTGCCTTGATAATTGAGTATATTAGTTAGTTTTTTTTGTTGTTTTTTAAGGATGCTGTGGTAAATTTCTAAAACTAATTTTTGAGTAGTAGTGGCAATATCGAGATAAGTTTTATCCATTTCATACCATTCCAACATGGAAAATTCGAGATTATGAGTTGGGCCAATATCTTCTAAATCGCGAAAAACTTTACTGATAGCAAAACAATTACCAATACCTTGAGAGATTAATTTTTTAAGAGAGCTTTCGGGAGAAGTAGGTAGGTAAAAATCTAGATTTTTATGTTGCCAATGAGTTTTTAGAGGATATAAATTTGGTTCAATTGGAATTCTAGGTACTAGAGTTGGAGTTTCAACTTCATGATAATTATTGGAGATAAAAAAATCTCGCAAAGCTTGAACCGTCCATTCTTTAATAAATTGGGTTTTAAAATTCATATTATTTTTTATTTTTTATTATAAATTTATTTTTTATAATTTTTCGTTATAATTTTTTACAAATTTTCAATATAGAATTTTTTGCGTCTGGCGAATGTGTTACCATGTTCACGTATATACCGATAAATCGGTATCGTATAAATAGGTAAAATTTGGCATTTTACTTCAAATTTCAACCTATTTAAACGAAAAATCATAACTTCAAAATTTATTTTTTAAAGCCGCCCTGTCAAGGGAGGTGCCCCGCAGGGGCGGAGGGTTTTGTTTAAACGATTGTACAACATCAAAACAATTAAGTTTGTTTAGTTCTTTTTTGTAGCCACAAAAATAATCTGGATCACAACACCCATTACATTTAGATGTTAGATCGTCGATGTTAGATCGTCGATTAATACAAGAATTACATTTAGATAATGATTTTATAAAATTGGAAATGTAAACTTGAGGGTCGTCAGTAATGGTTCCGAGAGAATTTTCTGATTCACAACAGCCAGTAATTTTTCCAGTTGATTGAAGAGATAGTTGAAAGCAACCAAAATCTTTATTAGGGTAAGTAGGATAGTTGGTTTTAATATCTAAAAGTTGATTTTTTGATAAAGACATTTGACGATCGCTTAGGTAAGTTTTTTGAAGATTGAGGACATTAAATGAATCTTTGAACGGATAAGAATCTTTGGTAACTAAAAACATTATTTCAGTTGGAAATCCAAGTTTTAAAGCATGTTGGACAAAATTAAAACTTTTATCAAAATTTCCTTGACCTCGATTTTGATCATGAATTTCCTTAGGTCCGTCAAAGGAAACTAAAAGTTGGCAATTTGTCGGTTGGCGGATTTCTTCTAGTCGGTCAATGGTTCCATTAGTAATAATAGTTACAAATATATTATTTTGAATAAGAGTGTTAACTAATTTTGGAAAATCGGGAAGAGTGAAAACTTCACCGCCGCAAAATAAAATAGATTTTAATTCCAGATTTTTATTCTCGTTATAATTTTTTTCCTCAGGTGAATGCGTAGCGTTCAAATTCGTAAAAAAATCACAACTTCGAATATATATATTATATTTTTCAATAAAATCTAAAATTTGATCGTTGGATAAAATGTTTTTAGTTTTGGTGGTGTAACAATATTTGCAATTTAAATTACAAAGTTCTAAAGGAGAGATATAAATATTTTCTAAAGCTGATTGAATTTTTGGATTCATATACAAAAAAAGGCCCCGATGACTATCGGAGCCCTTACAAAACTATATTTTTATTTGAGTTTGGTTGACTCTTTGTGTTCGGTTTTCTTTTTGCACCATTTGCAATATTTGACAAATTTTAGTTTGTCTGGGGTGTTAAGTTTATTTTTTTCAGATAAATAATTTTGAGCACCACAAACTGAACAAACAAGGGCGACCAAAATTCTTGGTGTTTTTTTACTTTTAGACATGAGTGTAGTTTATCAAGTTTCTTTAATTTAGCCAAGACTGTAATTAACCTGGTCTTGTTTGTATTTTTTAATTTGTTTTTCAAGTTGTTCTCTGATTCCGACAATGGTTGGAATTAATTTTTTGTTGGAAAAATGGGCAATTAAATGACCATCTTGACCAGGAAGAGCCATATCGAACTTAGCTTGATAGATTTTATATTTATTTTTTTCCAGATGAAGAAAGCCGGTTTTTATTTCTTCGTTAAATTTTGATAACAAACGATCTAGTCGGGGTTTTAGTTTTTTATCAACTAGCCCTTTTACTCTTGGGGAAACGATTAAATTAACACCATTGATCTGTATATTCATATATAGATCTCCTCTTAAATTTTTAACTTTTGTCTTACACTTATCTACTAATATTTTACCACTAAAAAAAGTTTAAGTTAAATATTTTAAGGAGTAGGGGTTAAAGTTGGGGTTGGAGTGGAAGTTGGAGTAACAGTCGGAGTAATTGAATTTTTGTAAATAAAATTTCTTTCTAAAGTAATAGTTTTATCAATTACAGTACTTTTTATTTTAATTTGGAGTTGTTTTCTGCCAGCAGTTAAATTATATAAACAAATATCCTTGTTGTTAAATTCAGACCATTCACCTCCGTTTAATCGATAAGACCAGGTAACGCCGCAATATTTATTATCGGTGGCGATGTTAATACAAAGATTATCAGAAGTAATAATTTCATCTTCAACTGGAGAAATAATTTCAACATCACCAATATCTTTTTTGCATTCAGTTTTAGTTGGAGTAATTGTAGGAATATTGGTTGGAACGATACTAGAATTAGTAGCAGTGTTATTTGAAGGATTATCAATAACAACTTGAATTGGAGTGGTGGTAGGGTTTTGGATGGTTTTATCTTCTTTTTGAGCTTTAATATTATTCATATTAACCAAAATAACGGTTAACATCATAGGGATTGAAAGCGCGGCAGTAATTAATTCAATGTAGCGTTTCTTATCTGGAAGAGCTTTCCATTTACTAGGAAGAGAAACCCACCATTTTTTAATTTTTTCAAAAATATTTTTTTTCATAAGTCTTTGGGTTGGAGTTTTTTAAACTTGGTATTCTAACACAGATTGACTGAATAGAAACTTAATTTTTATGCTAAATTGTATATAGATTATAATCCTATCAATTTATTTTAAAACCCAATGAATAATTTGGAAAAAGAAATAGTAAAAGGTGGATGTAAGATATTGGTTCCTGTTTTGGTATTTGGTGGTTTGTCTGGTGATGAAATCCATAATCAATCTAAAGATTTAATAGTTGAAGCTATTAATGACACTGTTGATTTGACGCAAAGTTCGGTGATGAAAATAGAAAATAGTGATATTTTTTTAAATTTAAAACCTGAATCTGAGACAAAAGATAATGAAGAAAATGAGGATAATTTTTATTTACCAACTGAAGTAATAACTGCTCAAAATAAACAGAAAAATATTGAAAGAAATCAAAATCCAACTGGTTCTGTTCCAACGGAAGTGATAGAAACTCAAAAGGCGGTAATTGAAGCCGAACAAAGAAAAATTCCTTGTGAAGTTATTTATAAGGGTGATACTAGTGGTAAGGAAATTGCTTTTACTTTTGATGATCAAGGAGCTAATTTTGATAAAATTTTAGCAACTTTAAAAGAGAACGGAATTAATGGGACTTTTTTCTTGTTAGCTTCGGAAATTAGAAATAATCCAGAAAGATGGCAACAGGCAGTAAAGGATGGAAATTTAATTTGTTCTCATGGGACTAGTCATGATTTTAGTTTGGGAAGTCGATCTGAAGAGGAAATTAGAGCGGATATACAAGAATGGGAAGATGCGGTAACGGAAGTTTTGGGAGCTGATTATTTGAAAAAATTTAAGGAAGAAACTCCATATTTTAGAACTCCGGGCGGAAATAAAACGGAAACTTTATTAAAAGTTTTGGGAGAAATGGGATATAAATATACTTTTTATTGGACAACTGAAGATTGTTGGTCGATGATGCCAGAAAATAATCCTGATAATTTGACTATGGAACAAATTTATATTTCTAGTACTGAGCCTGGAGCTATATTTTTACTTCATCCACCACATCAAAGCCATCTAGATGAAATCATAGATGGAGTTGTGGCCAAAGGATATACGTTTGTAACTTTGAACAAATGGAATCTTTGTTACGAAAATCAACAAAAGGATTAAATCGTTTTTGATATAGGGAATTTAACCTTATTTTTCTTTGAAATATCTTTCAAGCATTTTTTGAATACTTTTTAATCCCCAACCTGATTTTAAATAAACCTCTCTTCTTTTGGCATCAACTCTGTTTAAAAAAGCTTCGTAATGAATTAATTTATAAGGAATAAATGGTTTAGTGGCTTTATTTAATCCTTTATTATGTCTTTCAAATCTTTTTCTTAAATCTGAACTATAGCCAATATATAAACTATTGTTTTTAAGACTTTTAAGAATATAGGTGTAATAAAACACACTTAATTATAGAATAGAATTCTAGATTTTGGGAAGAAAGGCGGGACGTTTTTTTTGATATAGGCGAAACGTATAATTTTGTAAAACAAAATTGACGTTTCATGCCACGTTAATTTGCGAAGCAAATTTTACGTGGCGGAGGGGACAGGAGTTGAACCTGCATGCCATTGCTGGCGCTTGTTTTCAAAACAAGTTCCTTACCATTCGGAGCACCCCTCCTGTGAGCCCGGATTGGAACTCGAATCCAAGACCTTCCCCTTACCAAGGGGATGCTCTACCAACTGAGCTATCCGGGCGTAGCGATATTTTACCAAAAATAATGACAAATAGGAGCCTGAGGTGGGATTCGAACTCACGACAACCAGTTTACAAAACTGGTGCTCTAACCAACTGAGCTACTCAGGCATATTCAAAAGGTGCTATAAAACCAATTTATCTTTGTAAAAACTGAATTGGCTGTTCAGAGAATAGATATATTATATCAAGAGAGTTAAAAAATTATGAGGTAAAATTAACACATGACAAAAAAGAAAATTTTAGTTTTGACAGATCATATGCCTTGGGGTCATAGATCGATAGCTAAGGCAATTTTTAACTATCTTAAAGAGAATGAAAAGACTAATGATTATGAAGTTGAATATGCTGAAATAAAAGCTGAAACTGGTATTACTGATGATCTTTATACTTTTGCTTATAGATATATTCCTGTTTCCAACAGAT
>CAYUUU010000032.1:0-8337 GCA_964448065.1 uncultured Gammaproteobacteria bacterium
ACCTTGCCACAATGTTTACAATAAAAGAATTTTGTTTCCATATAATTTTTCCTTAGCTATAAAAAAATAAATTTAGTTATAGTAGTTTAACAAAAAATTTAGGGTAAAATAGGAACATGGGGTCGAAAGAAAATCAACCATTTTTAGCAGAAAAAGAAACAAAACATTTGATAGCCGAAAATGGTCGTGATTTGACAATTTATAAAGAGTTGATGGATGCAGCACTTAAGGCTAAGGCAGCTTCGATTATGCCATATTTTGGAGAGGTTTCTGAAAATTCAGTAATAGTTGATGTTGGATCTGGAACGGGACAGTTGGCTGAATATGTGGCTAAGGAACTTCATACAACAAATGTATATGCGGTTGATTTTTCTCATGAAATGTTGGCTTTGGCTAATAAAGATTTAAATAAAATTAATTTGGTTCATGATGATGCTACAAAATTAGAAAAAATACCAGTTGAATCGGTGGATGTGATGTATCATGGAACCGTTGGTCACGAAATACAAACATTTAGAGGAATGGAAGGGTTAGATGAAGCAGTTGAATCATCGTTTAGATCTTTGAAAGCTGGTGGACGAGAAATTTGGCGAGACTTTGTGAAACCAGCTGAAGGTGAAGTTTATTTGGAAATATTGACTAATAAGGGAGTGGAAAATGTTGACGAGGCAACTAAAAATGGATTTTTAGACTACAGTTTATTGTCAACTAAAGCTTTGTTTAATTGTTTTTATGAAGAGTTTAAGGGAGGTAAAAGTTTTGATTATGAGTTGGTGGAAAAAGAAGAAAAAAAACTGATTAGAATGCCAGCTAAATATGCTCAAGAATTTATTTTAAGAAAAGATTATACGGCTAATTGGAGACAAGAAATTGAGGAAGAATATACTTATTGGACTCAAAATGAGGCCAAAATGGCTTTTGAAAGAGCCGGTTTTGCAAAGGTAGAAATAATTAATGATGATAATGAATATATCCGAAAAAATAGATTGACTGGAAAAGTGGCATTATATATGGATGGCGAAAATGGACTAACACCAGTTGAATTTCCAACCCATATGGTTTGTGTGGCTTGTAAAGATCAGAAAAACACAACCGGAGTGGAAAATAAAAAAATTGATTCGGTTGAATTTAAATCAATTTTGGATTCTATAAAAATAAAAGATTTTTCGATAAAAATTGATAATCAAGAATTCCCTGTTGGGGATCTTTTGGGACAAGGAGAACATAAACAGGTGTATTTGTTGGATGATGGAGAAAATAATAAAGTTATAAAAATTGTAAGAAAAGATAAGACAACTTTTTATAGTGCTTTTTCTTCTTTTCAACAGTCAATTGAAAAACAATTTGTTTTGGAAGAATTTGGAGTGAAATTTACCAGAGTGGTTAATTATGATAAAAACGGCCCACCATATAGATTTTTGATTCAAGAAAAAATTCCTAAGGGAAGTATTTGTGCATCTGAATTAATAATGAATGGTGAATTAAAAGAAGAAAATGTGAAAGAAATGGCTGAAATTGTGAATAAATTTGAGAATAGTAAAGAATGGCAAATAGACACCAACCCTTTTAATTGGTTTAGAGTTAGTAAAGAGGGTAAAACCGAAATGGTTTATATTGGAGGAACAGTTTATCACTATAATGAGAATTGGAGTTTTAATAAGGTGGGTTTGTTGCAATGGGTGGATGTAAGCTATGTTGAAGGAGAGAAAAAACAATCTGCTAGAATTCCAAAACAAACAGAAGTAAAAGATTTTGCTAAAAAATGGCAAAAAATGGATACTAAATATGCTGTTTGGTGGAAAAAATATCTTAATCCAAATCTCCAACCAAAAGAAAATTAAAACTGTTTTTAAAATTTAATCCCCTTCTTTTTTATTTCTTCTAAAATTTTTCCACCCAAAGGTCTACAATTACAATTTTTAGAATGTTCTAAATGCCAGTTGATTCTTTGATCGAGAGTTGGATTTTTTGGCATTTTATTGGCCAAATGCCATTCTTTGTTGATAGTCATGGATAATTTTAACAAAAATTAAAATATTAAATAAAATATTTTAATTAATATGGTTCAGAAACAGTATCTACTGTAGTTAAATTTTCTAATGTATACCCCATATCATCATAACTTTCCCAAGCCATACCTTGTGCATCTTCAATACTATAATTAACTTCTTCTATATTATTATTTGCTTCTTTGAGAGCATCTTTATAATCTTGAAGCGTTTCTTGAGTATATAAATTTTTGTTATACCATTCTTTAGCGGTCATCCCTTCATATTTTTGTTTATGAAAAAAAATTGACCAAACAATAATTATAATTAATATCCAAATCCACCAATTATGGTTTTCTTCCATAGAAGTATTAATATCTTAATCTAGAATTTCTATATGAATTTAAACCAGTGTAGTAATTAGATTGGGTTCTATAGGAAGGTGTGTTGTATTTATAAGTATTATATTTTCCGTAACTAGAATTATAAATAGATCCACCAGTATAGCCATAATTGTCATTTTTATAAACGTTAGGATTGGAACGATAATAACCACTGACATAAGTCCCATTGCTTCGATAATATCCATTTACATATCCCGCATTAACAACAGAAGATAGACTAAAAAATAAACCTAATACTAAAATTAGACTTAATAATATTTTTTTCATATTAAGTGGATTGTACCACTTTGTTAGAAAAATTATTTAACCCTGGATGGATATTGGAAATTAAAAACAATTGTTTACTTTATTAAGACTCAAATAAGTGTAAAAATAACTTATAAATGAAAATAAATCTTACAGATAATGTAAAAAATTCTGTTTTAATAAGAGATCATTATCAATGTGTGGAATGTGGTAGTAAGGAAAATTTAAACATACATCATGTAATTCCAAGAAAATGGGGTGGTAATGACATTCCTTCAAATCTAATAACTTTATGTCGAACTTGCCACTCAGAAAAACATATTGAATACCAAACAAAATATTTTTCAGATATTGTTTTCAAATTAAATAATTTATTTAGAAAAATTTTATTGTTACCTGAACAAAAAGATTTAGAAAAACTACTCTTTCTTTTGACTCATAAAACAACATTTAAAAAACATCAAAAAGAAATTATTCAGGCAGTTTTAGATGGTAATGATGTTTTGGTGGTAATGCCAACAGGGTCGGGTAAATCTGTTTGTTTCCAATTACCTGGTTTAGCTATGGAAAATCAAACTATGGTAATAACTCCACTAAAAGCATTAATGAAAGACCAAGTCGAAGGTTTGTGGCAAAAAAGAATACCGGCAACATTTATTAATAGCGATTTAGATCAAGATGAAAAAGAAAATAGATTAAATTTATTTAAACAAAAATTATTTCGTTTTATCTATATAGCACCAGAACAATTCTATGATAAATATCAAGACAATAAATTAAAAATTAATCACCCACTTCTGCAAAATAAATTTGATTTGTTAGCTATTGATGAAGCTCATTGTATTGACAAATGGGGACGAAGTTTTAGACCTTCTTATTCACAATTAAAAGAACTGAAAAATGCACTGGGTAATCCTAGAACCATAGCTTTGACAGCCTCAGCATCAAAACGAGTACAACAAAATATTATTGATTCATTAGAATTAAAAAACCCAGTTGTTTTTGTGACTGGATTTTATAGACCAGAAATTGAACTATATGTAAAGATTTTTAATGGTCAAAAAGAAGAAGCTAATGAAGAAAAATTAAAATTAATTACAAAAATAATTGAAAAATATAAAGATGAAAGAATTATTATTTTTGTACCAACAATAAAGATCGGCCGATTGGTTTGGAAGGAATTAATAAAACAAGATATTGATTGTGAATTCTTCTACGGTAAACAAAACAAAGAAGATAAAATAAGAATTCAAGACGAATATAAAGGAACTGTTCCATCAACATTAAAAGTATTAATCTGTACATCAGCTTTTGGGATGGGTGTTAACATTGCTGATATTAAAATCGCAATTCATTGGTGTATTTCTCAAAATATGGAAGATTATTATCAACAAATTGGAAGAATAGGAAGAGATGGTAGAAAATCACAAGCGATTTTGTTGTATGGGGACGGAGATATTAATTTAATCAAATATATAAATGAAAAATCACTACAACAAAGCAAGAAAAAATTGACAGAAGAAGAAAAAACACAAATCAAAAAAATTGAAGAAACAGAACTGATAAAAATGATTAAATATTTAAAAGCACCCAATAAATGGCAATATATTTTGGATTATTTTGGAGAAATAAAAACTAACAAACAAAATAATAATTTTAATAAACAAAATTTTGTTTTAGCCGGTATTATGTTATTTATTGCGTTAATAATAAATATTTATTTGTTTTGGATTATCGTTTTAGTATTATTTTTTTTATTTTTAAAAGAAAATAAAAAAAGTTAAAATTTGGTGCTATAAAAATAGAAAAAACTTAAAAACGTCTAGTTATTTTTAATATAACTTAGCATTATAGACATCTAAGACTAAGTGACCATCAACACCCTCGTTTGGTTTACCTCTATATATAGTAACTCCAGCATTGATAGGTTTTTCTTCATTATCAAGTCTTAAAAATTCATTTTCATCAAGTCTTTCCAAATTAGCTCTAAGAGCTAAGATTGAAAGATGGTGAGTGACAGCTAACACATCTTTTTCTTTATGATCACGAGTTACAGTATTCATCCAAGAACGTAATCTTTGCCTAACATCTGGAATATTTTCACCTTGGGGATATCTGTACCAATAACTACCTTGTCTGTTATATAGATCTCGTTGATCTGGATAAAGAACATTAAAAACTCTCCAATCACTGTAAAGCAAAGCTAGACCATGATCTTGCTCTGTTATTCTTTCTTCCATAACTGTTTTAACTTCTCTTAATTCTGGCCAACCTTTAGTCATCATTTCCAAAGTATCTTTAGTTCTTTGATAAGGAGAGACAAAAATTATATCTGGAAGATTGATTCTCTGTTTAAGATTTTTAGCCATGGTTTCGGCTTGGATACCTGAACCTTGGGCTAAAGGAGTATTATGATCAGCACAATTTAAAGAAAATTGTCCTTTTACCTCAACTGCTAGACGATGTGAGTTATCAGAATCAGGATTTTTTTCATAGGCCTGAATAAATTCTTGATATAAAGGACTAGCTTTTTTCAAAGGTTTTAAAACATTATAAGCAGAAGTGTCATGTCTAATTAAAGAAAGTGTTTCTGGCCATTTCATAATTGAAGTATCTCATTATTATAGGTTCTTGTCAAAAAGTTTGTTAGCTAATTTATGAGCTATTTTGATATAATTTGAATATGAGTAAATGGATTGAACTGGATGTTTCAAAACTAGGAAACTTTTTAACTGAATCAATGGTTGATGAAGCAGAAAAAATTAAAGTTGATAAGGAAAAAGAAAAATTAAAATTTATTTTTGGTTATGTGTATGTCTACTTTTTTAAAGAAAGCAGAAAATTGTATAGATGAAGAACAAACAAATAATTTTGGGAGATTTTTAAAAATTGATTAAATTGGGTTTTATTTTATTTACGATCGATGATTGGGATGGATTTGGAAAAAATTATTTTTTTGTTGAATAATTTAGAATAGCGGTTTTGATGGCAGTTTTAATAAGAGGTTCTCTGGTTTTTAAAATAATGGCAAGCTGTTTATATAGTGGATTTTGATTTTCTGATAAATATTGATCAACATAATCGGAAAGATACTTATTTTCTTTAAGAAGTTTTTGATAAAAATCTGGCAATAAAAGTTGGTGGGATTGAGCTGAAACTTTTTTACCTTTTGAATCAATAATGGTGGTATAACAAAACATTTTATATTCCCCTTTTTTATTAGGGTGATAACCAACTTCAATACCAATAGCAAAATCACAATTAGTGGTTTTAGATAATGCATTTTTGGCTCGATTAATGGAACCTTTTTTAGTTTCTTTTCTGGTTAATGGTTGATTACTAATTTCGCTGGAAACATTAAAAGGTATTAAAGAAAATTCAAGTTCTAGTTCTTGTAAAACTTCCTTTAAATAACCTAATTTTTGATTTGAAGCGGTACCAACTGCAATTTTCATTTGATTGATTTTACCAGAAAGTTCTAAAACTGTTCCATTGCGGTCTATTTAGGCTCGCTAAGTGGAACGGATTTAGAACCACAAACACTGTTAAACACCTTCTGCATTGATTATGGCGTAAGTAACCAGTTCAGTTAAATTGTTTTTAACTAATTTTGGCTCATGTTTTTTTTTTGAAGAGAAATTCAAATAAATATTGTTGTTTTCAACAAAAACATTAATGTGTTTTTGTTCACTAAGGTCTCTGTCAGGGTCACTTATTTTTTTATAATCCCAATTTAAGGACACAGAACTAGCAGAGTCTACGGTTGAAAGTATTCTTTTAGTACAATCTTCAAAACTTTCGTTTCTTATGCTGGTTCTAAAAAGTATATTTATATCCCTCTTAAGACCTTCTAAATTATCAGATATATATGTTTCACTTCTTAAAATATTTTCTGATTTTATTTTTTCAAATAAAGATTTAATTCCAATTGATTTTAATAAGTTTTCATTATTAAAAATTCTGTTTTGTGCTAGTGTAATTTGCCTTTCCCTTTCTAAATTATATTTTCTTTGGTAATCTTGCTCAATTTGCGACGTTTTAGTTTGATGAGCAATAACTGCGTTCTTTAGGTTTTCAAATTCTTTATTCATATACCCATATATATACAACTAATTTATAAAAATGCAAGTATTTACCTAAGGTTACATTTTTTATGATATTTTATGACTAAAATATTAGATTATTTTCAATAATCAATCATTGTTACAGTATCTCTATTTAACCATATCATACAAGCATATATTGCCTATCTTTAGGGATTAATTTGATTTATGCTCGAGAAATGGAACAGATTTGGAACTAATTTGTTTTAAATTACATTAAACGGAGAGTAATATTACAACCATACGAATTTAATAGATTCTGAAATTCTTGTCTTTCGTTTTCAAGAGCCCTAATAGCTTCGGCACTACTAGAATAGTTATTATATTGTGTTGCGTAAAATTCAGTTACATATGAGTTCCAATCAGAGACTGCTTGATTACATAGATTTGAAATATTTGGTGTAGGTGCGACCGTTGGAACATTATATGAAGGAGTTGGTGTATAAAGAGATGCTTTTTTACTATTCCAATAAGCATCTGATTTTATTTCACATTCGTCATAAGTAAGCATTCCATAATCAAAATTATAATCGCCACTATGATAACTACATGAAATTTTAACTTCTCCTGATGTGTATGATGGATTATTTGGTTTATAAGTTGGGGCAACTATTTGGTTATTATTAGCATAAGTATTTTGAGCTTCTTTACATTTTTGAACAGTGACATAAGGAATCCAATTATTACCAATTTGACAACAAGTGGTGTTTAAACATTGACTATTACGAACTTTAATTGAAGCTCCTTTACATTGCCCAGCATCAAATTTACAATCTATTATTGGATCAGTATCTACGGGTTTTTTGGTTGGTATAGTAGTTGGAATTAGAATATTTTCACCATTATAAAAATGAGATTCTTGAATTAAAGTGGTCCACCAAGGATCTTTTTTAGTGGTTTTATAATTTTCGGTAAAATTAATAGATTGGTTTGGATCGATTTTGTAAGGAACAATAAATTCATGTGTTTCATCTATATTCCAAGCAGTTCTATCTTTAGAAATTTTTAAAACAACTTTACTGTTAAAAATAGGTTTATCGCTTTTATTTACTACTGTCCCAGAAATAACTTTACCATTGTATTTAACATTTTGTAATTCAGTTTTTGGAGCTGGTTCTTGATAAGTTAGATAATCTGATTTTTCTTTTTGTTCTTTGAAAGACGTATCTAAAGATAAAATAATACCAGCATGACAAATTAAATAAATTAAACAAAGTATAAAAGAATATTTAACAACTGAGAAAACTTTTTTCTTGTCTTTATTCTCGGAAAATACAATCCCAAAAAAAGCGATTATTCCTAAAATAATATTTCCAAAAAATAAATTTAAAAACCATTTTTTATTGAAAAGATTTAATCCTTGAGGAAATAATTTTGAATTTACATAAATAGTAATAGTAAAAATCACCATTGTTGTTATCCATAAAACTAACCAGGATTTTTTAATATTTCTAATTAACGGAAAGCTAATATTATTTGGATTTTTATCACAAATTAATTCGTGTTCATCAGATTCTTTTTTTGTTTTAAATTCTTCTCCACAAAAATCACAAGTCCAAACTGTTTCGTACTCTTTATTTTTTTTGTTCTTCATTA
>CAYUUU010000033.1:0-8185 GCA_964448065.1 uncultured Gammaproteobacteria bacterium
GATTTTTTGAGCATATTCTAGTTGACCATCAGTAATAGGAATAATTTTGACTTGAACTGGAGAAATCCAAGTTGGAAAAGCTCCACCAAAATTTTCAATTAAAATACCCATAAATCTTTCGAGGGAACCAGAAATGGCTCGGTGAATAACAACAGGACGTTCTTCTTCGCCTTGTTCGTTGGTAAAAGAAAGATTAAATCTTTCTGGTAAATTAAAATCACATTGAATAGTGGCTAATTGCCATTCTCTTTTAAGAGCATCTTTAAACATAAAGTCTAATTTTGGACCATAAAAAGCAGCTTCATCTTCACCTATTTTATAAGGTAAATCATTTTTATCAGAGATATTTTTTAAAGCATTTTGAGCTTTTTCCCAGACTTCGTCAGAACCTAGATATTTACCTTTTGGACCGCGAGTAGAAAGTCTAACCCAATAATCTGCCATCATGCCAAAGGTGGTATAAAATTCTTTAATTATTCCGACAATAGTAGAAATTTCTGTTTCTAATTGAGAAACACGACAAAATAAATGGCCATCGTCTTGAGTAATAGCTCTAACACGAGTTAATCCAGAAAGTTCACCAGCTTTTTCATCACGATAAACAGTAGCAGGTTCAAAATAGCGGACCGGCATATCACGATAACTAAATTGATTATCGGCAAAAATTTGCATATGATGAGGACAATTCATTGGTTTAAGATAGAATTTGTCTTCTTTAGCTTTGCCTTGGACACGGAAAATATTATCACCAAATTTTTCAGCATGACCAGAAGTTATATAAAGATCTTCTTTAGTAATATGAGGAGTCCAGACTTGAGAGTAACCTTTGTTTTTGTGTAAATCCCAAAGATATTTTTCAAGTTCTCGGCGAATAATCATGCCATTTGGTTGAAGTAAAGGTAAACCAGCTCCAACTAACTTAGAAATAGTAAATAATTTTAATTTTTGACCTAAAATTCGATGATCTCTTTTTTTAGCTTCTTCAATTAAATTTAAATATTCAACTAATTCTTCCTTAGATTCAAAAGCAGTCCCATAAACACGAGTTAACATTTTATTCTTTTCATCACCATGCCAATAAGCACCAGCGATAGATAAAAGTTTGAAAGCTTTAATTTTACTAGTGTAACGAACATGAGGACCGGCACAAAGGTCGATAAATTCTTCACCAGTCTTATAAGTAGTAATGACTTCTCCCCTATCTTGGATAGAGTTTAACCATTCCATTTTATAAGGATTATCGGCAAACATTTTTTTAGCCTCATCTAGGCTAATTTCTTCCCGAATTATAGGTAAATTTTCTTTAACAATTTTGACCATTTCGGCCTCAATAGCCGGAAAATCAGTTTCACTGATTTTAAAATCGCCGACTGGTTCAAAATCGAAATAAAAACCATCGTCAGTGGCTGGTCCCATGGCCATTAAAAATTTATTAGGATAGAGACGTTGCATGGCTTGAGTTAAGACATGCTCGGCGGAATGACGAAGATTATGTAAATTTTCGTTTGAATTGTTTTCTATTTGTGACATTGTTACAAGTTTATCAAGTTGAAAGTTTATAAAGTTAAAAGTTTATAAAATTCTCTTGAAATTAATTAATTGATATGAATTATTTTAACAGGAAATCTGGAGGCCCAATCAAAGCAAAATTATGCCCTGTTGGGCATAGTAGTTGAAAAAAGTAGTTTAAACATATTTTTCATTATTAGGCGATTTTAGCATAAAAATTAAAATTGTTTTAATTCCATAAAGATTCAAAATATTTAAGAAATGATTTAGCAATGGAAATAGCTTCGTAAACACTGTTTAAAACAATATTTTTAAAATTTATAACAAAATTAGTATTGGTGTCTGGTTTGGTAATAGAAACACCTAGAATTGTTGATTCAAAACCATTGCTTGGTTGAATAGAGACTGGAATAGTTGATCCTAGGTTAATGCATTTTTCGGTTATTTGATTGCCATACATACAACCATTAATTGTTCTGACATAAAAACAATATTGAGCTCCATGTGTTAGATTGGAAATGGTGTAATAACTGTTGTTTGAGTTGGTATTTTTATCGAAAACATAGATATTTGGTTCAAATCCATAACCAATAAAATAATTGGTATGTTGAGTGTTTGGATGAGTCCATTTTAGAGTGTATCCAGATGGGGCTTGGACAATACTTAAATTGGTGACTGGTCCCGGTTTGGAATTGTTACAATTTGGAGTAGTGTTTTCATAGTTAATAGGATCGGTAACGACAATATTTTTGTCGCAAATAAAATTAAAATCAATATCAAAAACTGCAGAAGTGTTTTGGTATTCATTACCAGAATCATCATTAAAAACAGCTATCCATTGATAAATACCTTGAGAATTTTGATATATTTGACCTAAGGGAAGATAATTTGAATTGTTTCCATTTAATAATAAATCATAAAGACTTCCATAATACCAAAGATCATTTCCATTTTTTATAGATAGTTGTATTTTTTGAGATAATGGATTGATTGTACCTTTAGTTTTGGCTAAAAATGATAAAGTACAATTTTCTTTTCTGGAATTTATAACAGTTAAATTATGTTTGGTATTGTATCCGGGGAAAATATTTTTTTCTTCAAAAAGTGGTATATGAGTTGTTTGTTGACAATAACCTGATTTATAACAATTAATAGTAATATCTTGAGCTAGACAAGGTTTAATAAAAACGAATAAAAATAAAATTAATGAGAAAATAAACATTTTTTTATATTCCAAATTTCTTTTGAGATAAAAATTATGGCTGGAATTACAACATAAAATATTGATCCGATTGGAGTTTGAGCAACTTCAAGAAACATACCAATAATTGGAAAAATAAAAATAGTTTTTCCAAAAATTTCTGATTTTTTAGTAATTTCAATATCAACAACATCATTAGCATCTCCTTTGGTTATATAGACTGATGCTCCATTTTTTTGAAAAGAATCAATAATTCTGTGAGTAATTGGAATAATATCAACACTGTCGTCATGTTTAAAGGTAATTATGTCACCAATTTTATAATCCGAATTTTTATCTACAATAATTAAACTGCCAACTGGTAATGTTGGAACCATAGAACTGGTTTTAACTACATAAAAATCATATTTTTTAAAAATTTTGTTTTTAGAAATTGGAATTAATATCCAAAAACAAATAAAAATAGTAACCATAAAATAATAAATTATATTTAAATATTTATTTTTCATATTACCAATTACCACTACTGACAAAATTAATAACTTTAACATTATCTTGAAAACCACCGGTTTCGTTAACATTTTTTCTCCAAGTTTTGAAATTAAATTCAAATTCACAATTTTTATTTTTTAACTGATCGTCATTATTTTTTAAAAATAAGAAAAAAACCCAATCATCTTTTCCATTACTATTGATAAATTTACTATTATTCAAATCAAATAATTTTCCATTATAAATAAATTTATCGTTTTGCATTATTTTAAGTTGTAGAGCATTACAAAGATTATCATCACCATTAGTTTTAACAGTTTTTATTTGATAGTTAAAATCCATATAACCATCTTTTTTTATCCTAATTGATTTAACATCAAAACCATCACTAATTAAACCCTGAGTTTTAAATAAATAAGGTGTTTCGTTTTCATTACTGGTTTCTCTGGCTGATAATTGAAGAGTGGTGGCAGTCATTTGATTGTCTTCGGCTATTAATTGGACAAATAAATCAGCAGTGGTAACTTCACTAAATAGTAAAATTAGTGAAATTAAAAGAATAGTTATTAATGAAAATTTAGTTTTTTTGTTGATCACTATTTTTGTTTTTTATAGTCTTAAACATTTTGAAAAATTCATCGCTGATAAGAATTACAACTGGGACAATAATTAACAAAATTAGACCAGGAAGAGTTTTGGTAAAAGCAACTAAATATCCAAGTTTTGGAATAGTTACAATTACCTTACCAAGAATCATGTTTTGAGTAATTTCTTCTGGATCAGAAGTTCTGTTGGCATCACCTTTGGTAATAAATTTATTTTTTTCTGTATTAAGGATTCGGTGAGTGACTATTCCCTCTTTTTCGTTTTGAAAGGTTATAACGTCATTTTTAAAATATTGTTTTTGTTTATTTATAATAATTATGTCGCCGGTCATGATAGATGGTTCCATAGAACCAGATTGGACTAAAAATGATCTGTAGCCACCGATAAAATTAGTATTAGAAATGATTGTTAAACCGATTAAAACAATAAAAAAACCGATAAAAATCCAAGAAAAAATTTCGAAAAATATTTTAATAATTTTGTTCATATATGTTTAATAAAAAAGGGTCTAATGGTTAATTAGACCCTTTTAGTTTTTAGACTTAATTTAATTATTTAGTTATTTGTACCAAGTCGAAAATTGTATCAAAGGTCAAACTATCACTTTGAATTTCGTTACTGTAATCATTTTGACCAGCACTCCAGTTCATAGTTATTTTAGCCTCTCCACCAGCTGGAATAATGACTGCAGGTTTAGTATTCCAAGCGGTTGCATAATCTTCTTGATTAGCATTAGCGAGTTTAGAAGTTATAACTTCAGTATCGTTAACAAGAATAGTAGCTTTTAAGGCGTTACCTAATTCTCCAACATTATCACTTTCACAAGCTGTTTCAGTTGTTTTTTCAGCTCGGTTACAACCATTTTCAACGTTGTTTAGTTGATCAATTTTAAAATATAATTTACCTGGTAAACTTCCTATATTTTTAATAGTCCAAGTTTTTCCGCCAGCAATATCTCCAGATTCTCCAATACCAGCAACAACGATATTATCAACATCTTCTTGTTTACCATCAACTGATAAATCTAATGTTCCAACAGTGAATGAACTGTTTGTACTTTTAACTCTAGCATTAAAAAATGCTCTGGTAGCAGCAAACCCAGTACCAGTAATAGCGGTAATGATGAGTGCACTTATAATGATTTTCTTTTTCATCTTTTATTTAAAAAATAATAATAATCTTATTAAAAACTACTATTTTTTTAGTAGCAAAAACCTAAGAAAATAAATGTTTGTTAAATAAAATTATATTAGTCTGGAAATCTTGTCAAGTGTTATGTTCATTACCTATATTATTTTTTAGTGAGTCTAAGAGGACTCGAACCTCTGACCTCTTCAATGTCAATGAAGCGCTCTAACCAACTGAGCTATAGACTCAAAACATTAATTAATAATTAAAAATTAATAATTAAGAATTGATGATGGAAAGTATAACAAATTTATTTAAAGTTGAAAGTATTAATTGGCAGATCGAGAGGCACTGTGTTCACTACTCATTAAATATTGTTCTCCCCCATTTTTACTTTTGGCTTTATTCCAAAAAGCATTTTTTTTGCCTTTTTTATAGTTTAAATTTTCTAACCAAACGCTGGCTTGATCAATATTTTTACGAAAATTAACAATAATATTTTTAATTCGTTGTAGGAAATTTAATTGATATTCATTGATTTCAACGACTTCTTGAAAAGAAGCTTGTTCAATTTCAACATCAATATTGTCAGTACTTTTAATTAATTTTTTTATTTCTAGTCTCAATTCATCAATACTTTTTTTGATTTCTTCGGTGTGACTGTTAACAAAAAGGGCTTGTTCTTGACTAATTGATTTGGTTAAAAATTCGGAAGTAGGATTGGTTTTTTTTTCAGGTTTGTTTAAACTAACACTTTCACCAGGACTTAAAACACCTTCAAAAAGAAAATTAACTGGATTTTGAACAATTGAATAATCTTTGACAACTTCATTATTGAAACCGTTTTTGTTTGCCTGATTGTTCTTTGGATTTTTATTATTTATAAACCCACCTGCCATAGTGGGATTATATCAAAAAATATTTATTTTAGGCTTTTTAAAAAATCGAAAACTTTTTGTTGAGTAAGAATGTAATATAAAAGATTTATATTTTCATTCATGGCTGGATTTGAAGCTAAAATTTGTTGAACTTCTTTTGGATCAATTTCTATTTTTTCATCCTGAGAAATTTTGGTAATAGCTAAATTTAGAGTCCATTCTTTAATTAATTGTTTTTCAATATCCAATTGGTAATCTTTTAAAGTTTTATTTTGATCTTTTAAATATTCTTCAACAGTTTTGTTTTCGTGAGCAGCTTGATGAGAAAGTTGATGAATTTGATTATCCAGATCGCTATCAATTAAAATTTGAGGTAATTTTACTTGACTATTTTTAATTAAAATATCAACTATTTTGTCGATGTTTTGTTCATCTTTTTTGTCTTTGTCGTTAGTGTTGGATTTTTTAATATCTTCTTTATATTTATTGTCTAATTTTAATTCTGGCATTTCACAACTAGTGATTTCTATTTGCCAATCGGAATCAAAACCAGATGGATTTTCTAAGAATTTAACTTGTGGTTGGATAATAGGTTTTAATTCATTTTTCTTGATTTCTTCGGCATAGACATGAGAAATTAAATGAGAAGCAACTTCTTCAAATAATTTTTCTTGAGAAATATTTTGTTCGACAACTTCAAGTGGAGCTTTACCTTTACGAAAACCTTTGTTTTCAAAATTGGCTTGAACTGATTTTAATTGATTTGAATATTCATCTTTAATTTCTTTGGAAGGAATAGTAATTTTTAAGGTGAATGTTTTATCTGTTTGTTTTTTGAGATTTGATTCGTTTGTTTTCATAAGTGCCATTATGATAACATGACAATAGTGATTCAAAAACAATTACGAAAAATTAAGCGGTTTTTTTTGTCTTCGGTATTTTTGGTGCTGGCATTGGTGATTAGTTTTGGAGAAATTTATTTTTTGTCTAATAAAAAAGAAGTGTCGATTAATGCTTTAGCTAATGATAGTGTAATTTTGGGAAGTGATAATAAAGATGATAAACAAAATGAATTTGTAGTGAGTTCTGATGTGGTTGGAGCTGATGCTAGACCAATTTTAATAAAAAATTATTTGGAAAAATATAACTCCCCTTTAGCTCCATATGCCGATTTGATTTTTAAAGTTTCTAATGATTATGGTTTTGATTATTATTGGATAGTGGCAATTGCTCAACAAGAGTCTAATTTGTGTAAAAAAGCTCCTGAAGGTTCTCATAATTGTTGGGGTTATGGAATTCATAAAAAAGGAACTCTAGGGTTTGATAATTATGAGCTAGCGATTAGAAGTTATGCTGAGTATTTAAAAAGAGAATATTTTGATAAAGGATTGAATACTCCAGAATTGATAATGAAAAAATATTGTCCAAGTTCAAATGGTTCTTGGGCAGCTGGAGTAAACCAGTTTATTGAAGAAATGAAAACTGGTAATTTTTAATTTGTCTGCCGGCAGATAGATGTGTAACAAATCTGTATCTTGACTTGTCTATAATATATTGATATATTAACACCAGATCCTGGGGTGGCTCCTCTAAAAGCATGCTCCGGGATTTTTTTTGGTCTAAAATTAAACTTTTTGTTTTGTAGTTGCGAAATATTTACCTTAAAAATGGCAATTTTTATTTTTCTGTTTTTTAAAAAAATGTGTTAAAATTCAGATTATGGGAACTATATCAACATCACAATTTAGAAAAAGTATGTATATTCTTTTTCAAAACGAACCACACATGGTGGTCGATATTGCTTTTGTCAGTCCAGGCAAAGGATCTGCTTTTTATAGGACTAAATTGAAAAATTTATTTACTGGTAGAGTTGTTGAATATACTTATAAATCTGGGGAAAAAGTGGAAGAGGTTTTAGTGGAAACTCATGAAGCAGAATATTCTTATTTTGATGGGAGTAATTATGTTTTTATTGAACCACGAACTTTTGAACAATACATGGTACCAATGGAAATTATGGGAGATGATAAGTTTTACCTAAAAGAAGGAATTCTTTACAGAATAAAATTCTATGATGAAAAACCAGTTGGTGTTACTTTACCAAAAAGTATTTATTGTACTGTGGTCGAGGCTGAAAATTCGGTTAAAGGAGATACTGCAACTAATGCCATGAAATACGCAATTTTGGATACTGGAGCTAAAGTTTTAGTTCCTCTTTTCATTAAAGTTGGTGAAGAAATTTCTATTAGTACTGATGGTGGAACTTATTTGTCACGAAAGTAAAGATATTTTGATAGAATACAGGGTAAGTATTAAGTCCTCATAGCTCAGTTGGATAGAGCGCTTCCCTTCTAAGGAAGAGGTCGCAGGT
>CAYUUU010000034.1:0-7490 GCA_964448065.1 uncultured Gammaproteobacteria bacterium
GGCGTTTCATCAGAATGATGATTACTAAAATTTGGGAAAGATTAATTAAACAACAGATGTGGAAAGATGGTACTGTTGGTTGGATTTCGGTTATTTTTGAATCATTTGATACTTTTTTAATTTATGCCAGATTATGGGAGTTACAACAATCTAAAAAACTCTAATCTTCTGTGTTATTATTAATTTAATGTTAAAGAGAGTTGCCATATACGATCCCTATTTAGATACTCTTGGTGGTGGCGAAAGATATTGTCTAACAGTTGCTGAAGTTCTATTACAAAATGGTTATCGAGTTGATTTATTTTGGTCGGGAAATCAAGATTTAATTATCAAAGCCGAAGAAAGATTTTCCTTAAATCTTAAAGGTTTAAATTTAGTAAACGATGTTTTTCATATTAAACCAAAAGAAATTGATCTTTACGAAGAAAGACAAAATTTATTTAGCATAATCAATCGATCATTAAGTCACCAAACAATTCGTCACAAAATTTCCAATTTTACTAAAAAAATTAAAATAACCAGAAAGTACGATATTTTGTTTTATGTTGGCGACGGCAGTATTCCAACCCTTTTTGCCAAGAAAAATATTCTGCATATTCAAGTTCCTTTTGCTATTCAAAACAGTTTTTTAAATAAAATTAAAAACCAAGCCAAAATAGCTCTAATTTCCAAAATTGCTTGTAATTCTCAATTTACCTCCAGTTTTTATAAAGATAATTTTGACTCAAAAATTTCGGTTTTATATCCTCCAGTCGATGTTCAAAAATTTGAAGTTTCTGACAAAAAAGAAAATATAATTCTTTCCGTTGGTCGTTTTGACAATATCTTAAATGCCAAAAAACAGGATGTTTTAATCGATGCTTTCAAAGATTTAGTCAATAAATATAATCTTAAAGATTGGAAACTAGTTTTGGCTGGTGGCAGTCTTCTAGACGCCGATAAAAATGCTTATTTAGCTTATCTTAAAAATAAAGCCCAAGATTTTCCTATCGAATTTATTGTTAATCCAAATTTTTCAAAATTAAAAGAAATTTATTCTGTTTCCAAAATTTATTGGCACGCTGCCGGTTATGATGTTGATGAATTGCAACATCCTGAAAACACAGAACATTTTGGTATGACTGTTGTCGAAGCCATGGCTTCTGGATTAGTTCCTGTAGTTGTCGCCAAAGGTGGTATTCCTGAAATTATAAATAATGGTATCGATGGTTATTTATGGAACACTCTTAACGATTTAATTAACTATACATACAAACTAATTGATTCACCAAAAGAATTAGAGACTATGTCTCAACAAGCTTTGTTCAATTGTAAAAAGTTTTCCAAAGAGAATTTTGCTGCCGAATTATTAAAATTAATCTCTGACTAAAAATGAATATTTCTGTCGTAGTAACTAACTGGAATGGTTTTTCTTTACTTAAAAAAAACTTAGAAACGGTTATTAAATTAAGTCCTGAAGCTAGTGAAATTATTGTTGCTGACGATGCCTCTCAAGATAAAAGTTGTGATTTTATCAAAGAATTACAAAAAAAATATCCTCAATTAAAATTAATCGCTCGAACTAAAAATTTTGGTTTTGGATACAATTCCAACGATGCTGTCGATAAAGCTAAAGGGGATTTAATAGTCCTTTTAAATAGTGATATTTTGCCACATCAAAATTATATTAAAAATACTCTCAAACATTTTGACAATCCAAATGTTTTTGGTGTTGGTTTTGCCGAACAAGGCCACGAAAATTATGCCAGAATTTTTTGGAAATCAGGTTATCTTCAACATGAACCAGGTACAGACATTAAAAAGACTCATATTTCAGCTTGGGTTTCTGGTGGTAGTTCAATTATTAAAAAAAGTTTATTTCAAAAATTAGGTGGTTTTGATACTGTCTATGCTCCGTTTTATTCCGAAGATCTAGATCTTGGTTATCGAGCTTGGAAATCAGGCTACACTCTTCTTTGGGAACCAAAATCAGTAGTTGAACACAATCATGAATCTACCATGTCTAAATTTTCCAAAAATCTTTTAAATTATGTCAAAGAAAGAAATCGTTTATTAACTGTTTGGCGCAATATTACTGATAAAAAATTATTAGGATTAAACAAAATTGCTTTATTTTTTAGAGTTTTGTCTGGCCCAAATTATATAAAAATTATTCGTGCTGCCAATAAACAAATCAAAAAATCCAAATCACCAATTGTCTTTCCAAAATTAACCGATCAAGAAATATTTAAAAAATTTAGAAATGATTAAGTTTTTTAGAAAAAATATAAATAAAATACTTCCAATTGTTTTCTTAATTGGAATTGCTTTTATCTTTTTTTACAAATTTTTTCTATATAAATTAATTTCTATTCCTACAGATATTATTGTTGGTATGTATTACCCGTGGTTAAATCAAAAATGGGGTTTTGTCACCAATGTTCCCGTTAAAAACCCATTAATGTCCGATATTGTTTCAATCGTTTATCAATGGCGAATAATGGTTATAAATTCAATTAAAGAAGGTTATTTCCCGTTTTGGAATAGACAATATTTTTTAGGCATGCCACTTTTTGCTAATTTTCAAAATTCGCTTTTTAATTTAACTAATTTACCTTTTTTTCTTACCAAAAATAATGGAACAGCTTGGACTTGGATGGTTTTACTTCAATTAATATTTTCTCTTTTATCTTCATATTATTGTTTTTTAATTCTTAAATTCAAAAAAATTTCATCATTAATCGGTTCAATAGTTTTTTCTTTTTCATTATTTACCATTGTTTGGTTGGAATATGGCATACATACCTATGTCGCTGCCTTCTTACCATTGCTTATTATTTGTATTGAAAAATATAATCAAACTAAAAAACAAAAATTTTTAGTCTTATTATCAATTTTTATTGCTCTTCAATTTTATGGTGGTTATCCTCAATATTCAATTTTTTCTCTTATATTCTCTAGTCTGTACTTTCTTTTGTTTTTAAATCAAAAATTATCTCAAAAAATTTCAAAACTATTTATTTACTGTAGCTTAGGATTATTTTTAACCGCTCCTTTATTAATCCCTGGTTATGAACTGATTAATCGTTCTATTCACAATATTGATAATACTTCCCAAGATCTAACTAGTGGTTTCTTACCAATTACAAATTTATTTACTATTCCAATTGCAAATTTTTATGGAAACCCAACTACTTATGATTATGTAGGTTCAGGATTTTATGATAATAATGCTATTTTTCCAGGAACAATTGCTCTTATTTCTTTATTTTTTGTTATTTTTTTATTTTTCAAGAAAAAATTACCATCAAAAATTAAATTCTTTTTATTCACTATTATTTTTTCATTTTTAATTGCTATTAAAAACCCTTTTTCTAATTTTTTAAAAGAAAATTTAGGTTTAGTATTTAGCGGCAATGGTATTTCTACTAGAATATTTTTATTAGCTAATTTTTCATTTGCTGCAATTTCTGCCTATTTTATAGATAATATTTCAAAAATTAAACAAAAGTTTAGTCCTTTAATTTTTATAATTTTAATTTGGCAATTAATTCTTCTTATTTTTTCTCATTTTAAAATAATTATTTTTTCTCCTGTTTCTTTCAAAAATATTCTTTATTCTTTATTATTTTCATTTCCAATTTCTTTTGTTTTATTCTTTTCAATTTTTTTAAAAAAACATTTAATTAAAAAAATATTTCCATTATTACTTTTATTTTTAACCATAATTGAATTATTTTATTTTAGTTTAAAATATTTACCTTTTTCAAAATCAGAATATCTTTTTCCAAATACTCCATTAATTGAATATTTACAACAAAATAGCAATGGTTATCGTATTTCAACTACAAATACTATTCCAGCTAATATGTGGACACCTTATAATCTTTCTTCTCCTGATGGATCTGATGCTACTTTACCCTTAATAAATTATGAATATTTATCCTTATTACATGGAGATAAATACCAAAACTATGCCAAAAGATCTTTAGTGACAACGAATACATCTTCTAATCTTTATCAAAACCTTTCGGTTAAATACAGATTAACCCAGGAGTTTAAATCTGCATCAAATCCTAAGGATGAAAAACTTTTTTTTACTGTTTTAAAAGAAAAAAATACTCTTATTCAAGAAGATAAAAATGTTTTGCCTAAAGTTAGATTTGTAAAAAACATCATTTTTTTAAAAGATAAAAATGAATTTAAAGATAATTATAAAAATATAGATTTTGCCAATTCAGCTGTCATTTATTCAAACAATCAAGATTTATTCTCAAAAGAAATTAACAACTGTACTTCAACCAATTCAAATATTGAAAATATAAATGAAAATAATAATTCACTTTCTTTTCAAACAGAAAATAATTGTAGTGAATTAGTTTTTATTTCCAATAGTTTTTTCCCTGGATGGATTGCCAAGATTGATAATCAAAAAACATCAATTTTTCAAACTAATCATATGTTTCAATCTGTTTTAATCCCTGCTGGTCAACATAAAATAGTTCTAAACTATTATCCAACTAATTTAAATATTGCCATTGTGTTAGCATTATTTTCTGGTACTACTTTATTAGTAATATTTTTATATGAAAAAAATAAAAAATAAAAGTCTTTCCATTATCATTCCAACTTGGAATACTGCCAAAGTTACTGAAAAATGTATTCAAACCATTCAAAAACATTTAAAGAATTTTTCTTACGAAATCATAATTGTCGATAATGGTTCGACTGATAACACTGTTGAAGTTTTATCAAAAATAAAAGATTTAAAGCTTATTAAAAATAAAGAAAATTTGGGTTTTGCCAAAGCTAATAACCAAGCTGTTAAAATTGCCGATGGTCAAGTTTTGCTTTTTTTAAATTCAGACATGGAATTAATCGATGATAGTTTAATCAAAATGTATCAATATCTTCAAGTCAATTCCAACATTGGTGCCATTGGTCCTCAATTTTTAAATATCGATCTTACTCCACAATCATCTGTCTTTCCTAAACAAAACATTACTAACGCCTTTAAAGAGTTTTGGCTTGGTCAAAAAGATAAATATTTAAAATATTTACCCAATCTTTCTAAACCATCATCTGTTTGGTCAATTTCCGGTGGTGCCTTAATGATTAACAAAGATTTTTTTAAAAAAATTGGTGGTTGGAATGAAAAATATTTTTTCTATTTTGAAGATTTAGATCTTTGTCGAAGTGTCCATCAGGCTAAAAAAGATATTATTTATTATCCTCTCTGCAAAGTTATCCATCGTCATGGTTTCAGTGGTTCTAAATTGGCCGATTCCAACAATCAATGGCGTCGACTAATTCCTAGCAGTATTAAATATCATGGAAAAATAAAACATTATCTAATCAATTTAACTATTTGGTCTGGTCAAAAATTTAGAAAACTTCTCAATCTAAAATAGTTACTGTTCTTAAATAATAAGGAGGGGAATTGTCTGGTCTAAATACTGTATCTATTGTTTTTATTTCATAAATCGAATTAAAATTTTTATCAATTTCACATCCTTCAGCCTCAACAAACAATATTGATTTTGTATTTTCCTTTCTTTTTAAAGCCTCATTTAAAGGACATTTATCTGCCGAGAAAATTATATTTTCAAATTTTCTAACTCCACCATCCATTTGTTTATAAGATTCATTAAATAATTTTGGATCATTTTTTTCTAAAAAAGCTACCCATGGATATAAACTATCAGGACTATTAGTTAATATTATTTTTTCATAATTACTTTTATTTTTGCTTATTTTTTCAACCAATTCTATATTTCCACCATTACGATAATACGAAGCCATACTCATTTTTTGATGAACTAAATACATGTGTGAAAAATATATAAAATTTAAAATATACCCGAATCCAATTAGTATCCAAAGATATTTCCATTTCGAATTTAATTTAGTTAATTCATAAAATCCATATCCTGCAATTATTATTAAAAAGGGAACCATTAATATTGCTCTTTGCATGTTTGGAACATCTTCAATTGTTAATGCTGCTGGTAATGGTGCAACTACCAATAACCCTAAAATAATTAATAATTCTTTTTTTCTTGATACAAAAAATAATCCAATAAAAATTAAAATTAATTCTATATAAGTTATTAATCCTATCTGTGGCACCATGTATCGAACAGGTTTAGTAGCATCACCGGTTAAAAATAAAGTTCCAAAATATTCTTTATATTCCTCAGCAAACCTTCTAATATAAGCAGCCCAACGATTATGAAAAGCTCTAGCCACAAAAACATGATTTGGGCCTTCTTCTGTTGGCATTTTTGTAACCTCGTAAAGAACTTTAAAATCACTTTTTAAACTTACTTGTGAAGCTCTACTTCTAGCTTCTGGTGATAAAAACACCAATACTGTCATTAATATTAAAGCCACAGAAACTAATATTTGTTTAATCTTAATTTTTTTATCAAAAATAAATTGATAAAAGAACATTAATACTATTAAAAATATTGGAATTAAAACTCTAACATTATGGTAAAAGAAAAAAGCCAAAGCCAAACTTAAAAAAGATAACAACATGTTTGTCAAATTATTTTTTCTAAATAATTTCAGGAAAAAATACAAACCTAAAATAGTTAAAAAAATAGCCACAATACTTTCACTTGTAGCTCTGCTAGCAATAATATGCCATGGGTTAAAAGCCAATAGTGTCGATATTATTAAAGCCAAAAGTTTTTTATCCCTACCAAACATTTCCAACACAAAGAAAAAGATAACAATGGTTGTTGATGCTCCCACCAGTGCAAAAGGAAATCTGACTCCAAAAACACTATTACCAAAAACAGCAATTGAAGGTATAGTCAGATATATCAATCCAGCTGGACGAAAATCTCCAAAAGAATCATAATACAAAGGAAACTTGTTTCCTTTATCATCCATTCCTGTTTTTAATATTGAATATGCATTCCAACCAACCTTAACTTCATCTATATGAAAACCATAAGGAACCGAACCAAGTTTATAAATTCTTAGACAAAAAGCCACTAAAAAAACTAAACCCAATGAAACAAAAAAAATATTTTTTTTGTTAAACATAATTAAGACAATTATCTCACAAATACAACAAATATCTAATCTTTGTTGTAAAATTATCTAGTGTTTTCAAGTAATAAAAAAATCATACTCATAGCCATTTTAATTCGAATTCTAGTCATGCCTTTTTTCTATCATCCAGACATGAAGACTCAACATTTTCATTTTCAATTTTTCTCCAAAGGGGTTTTAAATATTTACGATTATTTAGACAAAAACAAATCTAAATTAGGTTATCAAGATACTTTTAATTATCTTCCTTTAACTTACTACACTTTTGGTTTAACTCAAGCCATCACTAAACCTTTCCTGGGTCATGATTTTAATAATTGGATCAATGATTGGGGAGAAAACCAAAACAATTACCCTAACATAATTTATTATATGTTTTTCCTTAAAATTCCTTATTTGATTCTAGATATTGGCCTTGCTTTTTTACTTCTTAAAACTTTCAAAAA
>CAYUUU010000035.1:0-7351 GCA_964448065.1 uncultured Gammaproteobacteria bacterium
TATTGCTAATTCTTCTTATTCTTTCTATGTTCTTCCAATATCTCCAATTTTATTTATTCTACTAATCATCGGGGTTATTTTTTGTATTAAAAAAATAAAGAAACTTAAAAAAGTATAAATCAAAAATTTTTAGGATTAAAAAACAATTTATATTTAATCAATTTGATATAATTTTTATAACTAGACAAAACAACAACTGATTTGTAAAATTAAAGACTCAGATTCTAGTCATGAATATAGATTATGAAAAAAAATTATCAAAATCCTCCAGAAAACATTAATGTTAGAAAATTTGTTTTTGAAAATTTAACTCCTTACGATGGTGATTCTAGTTTTTTGGTTGGCCCTACTTTAAAAACCAAAAAACTTTGGCAAAAATGCCAAGAGCTTTTAAAAAAAGAAACTGATAATGGTGGAGTTTTAGATATAGATACTAAAACTATTTCTAGTATTACTAGTCATAAGGCTGGATATATTGATAAAAAACTAGAATTAATTGTTGGTCTTCAAACAGACGAACCACTTAAACGAGCTATTAAACCAGCCGGTGGAATTCGTTCCGTTATTCACGCTTGTGAAGAAAACCATAAACAAGTTGATGAAAAAGTTGTCGAAATTTTTACTAAATATCGAAAAACTCATAATGATGGTGTCTTTTCTGCTTACACTGAAGAAATGTTACGACTCAGAAAAACCGGTGTGTTAACTGGTCTTCCTGACGCTTATGCTCGTGGCCGAATTATCGGTGATTATCGTCGAGTCGCCTTGTATGGTTTAGATAAATTAATTGAAGTTAAAACCCAAGACAAAAAACAACTAATGGGCGATATGACCGATGAAGTTATTCGTCTTCGTGAAGAAATTACTGAACAAATTAATGCCCTAAATTTAATTAAAGACATGGCCCAGAGTTATGGTTTTGATATTGGCCGACCAGCCCTAAATGCTCAAGAAGCCATTCAGTGGACTTATTTTGCTTATTTAGCGGCCATTAAAGAACAAGACGGAGCTGCTATGAGTTTAGGTAATGTCAGCGGATTTTTTGATATTTACATTGAAAAAGATTTACAAGAAGGAACTTTAACCGAATCCCAAGCTCAAGAATTAATTGATCAATTTATTATTAAATTAAGATTTGTCCGTCATCTTCGCACCACTGAATATAATGATCTTTTTGCTGGCGATCCAACCTGGATTACTGAATCTCTTGGTGGTTCATGGAGTAATGGTCAACATAAAGTTACTAAAACTACCTATCGTTTTTTACAAACTCTCTACAACTTAGGACCATCCCCTGAACCAAACTTAACTATTCTTTGGTCTCAAAATTTACCTTCTGCCTTTAAAGAATTTTGTACTAAAGTTTCTATTGAAACATCTTCTATTCAATATGAAAATGACGATTTAATGAAACAAGTTTGTAAAACTGACGATTATGGTATTAGTTGTTGTGTTTCTTTGTTAGAAACTGGTAAACAAATGCAATTTTTTGGAGCCCGTTGTAATATTGCCAAAGCTCTTTTATTAGCCTTAAACGAAGGAGTTGATGAAATGACTGGTATTAAAATAATGGACGGAATTAAACCACTTAAAAACAAATATTTAGATTATCAAGAAGTTGTTGCTAATTTCAAAAAAACCATGGCTTTTTTGGCTCAAAATTATGTTAACACTATGAATGTTATTCATTACATGCATGACAAATATTATTACGAACGATCACAAATGGCTCTTTTGGATACCAATGTCCATCGAGTAATGGCTTTTGGTCTGGCTGGTCTTTCTGTGGCCGCTGATTCCCTCTCGGCTATTAAATTTGCTAAAGTTAAAGCTATTCGTAACGAACAAGGTATTACTACTGATTTTGAAATTGAGGGTGATTTTCCTAAATATGGCAATGACAATAATTCCGTTGATTTAATTGCTAAAAATATTGTTTCTGGTTTTAATCAAGAATTACAAAAACACCATATTTATCGAAACGCTAAACCAACCTTATCAATTTTAACGATTACTTCTAATGTGGTCTATGGACACAAAACTGGTTCAACCCCCGACGGTCGAAAAGCTGGTGTTCCATTTGCCCCAGGTGCTAATCCTATGCATGGTCGCGATACTCACGGAGCTATTGCTTCTTTAAATTCAGTTGCTAAGTTAGGTTATCAAAATGCCAGGGATGGTATCTCTAATACTTTTTCAACTACTACTAAAACTTTAGGTGGCACTATCGATGAACAACAAAAAAATTTAGTTTCTTTACTAGACGGTTATTTCAAAAAAGGCGGTCATCATCTTAATGTTAATGTTATGGATAAATCTACCCTTATTCATGCCATGGAACATCCAGAACTATATCCTCAACTAACCATTCGGGTCTCTGGTTATGCAGTTAATTTTGTTAAATTAACTCGAGAACAACAACAAGAAGTTCTGGCTAGAACTTTTTTTGAGACAATGTAATTATGTTAAAAGTTCATTCAATTGAAACTTTTGGAACCCATGAGGGTCCAGGAATTCGTTTGGTCATTTTTCTTCAAGGTTGTAATCTTCGTTGTCTTTATTGTCATAATCCAGATTTACTCGAAATTAAAAATGCCAATTTAATGTCAATTGAGGAAATTATAAATATAGCTAAAGATCAAAAAGAATATTTTGGTACCGATGGTGGCATTACTGTTTCTGGTGGCGAGCCAACTCTTCAAGCCTCTGAATTAATTAAATTATTTATTGCTGCCAAAAAAAATGGCATTAATACTGCTCTGGATACTAACGGAACCATTATTAATAACGATGTTAAACAACTTTACAATCAAACTGACTTGTTGCTTTTAGATGTTAAACATATTGACAATCAAGCCCATCAAAAATTAACTGGATTTAGCAATAAAAATGTTTTAGCTATGGCCGAATTTAGGGAAAAATCTGGTAAACCAATGTGGCTTCGTTATGTTCTTGTTCCAGGTATAAACGATACTGAAAAAAATTTAATCGATTGGGGCAAATATTTTAAGGATTATAAAACCATTAAACGAGTCGAAATCCTGCCTTATCACACCCTTGGTGTTTATAAATACCAAGAACTAGGGTTAGATTACCAATTAAAAAATACTACCTCTCCTTCGACCACTTCCCTCTCTCTCGCCAAGTCCATTTTTGAAAAATATTTCGAGAATGTAATTGTAAAATAATTAAACCCCATTTCAAAACCCCACCGTCTTCCGATTTCATCGGAATCCACCTCCCCTTGAAGAATGGGAGGCTTTATTTTTTTATAATCCCAAATAAGTCAATAATTTAAACATTAAAATGGCTGGCCAAAAAATTGATTTACCAATTCCAATCATTACCATTCCAAAACTAGTGGCATTGCCTAAAAAATAAAATAAGGCTCCAATTATTCCTAGTCCATAAATTACATTTGAACTACCACAATGACAATCTTTGTGATGTCTCTTAAAAACCATTTCTTTATTACAACATTCTTCTGTTTTATTTTCTTTTTTCATAATTTTATTTAATAAAAAATTAATTATTCACCATATTGTAAATCAGAAGATTTTTTTGGAGTTTCAATATTTTCTCCAGGCAAAACTTCTATCCTTCCAGATTTTATCTCTTTAATAAATTTTTCTGATCTACCTTCAAAGTTTCTAAGGAATTCTTCACCAGCTATTCTTAAATCAACTTCTTTAACATTCATAACTAATTATATCAACAATAATTCTTCCTCTTTTATTACTTCAACTAATTTCAATAAATTTTTTACCATTATTTCAACTGTTTCTATTTTAGGTTCAAATTCGGCTAATTTTGCCACTTCTACCCATTTATAATCACTATATTCTTCATTTAAATTTACCTCTCCACTTTCATATCTTGCATAATAATGTGGTAACACCATAGAACTTCCATCTTTTTTAACAAAATAATTCATCGTATTAAAAGTTGGATAAATCTTAATTTTAAAATTCTCTCCTACCTCTTCATTTTTCTCTCTTTTAATTCCCTCTAAAATTTCCCCATCTGTAATTTCCATTTTTCCTCCAATAAAAGAATACGTTTCATTATGATCACTTTCTCCAACCCTTTTAGCCAACAAAACCTTAGTATTATTATCTTTAAAAACTACAATCTTTTGACAATTTTGAAAAGAATATTTTGGATCCATATCCCAATTTTATTAAATTTTCTTTTCCATCATTAAATAATTTTCATCTTCTGCTTCTGGAAACGATCCTCTCTTTTCATAACCCCTTTTTAAATAAAAATTCACCAAATCCAGATATTCTTCTCGACAATCAAATCGAATATATTCTATTTCTTTTTCTTTAGCCACCTTTTCTGCTTTTTTCAATAAATCACTCGCCACACCCTGTTTTTGAAAATTTGGTTTTACCCCAAACATTGATATATAAAGAGCTCTTGCCTTTGGCTCAGCAAACATCTCAATACTTTCCTGTAAATAATAACCTAGTTTTTTCTCACTAACCGACATTGTTCCAGCTACCTTACTATTTCTATAAGCCAAATAAACATCCCAATCTTCAAACTTTTCTTTCACTCTTTCTTTAGTGTACCAATTAGACCAATGATTTAATCCTTTTTCTTTTGACAACCATTCTGAATCTTCTCTAATTATCCCCCACACTGTCTCAATTTTATCCACCCCAACTTTTTCAACCTTTGTTGTTGGCAATAATTCTCTTTCTTTCATATACTGATTATAAATCAAAATTTTTAGGATTATTTTTAATATATTTTTTAATCATTAAATATTCTTTTTCATTGCGAATCCCCCTGTCAAAAAATGATCTTTGCCATTCAAAACAAATCATCTTATCAATATTTTTAGAAACTGCCGATTTAAATGATCCAATTATTTTCGGCAATTTTTGATATTGTCTTTTATTTCCTTGGGGACAGGCATGCCTGTCCCCTACAATAATCAAAATGGCATGTATATGATCTGGCATTACAACATAATCATCCAAAATTATCCCATCAAAATGTTTTGGAATTTCATTCCATAATTCATTTGCCAAAATTCCAAAATCAGAAAAATAAACATTTCCATTATCAATGACACCAAAAAAATTTCCTCTATTTTTTATACATATTGTTATGAAATATAAACCGCCATTATCATAATTAAATTTTAAACAACGATTATTTTTTCTTTGACATGATCGCATTTTTATTTGTAGGGACAAGGCATGCCTTGTCCCATTAAAATTTATATTTGTAATATTATAAACAAATTATTTTAAATAATAAATCAGATTTTATCCATCAAAAAGCCCCGCACCTGCGGGGCTTAATATGTGCCTTTCTGTAGGGACAAGGCATGCCTTGTCCCTAACAATAAAACAATTTATTTCTTTTCTTCCACTGCGGCCTGAGCTGCTGCCAAACGAGCGATTGGAACTCGGTAAGGACTACAAGAAACGTAATTCAAACCAATTCGATGACAGAATTTAACTGTATCAGGATCTCCACCTTGTTCTCCACAAATACCAACATTAAGATTCTTATTGGCTTCTCGACCCATTTTTACAGCCATTTCCATTAATTTACCAACCCCTTTTTGATCAACACTCTTGAAAGGATCTTCAGTCAAGATTTTTTCTCGAAGGTAATCTTTGATAAATTTACCAGCATCATCTCGAGAGAATCCATAAGTCATTTGAGTTAAATCATTGGTTCCAAATGAGAAGAATTCAGCTTCAGTAGCAATTTCATCTGCTGTTACTGCAGCTCTTGGAATTTCAATCATAGTACCAATTTCATATTTCAATTCGATACCAAATGATTTCATAGTCTCTTCAATAACTGGAACGAGTTTACCTTTTAACCATTTAAGTTCTTCAACATCACCAACCAATGGAATCATAATTTCTGGAACTATTTTTTCACCAGTTTCTTTAGCCAATTCGCAAGCTGCAGTCATGATAGCTTTTACTTGCATTTGGTTAATTTCTGGGAAAGTTACACCTAATCTACAACCTCTATGACCCATCATTGGATTAAATTCGTGAAGAGATTCAACTTTTTCTTTAAGCTTTTCAAAAGAAATTCCCATTTCATCTGCTAAAGCCTGAATATCTTTATCCTCATGAGGTACAAATTCGTGTAAAGGTGGATCAAGTAAACGAATTTTAACTGGAAGACCTTTCATAATTTCAAATAATTGTTTGAAATCATTTTTCTGCATTGGGAAAATTTTTGCCAAAGCCGCTTCTCTTTGCTCTAAAGTGTCAGAAATAATCATTTGACGGATAGCAAAAATTCTGTCTTCTTCAAAGAACATGTGTTCAGTTCGGCAAAGACCAATACCTTGAGCTCCAAATTCTCGTGCAGTTTTGGCATCTTTTGGAGTATCTGCATTGGTACGAACTCCCATGGTGCGATATTTATCGGCCCATGACATTAAAGTTCCAAAATCACCTGACAAAGCAGCTTCGATAGTTGGAACTTGTCCTAAGAAAACTTCACCAGCCGAACCATCCAAAGTAATAATGTCGCCTTCTTTGACTTCAACATCACCTACTTTAAATAATTTTTCTTTTTCCATAACGATTGCATCACCACATCCAGAAACACAACATTTACCCATACCTCGGGCAACAACTGCAGCGTGTGATGTCATACCACCACGAGCAGTCAAAATACCTTGTGCAGCATTCATACCAGCTAAATCTTCTGGAGAAGTTTCAGCTCTAACCAAAATTACTTTTTTACCATCTTCAGCCCATTTAACTGCATCTTCTGCATTAAAGACTACCTGTCCAGAAGCTGCACCTGGGGATGCTGGTAAACCTTTAGCAATAACTTTAAAATCAGCTTTAGCTTTTTGATCAAGAGTTGGATGAAGCAATTGATCTAATTTATCAGCTTCAACTCTAGTCAAAGCAGTTTTTTCATCAATCATTCCTTCACTTACCAAATCAACTGCTACTTTTACCATAGCCGGAGCAGTTCTTTTAGCATTTCTGGTTTGCAAAACAAACAATTTACTATTTTCAATAGTAAATTCCACATCTTGCATATCCTTATAATGTTTTTCCAATTTGTCAAAAATTGCCATTAATTCTTTATAGGCGGTTTCATTATCTTCTTTTAGAGTTTCGAGCTTTTTTGGAGTTCTAATTCCTGCTACCACATCTTCACCTTGAGCATTCATTAAATATTCTCCATAAGCTTTATTTTCACCAGTAGATGGATTTCGAGTAAAAGCGACCCCTGTTCCACAATCATCACCCATGTTTCCAAACACCATTGATTGGACATTGACTGCGGTTCCAAAAATTTTCTTTTCATCAATTTTATTTAATTGACGATAAATAATAGCTCG
>CAYUUU010000036.1:0-7324 GCA_964448065.1 uncultured Gammaproteobacteria bacterium
GCCTCGAAAGCGTGTGGGCGAAAGTCCGCAGAGGTTCAAATCCTCTACCCTCCGCAATCTTTCGCTAAAGCTTCAGAATTGCATGCATATTTGTTATTATTGTAATATGTATTACACCTATATATTGCATAGTTCAAAATCTCATATTTTCTATTTTGGATCCACTATTGATTTAAAGGCTAGATTTAATCTTCATAATACTGGTCAAGTAAAATCTACTAAACCACATTTACCTTGGAAATTAGTTTGGTATGGTGGATTTCAAACAGAAAAACAAGCTAGAGATTTTGAAATATATTTAAAGACTGGTTCTGGAAAAGCATTTGCTTATAAAAGATTTGTTTCTGAAACTTTAATGAAAGATTTTGAAAATGGTAGAATTGCCCATGGTCTTACGAAACCGAAGGTGAAGTAGACCTCTACCCTCCGCATATGAATCTTCAAACAAAAACAATTGCTGTAATAGGATTATCGGACAAGATTGATAGACCAAGTTTTAAAGTGGCGAAATATTTTTTAGATTTAGGTTGTTGAATAATTATTTCTTTTTGAGAAGGGAGCGATAATAAGGAAGATGCCAAAGAGCGTGAATAATGGCCACTAGAGACATGATAATGCCAAATTCAACATGAAGCCATAACATGGACTGATACCAAGAAACCGAAAGTTTTAGACTGATTAAAGCGGCCATAATTAAACCTAAAATTCCAGAGACTAAAAAAGAAATGAGTAAAATAACATTCCAAAGTCGACGATGAGTAATTAGAGAAATCTTTTTAATTTTGACCAAGTAATTTGAAAAAAAATAAAAGTCAAAAACTAAGAAAAATAAAATCAAAAAATAATAATTATTCATGGTTTATTCTAGAACAATGGCTTGAACAGGACAATTATTAATAGCTGAGGCTAGTTTTGAAGAAGTTAAATTAGTAGAAGAAATAACAGTGGAAACATGATTAATCATTTCAAAATGAGCTGAATCAATGCGAGCACATTTGCCACAACCAATACAACGAAGCGGTAAGACACTTAATTTTTGAAGTTGGGCAGGAGTGGAAGCGGCTTGATCAACTTTTTGTTGAGTTGAAGACTTGGAAGTATTAGTGGTGGGGAAAACATTTAAAGAAGAGTCAGAATTTTGACTGGCTAAAGAAACAACAAAAGCAATGATGGTGCCACTAAATAAAAATAGAGGAAGAGCGAGTTTTTTAAGAGACATGATTATTTAATTAATAATTAAGAATTAATAATTTGAGATTGCTTCTTCCGATAAATCGGAATCGCAATGACGTATTAATATAATATTAATTTTAGCTTAAAAATAGCTGAAGAGAGGATGAAAGTCTAAAGTTTATTATTTTGTAGGAGTAACAGGAACAGAAGGACTAAGATTAATAGTTTTACCAGTGACGGAGCCATCAGTATTTTGATCGCCAGTAATTTCAACCTTAGACCCAACTTTTAAATCAGTTTTAGCAGCAGAAGTTGATTGATTAAAAACGGTAGAATCAGAAATTAAAATAATTTTGGAACTACCATCCATGGTTTTAATAGTAATAGAAGAATCGTCAACTTTAGTAATTTCACCAATATTGGGAATACTAGCACCTGTTCTAGTACCACTACGAACACCATTTTGGGCACCATTAGCAGTCATTTGTTTAAAACCAGAAGTTAATTTACTTTGTTGATATTTAGTACCAGCAAAAAAAGAACCAGCTGAAAAAACGATTAAAAGAATTACCATGGAAATAATTTGTTTTTTCATAAATAAACCCTCCGACCCGCAGTGGCGGGCCACCTCCCTTGACAGGGCGGCTTTAATATAATTAATAATTAAGAATTAATAATTTAAACCAAAAAATTTTTAATAAAATTTAAGATTTATTTTTAATAAATAGATAATAAAAAATAAAACTTAAAGAGAGCTGAATTATTCATATCGAAGAGCTTCGATTGGTTGCAAATTGGAAGCTCGTTTGGCCGGATACCAACCAAAAATAATACCAATAACAACCGAGACTCCAAAAGCTAAAAGAATTGAAGAAAAAGAAATAGTAAAAACTGAAGAATTAATTCGAGAATAAATATAGGAAGTTAAAATACCAAGAACTATACCTAAAAAACCACCAGTAAAAGTTAGAATAACCGATTCGGATAAAAATTGACTAATAATTGTTTTCTTTTTGGCTCCGAGGGCTTTTCTTAGACCAATTTCTCGAGTACGTTCGGTGACGGTAACCAACATAATATTCATAATTCCGATTCCACCAACAATTAGAGAAATAGCCGCTACCCCCGACAAAAGTGAGGTAAAAGTACCAGTAATACTGGAAGCGGTGGTTAAAATATCTTGTTGAGATCTGACGGTAAAATCGGCATTAGCAACATCAGTTTTTTTATGACGATTTAATAAAAAATAACCGACTTGATTTTGAGCCTGAATCATAACATCACTGTTAACAGCTTCGACGGAAATGGCTGATAAATAATTGACTCCAAACAGTTGCTTCATGGCTGTGGAAAGTGGAACATAAATTAAATCATCAGAATCGGTCATTCCAGAGGAACCTTTGGAAACAGTGACACCAATAATAGTAAAAGTTTGACCATTGATACGAATAGTTTCACCAATCGGGTTGTAACTGGAACTGCCATAAAGATCTTCGACAACGGTTGGACCCAAAACAGCTACATGACTGTTGGAATTATAATCACTGTCACTAATAAATTTACCCGAAGCCACTTGAACATTGTGAAGACTAGTATAAACCGAAGTAACTCCATAAATAGTAGTGTTGGTATTACTGTCACCAGCAACTACTTGTAAACGACTGGAATATTCTGGAGAAACAGTTTTAATTGCCGAAAGATTGGCTGATTTTAAAGCATCGGCGTCGGCAATGGTTAAAGTTTTTCGAGTGGTGGCACTACGAACCATGCCTGAACTTTGAGAACCTGGAGAAACAGTAATTAAATTAGATCCAAGAGCAGTAATTTTGGAAGTGACAGCTTTTTGACTGGATTGACCAATAGAAATTAGAGCAATAACACTGCCAATACCAATAATAATTCCTAAAACAGCTAAACCAGTTCTGGTTTTGTTAAGTTTAAGTGATTTAAAACTTTCTTTAATTAATTCCAAAAACTCAATCATATTTTTCAACCTCCTTTTTGATAGTTGACCAACGGCGTTGATGATTGGAACTATCTTTAATTATTTTTCCATCTTTAATAAACAAAATTCTTTTGGCGTGTTGGGCAATATCTGGTTCATGAGTAATCATAACAATGGTGTGGCCTTGGTCATTTAATTTTTCAAAAATTGACATCACTTCTTCAGCTTGATCAGAAGCAATGTTACCAGTTGGTTCGTCGGCCAAAATTAGAGATGGATTTAAAACTAAAGATCGAGCAATGGCAACCCGTTGTTGTTGACCACCAGAAATTTGACTGGAAGTGTGGTGTAAACGATTACCAAGACCAACCATTTTAAGGTATTTTTCGGCAATTTTAACTCTTTCATCTTTGGGAATTTTGGCATAAATCATTGGTAACATAACATTATCCATAGTACTGGTTCGAGGTAAAAGATTGAAAGCCTGAAAAACAAAACCAATTTTTTTATTGCGAATTTCAGACAATTGATCGTCGGTTAAGGTACTAACTTCTTGACCGTCGAGAATATATTTACCAAGGGTGGGTTTGTCTAGAGCACCTAAAATATGCATTAGAGTTGATTTACCAGATCCAGATGGACCCATAATGGCCACAAACTCCCCTTCATTGATTTGAAAAGAAACATTATCTAAAGCGATAGTTTCTAAAATATCAGTTTTATAAATTTTAGATAAATTTCGAGCAATAATAATTGGTTTAATAGTGTTTTTCATATTACATTCCGGGAGGACCGCCAGCACCCATATTACTAAAGGAAGAACTGCTACGTTTAGTGGAACTACTAAAAGAGGAAGAGGAATTATTATTAGACAAAGTATCGTTACTAACTGAAGAAGAAATAACAACATCACCTTCGTTTAGACCGGAAGTAACTTCAGTTTCACTATCGTTAGTTTCACCAGTAGTAATAGTAACTGTGGAAATAACATTATCTTTCATGGTTCTGACCGTTTTGGTGCCATCAGTGGCAGTATCAATAGCCGTGGAAGGAACGGTTAAAATATCAGCTTTAGTGCTAATAATGATAGTAGCAGTGACTGCCATGTTGGTATAAATATCTTGATCAGTATCGTCAAGCAAAATAACAACCGGATAAGAAGTGACTCCAGAAGTGGTGGTACCACTAACATTAAGAGATAAAACTTCGCCGGTAAACATTTTGCCAGAAAAAGCATCCATGGTAATGGTAACTTTTTGACCAGATTTAACTTTAGGAATATCAGACTCAGTCAAACTAACTGTAGCTTGATACTGACCTTTGGGATTAGTAACACTACCAACTTCATGAGAAGTAACCGAGGCAGAATTAGTATTACTGTCACTGCCAGTAGAAACGGTAATTGAGGAAGAAGTATTAGAAATAATAACTCCTTGAGCAATGCTTAAATTACTAATAACACCAGCCGATGAAGCATAAATAGTGGAGGAAACTTTTTTATAATTATCATTAGCTTCTGAAGCTTGTTGTTTGGCTTTAGCCACAAAAGCAGCGGAATTATTATATTTAGTTTCGTCGGCAGTAAAAGTTTCTTTGGCTAATTCCAAAGTTTTAGTAACAATAGCTTTTTCGTTATAAGTGTATTCGGCTTTAGTTTTAGGATTCCAAGCTCCAGCAGTCATATCATCAAATTCTTTTTGAGCATCTAGAATGGTTTGACGATCTTTCCACATTTGTAAATCAGCGCTGGTTTGATCAGCAATGGCCATTTTGTAATTTTGCTGCATGGTTAAATAATTAGCCCAAGCAGTGACTTTATTATTAGTTCCCTCATCATCGAGAGTAATTTCAGCAATTTTTTGACCTTTAGCAACAGTGTCGCCATTTTTAACATAAACGGTTTTAATAGTACCGGTAGCCCCAGTAGTAATAGTTGTTTTATTGGATGAAGTAATCGTTCCAGTGGCAGAAATAGAGTTAACTAAAGTAGTCTTAGAAAGAGTAGTTGTTTTGTAAGTGAGAGTGTTTTTTTTAGAAAAGAAAATAGTTTTAATAGTAAAACCAATTCCGCCCAAAACTAGAATTAATAAAATTATTTTAATAACTAGGGGTAATTTAAATAAATTACTTTTTATTTTTTTACATATTTCCATAATGGAAAAGTGTAAAATTTATTTCTGAAAGCTAACTGAATTTTAGAGAGGTAAACTAACGATAAATTCGGTACCTTGGTTAAGATTACTATTAACAGTAATTTTGCCGTGGTGTTGATCGACAATTTTTTGAGCAATAGACAATCCAAGACCATAACCAAAAGCCCCATTTTTAGTTCGAGCATTATCGGCGCGATAAAAACGATCAAAAATATGAGTTAAATCTTTGGGAGAAATACCAATTCCTTGATCGATAATTTTAAAAATAAGATGTTTCTTATTAGTTTTAGCTAAAAATTTAATAGAACTAGATTCTGGACTATATTTAACCGCGTTATCTAAAAGAATAATAAAAAGTTCTTGAATTTTTTGATGATCGGACAAAAGTTTTTCGGGAATAAAATGAGTGATAATTTTAATTTTTTTAGTATCAGATTGAGGTTTAATTATTTTGACCGACTCCGACATTAAATCTTTGATTGAATTTAATTTAAAATCTAGGGAATCACCATTATTGGTGTGGTTCAATTCTAAAAGTGAATCAGTTAAAGTTTTTAATTGATTGGTTTGAGAAATACCATCTTGAAGAGCTTGTTTGGCCTCAGATAATTTAAGATTAGGATTGCGAAGAGAAACTTCAAACAAAGCTTTAAGAGCAGTAATTGGAGTTTTTAATTCATGAGAAGCGTCACTGACAAAGCGTTTTTGATCTTCGGTCATTTTTTGAATTGGAGAAAGAGTGCGACCGGCCAAAAAATAAGATAAAGACCCAGATAAAACTAAGATAACAATATTAATAATACCTAAATTAAGAAGTAGACGATGTTCTGATTCAGTAATCAAATCTTGATCAACAGTAATAAGTCGAGGTGGTGGAATTCTGCCATCATCAACAATAAATTCCCTTTCAATTCGATTTCGTTGAGAATTAGCAAAATGATTTATTTCTTGATCGATCAATTCATAAATTAAGGCACTAAAAGATAAACTAATTACCATAATAATTAGCATGTACCAACCAATTAGTTTTAATCGAGCTTGTTTAAACATATGTGTAGTTTATCAATTTAATTTTTCGTTACAGAATTTTTTGCGTCTGGTGAATGTGTTACCACGTTCAAGGCCACAAAAAATTGTAACTTTAAACTTAAATTTTTAAATTTATTCACTGATTTTATATCCAAAACCGCGGATAGTTTTGATTAGTTTTTGAGAAAAGTTTTTGTCAATTTTTTGACGTAAATTCCTGATATAAACTTCAACCGTATTTGGCAAAATATCTGATTCGTAACTCCAAACATGTTGAATTAATTGATCTTTGGAAAGAATTTAACCAGAGTGTCTGATTAAACATTCCAAAAGTGAATATTCTTTACTGGATAGGGAAATATTTTTACCATTACGAAGAACTTCATAGCTAGAAATATTAAGAGATAAATCGCCAACTTTTAAAATTTCAGCTGTAGCCGTATTTTGAGGACGACGAATCAGAGCTCTGACTCTGGCTAAAAGCTCTTCAAAAGCGAAAGGTTTAGTTAAATAATCATCGGCTCCAGAATCTAAACCAGTAACTTTATCTTCTAGTTGGCTTTTGGCGGTTAACATTAAAATTGGGGTATGAATATTATCTTTTCGAAGTTGACGACAAATTTGGAGACCGTCCATTTTAGGTAACATTAAATCTAATAAAATTAAATCGTAGTCACCACTGGCGGCTAAATCTAAACCTTCTTCACCGTCAAAAGCTAAATCAACAATATAATGTTCTTGTTCTAGACCTTTTTTAATAGAAGTGGCGATTAAATGTTCATCTTCGACAACTAAAATTTTCATAGTTTAATTATAAATCTTAAACTGAAAATAAACTGAATTTTTAAAAAAGTTTTAAAATGGTAAAATATTGATATGAATAAAACACAAGAAAACCTTTTGAAAGCTTTCGCAGGTGAAAGCCAAGCCAGAAACAAATATCATATGTTTGCCAAGATGGCTCGAAAAGAAAATTTGGAATGGATTGCTCGAGTTTTTGAAGAAACAGCTGATCAAGAAAGAG
>CAYUUU010000037.1:0-7183 GCA_964448065.1 uncultured Gammaproteobacteria bacterium
ACCTGCAACCTCACGGTCCCAAACCGTGCGCGCTAGCCAATTGCGCCAATCCCCGATATGTTTATATATTACAATAACTTTATAACTTTCAACCTGCCTGCCGGCAGGCATGGCTTGATGAACTTTGTAAACTAGTTGTGTACCGCTGGCGGGAATCGAACCCACACGCTTGTTGAGAGCACAAGATTTTAAGTCTTGCGTGTATACCAGTTTCACCACAGCGGCTCAATGTGTTCTTATTATAGCAAAAAAAATCGAATGTTATAATCTAGATTATGTTGTTATCCAAACCTACTTTTGTTCCAGTTGGCACTCAGGCCACCGTCAAATCACTTACTCCAGAAGACTTAGAAGCTATTGGTGTTGAAATTTTCTTTTGTAATACTTATCATCTTTATCTTCGCCCTGGCGATAAATTTATAAAAAAAATTGGCGGACTTCACAATTTTACCCGATGGCATGGACAATTAATCACTGACTCTGGAGGTTTTCAAGTTTTTTCACTTGGTAAAGATCATAACGGTGCTGGTTCTTTAATTAAAATTTCTGAAGAAGGAGTTGAATTTAGATCTCACCTTGATGGTTCGCTCCATTTTTTTACTCCTGAAAAATCAATTCAAATTCAACATAATCTAGGAGCTAATAATATTATTGCCTTTGATGAATGCACTCCTTATCCAGCCACCAAAGACTATGCTAAAAAAGCTTTAATTCGAACTCATAATTGGGCCCTTCGTTCTCTAAAAGAACATCAAAAATTAAATCAAGAAAATAATCAAAAATTAAATTTATATGGTGTCGTTCAAGGCAGTTATTATAAAGATTTAAGGCAACAATCGGCAGAATTTATTTGTAGTCAAGATTTTGAATGCATTGCTATCGGAGGAGTTTCTGTTGGTGAACCAAAAGAAAAAATGAAAGAAGCAGTTAGTTGGGTTCTTCCAACTATTTTAAAAACCGGCAAACCAATTCACTTATTAGGAGTTGGGGAAGTTGAAGATTTATTTGAATATTTTGGTCAAGGAATTACTTCTATGGACTGTACCCTGCCAACTCGTATGGCTCGTGGTGGTCAATTTTTATTTCGCAGTGGCAACTCTACCATAGATATGAAAAACGGTTTTAAAGACCAAATAATGCATTCTATTTATAAAAATGATCAAACTCCACTAGATGCTAACTGTCAATGTCCAACTTGTCAAAAATACGATAAAGCCTATCTTCACCATCTATTTAAAGCTCAAGAACTTCTTGGTTATCGTCTAATGACTATTCATAATATTTATTTCATGATTCACGCTACTCAATTAATTCGTGATGCTCTAAAAAATGGCACTTTTGACAAACTTAGATATAATTGGATAGGAAGATAGTTTCCGCCAAAGGCGGATCAGCCTATGGCTGAGGTTAGGATATTAAAAATTAAAAATTGTAAATTAAAAATTATATGAAAGTAATTCTCGTCACTGGTGGAGCCGGACATATTGGTTCTCATATTATTGAACAACTTGTCAAAGATCCAAATAATAAAATAATCTCTCTGGATAATTATTTTAATGGCAGTAAACAAAACCATATTGCTGGAGCTGAATATCGAGAAGGCAGTACCAAAGACATCGATAAATTGATTCCTGAAACTCCAGATATCGTTTTTCATTTGGGCGAATATGCTCGTATTACTCCATCTTTTGATGATATTGAAAAAGTTTTTGAGATGAATACAATTGGTACTTTTGCTGTCGTTGAATTTTGTAAAAAAAGAAAAGTAGGTAAATTAGTTTATGCCGCTTCTAGCACTAAATTTGCTTCTAATGGTCAAGAACGTTTTGCTAATCCTTATTCTTTTACCAAAGCTAACAATGTTGATTTAATTAATAATTATGGTCAATGGTGTCAAAAAAATTCCACCTCTGATTTTAAATTTGATTATGCCATTTGTTATTTTTACAATGCTTTTGGACCACGAGAAAAAGGCGTTTCTAAATATGCTACTTTAATCGCTAAATTCAAACAAATTTATCTAGAAGGTAAACCTTTTACTGTCGTTAAACCTGGCACTCAAAAACGAAATTTCACTTATGTTGGCGATTTAGCCCGAGGCATCATTCTAGCAGCCGAAAAAGGTCATGGTGATGGTTACACTTTAAATAATAAAAAAGCTTATTCCGTTATTGAAATAGCCCAAGCTTTTGGTGGACCAATCGAATATGTTGATGGTTATCCAGGTCGTATCGAATCAGGTGAAGCTCCAAACAAAGCTCGTAAAGAACTTGGCTGGGATACTACTGTTGATATTCTCGATTATATTAAAGATTTTATTAAAACTCACCCTCGTCAAAAATAATGTCCAAAACTTTTCTAGCCGTTAATTTTGGCTGTCGAGTTAATTCGGCTGAAACTAATCAGTGGTCTCAAACTCTAATTGATAAAGGTTATATCCCTCTTGTCAAAGAGGGGCAGGGGAGATTGGATATTATCTTAATCAATACGTGCTCCATCACCAAAAAAGGGGATTTAGAGTCCCTTGGAAAAGTTCGTTCTCTCCATAAAACTTATCCAGATGCCAAAATTTATGTCACTGGTTGCGCTAATTTAGAAAAGATTAAAGATATTCCTAATATTTTTATTTATCAAAACAACCAAAAAGAAGAATTATTAAAAGAATTAAAATCATCTTATACTCATCAAATTAAAGATAAATTTAGCCATACTAATCGCTTTTTATTAAAGGTTCAATCTGGTTGTACTCAATTTTGTTCCTATTGTATAGTTCCTTTTCGTCGTCCCAATTTATGGTCATTAAAAATCGAAGACGCTGTTAATACGGTAAATTCCGCTATCCAAAATGGTTATCAAGAAATAATCATAACTGGAGTCAATTTAGATCAATATCAATATGGTTTTTCTAATTTAGTTGAAGCTTTACTAACCAAAACCGATATTAAATTAATTAGTTTTGGTTCTATTCCCATTAATTGTATCGACGATAAATTTTTATCTTTACTTTCAACTTTCAACTTTAGACTTTCAAACTTCTTACATATTCCCATTCAATCCGGTTCTGACAAAATTCTCAAACTCATGAACCGCCCCTATACCACCAAAGATATTTTTAAAAAAATCTACGATCTACGATCTACAATCAACGATCTAATCTTAGGTACCGATATTATCGTTGGCTTTCCCACCGAAACTGAAACTGATTTCCAAGAAACCTTAAATCTCTGTCAACAAATCGGTTTTGCCAAAATCCATACTTTTAAATATTCTTCTCGTCCTAATACTAGAGCCAAAATTATTCACGACACCAATCCAAAAATTTCAAAAGAAATTCTCAAATATCGTTCTCAACAAATTCGTTCTATCGTCCAAAATAAACTTCCATCTCATCAAAAACTTGAAAAGTAAAAGATACTTCTTGACCAGGAAATCTCGCTTTTTTACCCCAAATATAGGCCTTATTAACATCATCTCTCATTTGATTGGAAATTCTTTTCAAAACTTCATCTAAGGTACTAGTGTTTTTTAAAATTAAAGGTTGTGAATAATCGGCTTCAACCGATCTTTCTTTTTTTAAATAAACTCTAACTAATCCCAATCCCTTCCAAACTTTTTCTTTAAAATCTTCCAACCCCACTCCTTTATCAGCACTCATCAACACCAAATTATCTTTTTTGCCAATTATTCTTGGATCAAAATTTTTAGCCAAATCAATTTTCGTTACAACTTCAACAGCTGCCATATATTTTATCGATTTAGACATGGCATCAATCAATTTATCGATACTATCAACTTTTTCTCCAATTTGAATAATTGCATTACTTAATCCCATTTCTTTAGCAATATCTACAACTGTTTCCTTATCAAAAGATTTATAAGGATCAATTATTTGAATCGATCCTTTATGAGTTTTATGAATTGAAATTTTAGCCATTCTAGTATTAAGTCTAATTCCAGAATTATAAAGTTCTTCTTCAACCTGCTTAATCCAATTTACTCTTTTAATATCAGTCATAATTACCACCAAATCAGAAGCTCTAATCACCGACAAAACTTTTTTACCAAAACCTTTATTTTTGGCTGCTCCCTCGATAATTCCTGGCAAATCCAAAATTTGAATTCTAACTCCCTTATATTCCATCATTCCAGGCACTACTCCTAATGTAGTGAAATCATAATTTCCAACTCTCGATTCCGCATTTGTTAACTTATTAAGTAAAGTTGATTTTCCTACACTTGGCAAACCTACCAAAACCACCGAAGCATCTCCAGAATGTTTAATAGCATAACCAACTCCACCGCCACCACTTTTGTTGCTTGAACCACCCAAATCATCCTTAAGTTTGGCCAATTTAGCTCTCATCAATCCATGAAAATGCTCCGTCCCTTTATGGTACGGAGTATCCCTTATCTCTTTTTCAATTCGAGACATTTGCATTTTAATAACTTCTTCCTTATTCATTTGATAAAATTGTCTACCAACAATTATGTTTTTAATTTTTTTGTTAATTTTCAGTCTTTTTTTTACTAGACCTATTTTAGCATCTGATAATATTTTTGGTCTTCATCTTACCCAAACCGAAGACATTTATCAAGCCAAAGATATTATTAATTCAAATAATGGTGATTGGGGTTGGGCCACTATTGTTCTCAACAGTCAAAAATTAGATAAAACAGAATGGCAAAATTTTTTCGATAATTGCCGTAAATTCCACATAATTCCTATAATAAGAATTGCTACTTCAGCCGATGGTAACAATTGGAAACGACCAGAATTTTCCCAAATTGATAATTTAGCCAATTTTTTAAATTCTCTAAACTGGCCAACCAAAAACCAGTATATTATTCTTTTTAATGAAGTTAATCATGGTCAAGAGTGGGGTGGAGAAGTTAATGTTAAGGATTTTGCCGATAAAGCCATCTATACCATCGATAAATTTAAAAAAACTAATCCTAACTTTTATATCTTAAGCTCACCCCTAGATTTAGCGGCTCCCGATAATTTGCCAACATTTCAATCCGCCGAAAATTTTTATCAAGAACTCTATAACTACAAACCTGAATATTTTGAAAAAATAGATGGATTAGCTTCTCATTCTTATCCAAACCATGGTTACGTTGGCACACCCAAAGATACCGGAGAACACAGTATTGTTGGCTATAAATGGGAACTAGAATATCTTAAAAAACTTGGGGTTACCAAAAATTTACCTATTTTTATTACCGAAACTGGTTGGCCTCATCGAGAAGGAATCAAAAAAGATAATAATTATTTTACTGCCGAAACCAGTGCTAATTTTTTAACCAACGCCCTAGATGTTTGGTCACAAGACAAAATTGTCCAAGCAATTACTCCTTTTACATTTAACTATACTCAAGAGCCATTCGATCATTTTTCCTGGCTCGATCAAGACGAAAAACTTTATCCTTCTTACCAAAAAATAATTGATTTGCCTAAAACCAAAAATCGACCAGAACAAATTACTAGCTATAAAATGGAAAAAATTTCTCTGCCTTTTTTAATTTTTGATAATACCCAATATACTGGAGAAATTACTCTCAAAAATACTGGCCAATCAATTTGGGGAGAAAATAATTTTTGTTTAAATTCAACTTCCAGTTCTAATATTGAAATTGAACCTCTTTGTACCGGATCTGAGTTAATTTACCCAAACCAATATAAAATCTTTAAATTTAAATTTAAAATTATTAAAAATCAAAACGAAGATACTTTTGTTAGTTGGCAAGGATTAGATAATTTTAAAATTAAGCCTTTCAATAAAAATGCTTCAATTTATCATTCAGACATTAATATTTTTCAAAAAGTAATTAACTCTTTCAAATCATTTTTTTATCAAACCCTGGTCAACAAAAAGCTATTTTCGGCATAGAAAAACCGGCAAGCTGCATTATGCATACCTGCCGGTTAAAAATAGAAAAACAAGGGTTGTAAACCTTAAGGTTAAAATTACAAAACTGTTGTTAATGCCGACTCAAAGGCTTCCATTTTAAAATAACAATCAAACCAAGACCCCGTTGTTTGACTGTAAATAGAAAACCCTTTTACTTGTTCATTGGTTTTTTTGGCGGCAATATACCATTCACTTATGGTAAGTTCCTCCACCAAAATTGAATTCCATAACTTCAAAGCATCTTCATAGTTAAAAAACTCAATCGTACAGCCGATCTTTGAGTTAAAACCATGAATAATAAAAACAGTTGTTTCTTTTGAAATTTGAATTTTCAATAATTCCAAAGAGTACTTGAAATTATGAACAGTTTCAATTTTTCTAATTATTTTAACAACCAAATCAGACGGCAGACGTTTTCCATACCTAGCCTGTAAAGTTTTCTGCATTTCTTTTCCTCCGTTATACTTATTTTTCAGACATAAATATAAACTAGACCAAAACCAACAACCCTCCTTTTTTTAAAAAGATCAAACAAGCGCTTCGCTCATTTTTAGATTTATAAAATAAATCTTTGTGCCGCAGAGAGGACTTGAACCTCCATGGGTTTCCCCACACGGTCCTAAGCCGTGCTTGTATACCAATTTCAACACTGCGGCAAAATTAATCGCTTAAAACCGGTATCCAGTACTAAATAGATTAATACCGAATACCAGATTCAAAAGATTAATTTATTAAACCCTTAATAAACTCTCTTCCTTTATAAGACTTTAATTCTTTTTCTCTTTTAATTGCTATTTTTCTATTTTCAAATTCTTCAAAATAAATTAATGACCATATTCCACTTTGCTTATTTTTATAAGTAAAACTAGAAAGTTTATTTTTTAACAGACCATTATGTCTGTCTATTCTATCTTTTAAATTGCATGTCTGCCCTATATAAATTTTACCAGTTTCGCTATTTTGTAAAACATAAGTAAAAAAGGACATGGTGGGTCCGGCGGGATTCGAACCCGCGACCAATCGCTTAAGAGGCGACCGCTCTACCGACTGAGCTACAGACCCTAATATTTTTTTAATTTTAATAATGTGCCAACGATCAATCGCTTAAGAGTCCGCCGGCTGGCGGATCTACCGACACTAAATTATTTTTAATAATGTGCCAACGACCAATCGCTTAAGAGTCCGCCGGCTGGCGGATCTACCGACACTAAACTATTTTTAATAATGTGCCAACGATCAATCGCTTAAGAGTCCGCCGGCTGGCGGATCTA
>CAYUUU010000038.1:0-7097 GCA_964448065.1 uncultured Gammaproteobacteria bacterium
TTCAGTTAATTTGACACCAAAAGTATTTTTGGCATGTTTTGTTTTAACCCTGTTTTTACATCCGCTTGTGGCGGAAACGACTCAATGGATCAAAGTCGGCTTGCAGTCTTTTAAAGTTCTAACTCCGTCAATGCAATACATCTCCAGAGGTCTATATTATACCAAAATTAATTAAAAATTAATAATTAGTAATTAATAATACGTTTTATCTTTAAAAATCAGTATAATTATTAATTAAATTATGTCACTACTTCTCGAAATGTTGTTTCCTAAAAAATGTGCTTCTTGTGGTCAAACAGGGGAATATTTATGTTCCAAGTGTCGTCAAAAATTACCTATCTTATCAATTAAACCACCTCAATCTGGTTTCGATGGCAGTTTAAGTTTTTTTAAATATAACCAAGCCATCAAATCTTTAATTACCGATTTAAAATACAATTTTGTTACCGACAATGTTGACACTTTAGTTTCCTTAATGTTTACCGAAATCAAAACTAATTTTCCCAATTTATTAAAATATTGGCGTCAAAACGATTTTATTGTAATTCCTGTCCCTCTCCACTCTTATCGTCTAAATTGGCGCGGTTTTAATCAATCCGAACTTTTATCTCAAAAATTAGCTCAAAAACTTAAATTAAAATTTTCTAATCAAATTCTTCTTCGTCATCAATTCACTCATCCTCAAGCCCGTCTTACCAAATCAGTCGATAGAATAAAAAATGTATCCAATATCTTCTCTTTATCCCCAGTCGCAGGCAATTTTAAATCAAAGAATTTTATCTTATTTGATGATGTTACCACCACTCATTCAACTCTAAATTCGGCCCAATCAGTCCTTAAATCCTTGTCTCCATCTCAATGTTGGTCTCTAACTTTGGCATCTGGTTAACCACTTCTATATTTTCATTATTTGGCAAATTAGATTCAATCGGAGTCAATGAACTAAGATACAAATTTTCCACATGAAGTCCTTGAGAACTTAGGGTTTCTTGTAATTCATTTTTAATTTCATCTTCAATAATACTTCTGTCAGTAGATAAAGCTTTTATTAAAGTATGGTTGGTAATTACTTTTCGAATTCGGCTTCGAGTTACTGGTCTAACTACCTTAGAAATAAAGTTTTCGCCAATATTTTGCCAAATTTCCGGTAATCTTTCAGTATCCAATTTAATTAAAACAGTTGCCTCCACCGCCACAAATTTATTATCCGAAGTTACCGCATTAATCACTTCATCACCCATAATTTCTTTATTATCTTTTAATAAAATATCTTTAGAAATAGTGTATTCAATCAATTGAGCATTAAATAATTTCACTCGATGAATAATTGGGACTTTAAAATGCATTCCTGGATACCAAACATTTTTCAAAACTCCTCGAAACATACTATAAATACAACCAACGTGACCTGGTGGAATCGTAACAATAAAACCACCGACTACTTCGTCGACTAACAGGGAAACTAATAGATTATCAATAGATGCCATAAGTAGGTGAATTATACACTAAAAAGCCTCGGCTAGTTTTTCTAATTCTGCCTCCGGATTTTTTGATTTAATAATTGATGAAGATATTAAAATTCCCTTAGCTCCCATCTTTAATGACACTTTCACATCTTCCACACTTTTAATTCCTGCCCCCACTAACACCATTTTATTTTTATAAATTTCGGCAATTTTTTTAATCATTTCACTTTTTTCTGTAGCCACCGATTTATCCTTACTTCCAATCAATTCTTTTGGTTCATAAGCCACAATATCCGCCTTAATATTTTTAGCCCATTTATCAATTTGACCCAAACTGCTAATACACAACACACTTTTAAAATCCTTTGGCCAAATTTTTATTAATTGTTTAATAGTTCCGGTTTTAAGTCGATGTTCAGAATGATTTATTATCGATCCATCTATTTTTAATTCCTTAGCTGCTATTGGTGAGATAAAGCCTGTCCTAGGGCCTTCAATCACATTATCAACCGCTTGTAAAAATACCTTACATCCAACTTCTTTTTTAATTCTATAAGCATCCAAAGCCGACACCACTGGAATAATTTCTACCCCAGTTTTTTTAGCCACCTTATCGCATATTTTTGCCAACTCAACAGCCTTATCTCCAAAACTTTCTTTATAAATCTTAAAGTTAACTAGTATCATTTTTTAAATTAAAGCTAAATTATTAATTCTTAATTATTAATTAAAAAGTAAGTTTATATTTTTGTCTCGTCTGATTTATTCCACTTTGCAAAGTTGTCATAATTTCTTCACTATCACTACTATTATTAATCAACCCATTAATTGCATCACCAAAATATTTAATCAAATTAGAATTAACCCCACTAGCATCGGTAAAAGAGGATAAATATCCGCCACTGGCCGAATTAGCCATATCTACAAATGGTTTAATTTTTTCATTAGTGCTAATTTTATCGCTCATACTTTTTCTAGGATAAATCTGACCAAAAGATCTAATCAAAGAATCAGCTTGAAAAGATTTTTCTAATTGTTCTTTCGATGCCAAAAATTCCAAAAATTTCCAGGCTTCTTTTTGATTTTTACTATCTTTATTTACTCCCTCAAACCAATAAGTCGACCAATTAATATTAGTCAATTTACTATCAGCCGTTGGTAATTGAGGGGCCACAACTACTCCAAAATTCAAATTAGGGTTTAAATCTTGAAGATTAAATATTCTCCAAGATGGTCCAAAATAAAAACCCAACTTACCACTAGCAAACATTTGAGTTGAATTTGGCAATGTTGCATCCCAAGTTTTATCTTTAGTTGTAAACAAAGTATAAAAAATTAAAACATCATTAGCTTTTTTCAAATTAGCCGTATCTAAACTATTCAAATTAACTCCGTTTTGTTTCATCATCAAACCAACAATATCGCTCCAATGATCTATATTATCCACTAACCCCAAAGCGGCTCCAGCCACTTCTATTTTTCCATCACTATTTTTCTTAGTTATTTTATTAGCGGCTGATTCCAAATCCCACCAACTTTTTGGAACATCAACTCCCGCCCCACTCAACAAATCTTTATTATAAAACAAAGCCAAACCATCATACATCAATGGTATTCCCATATAATTTTCGTTTAATTTTAAATCTTTTTTATAGTTATCAAAAAAATCATTAGCTAACGATAAATTAGTTACTGTTTCGCTTGGAACTGGGGCTAAATTATCACTAAACATCGGAATCCAACTGTTATGGATTCTAAAAATATCAGGAACATCAGTCATTTCAGTTCCACTTTTAGCCAATCTGTTTTTAAGTCTAGTTTCGTAATCATTTATTTGGTTTCTTTTGTAATTAATTTTTACATTAGGATTTTTTGCCTCATATTCAGCAATAATTCCGTTCATCACACTTTCTTCTTCCCATAAGCCCCAATAATTTAAAGTTACTACTTTACTAGTTTTAGTCCCAGTCAAAGCTTTAACTATTAATATAATTATTATTAAAACCGCCACCGCAATTCCCGCAATTATGCCTATTTTCTTAAAGTTTGGTTTTGCTTTAGTATTCCCCGTCTTGTCAAAGAAGGGGCTAGGGGAAGATTGGTCAATTTGAGGTTGATTTTGATCCAGCCCGCCCTTTTCAAGGGAGGGTAGGGTGGGTTTAGATTCCTCTTCTTCCACCTCAGGTTCAAAAGGAACTTGTCTTGGTGGTAATGGTGATAATATTTCTTCTGGGTTCACATATATATCATACCCTAAAATCCTATATTTTAACTATAATATGTTTATTATTAATTTTAATTAATTTTGAAGTCTCTATTGCTTGCCCCAATATTTATCGGGATTAAGAGAGACCCTTAGCTTGTTTAAAATAAGCCCTGCCCTGTCAAGGGAAGGGTTGGGAAGGGTTTTAATTATTAATTCTTAATTATTAATTATTAATTAAATATCATGTCCGCTCTAATTTTTTCTTTATTTTCTATTTTAATAATTAGTTTTATTTCTCTGGTTGGTCTTTTGCTTTTTTTTACCAAAAAAAAGACTAGTCAAACTATTAATTTATTTTTAGTCAGTTTTGCTATTGGTGCTCTTTTAGGTGATGCTTTTATTCATCTTTTGCCCGAAGCTTTTGAGTCTATCAATTCCACTGTTGTTTCTCTTTTGATTATTGGGGGCATGTTACTTTTCTTTATCCTCGAAAAAATTCTCAGATGGCACCATTGTCATGAAATTAATTGTCACAACGACGAACATAAACACCTAATTGTTTTAAATACTGTTGGCGATACTGTTCATAATTTTATCGATGGCATGTTAATTGCTGCCAGTTTTATGGTCAATTTTAAACTTGGATTAATTACCAGTTTGGCAGTTTTGCTTCACGAAATTCCTCAAGAAGTCGGGGATTTTGCCATTTTAATTCATGCTGGTTTGTCTCCTTTCAAAGCTTTTGTCTATAATTTATTGTCTGCCACTTCAGCTTTTGTTGGAGCTATTTTAGTTTTCTTACTTGGATCAAAAATTTCCTCTCTTTCCTTATATTTATTACCAATTACTGCCGGTTCTTTCATTTATCTCGCTGCCAGTGATTTAATTCCTGAACTTCATCGTCACGATCCACCCTTGTCTCATTCTCTAATTCAACTTTTCTTTATCATTCTTGGTGTCGCCCTCATGTCCCTTTTATTATTTATAGAATAAGAAAAAATATGGCTCCCTTTCATCAAGGGGAGACCTGTCTGCCGTTAGGTAGGGGTAGATTTTGAACAAAGTGGGTTTTGAATAAAAAATCAAACAATCTACGATCTAACATCTACGACCTACGATCTAATTTGTTATTATATTTTATGCAAATTAATGTCTACACCGATGGTGGTTCTCGTGGAAATCCTGGTATTTCTGGTTTTGGTTTGGTTGTCTACAACGACAAAAAGGAAATCATTTACCAAGAATCAACTTTTCTAGGTATCAAAACTAATAACGAAGCTGAATATTCAGGTTTTTTATCAGCTCTCAAATGGATTTTGGCCAATAAAGATAATTACAAAATTACTCAAATTAATTTCTTTGCCGATTCTCAACTTATGATTCGTCAACTCCAAGGAGTTTACAAAGTTAAATCTCCCAATTTAGTTCCCATTTTTACCAAAGCCCAAAAATTAATTACTGAAATTAATTTACCTATCAAATATCAAGATGTCCGTCGCGATTTTAATAAATTAGCCGATGAATTGGCCAATCAGGCCATGGACAGAAAATCATAATATGACCAAAAAGAAACTAATTTTTTTAATTTTAGCCATAATTTTAATTCCAATTTTAGTTTTAATTGTCCCAATTATTGTTAATTATGACAAAACCGCCGACAACACTTTTGTTTTAACCAAAAATTATTCTCATCTTTCTCGAGTTCAAATTTTAGACAATCTCAATAACGATTTTTCCCTACCTTCTCAAATTACTTTAATTCTTCCCAATCAAAAAGAATTTTCTCTTTCTTTAGCCTCAATTTCTGCTTCCATCAATTATCATCAAATGGCCAATTCTATGCTTTATCGTCGTCTCAACGAGGGAATTTTGGTTTATATTGAAAACTTTTTTAAGCCCAAAAATTTTAATCTAAGTACTTCTTTTGATCGTGACAAGCTCAACTCTGAGCTTAATAATCTTTCCACTCAGGTTGAAAAACCTTTTATTCCCAGTGAATTAAAATTAACTTCTGGTCAAATTGTTTATTCTCTTGGTTCAACTGGCATTTCTATCGATCGAGATGTTATTTTCGATGAATTAACCAACAATTTAATTACTGCCAAATTCGACCAAAAAATTAATTTAGTTACCAAAACTATTGGTTCAATTCCTACTTCTGACCAGGTTACCCAAACCAAAACCAGAGCTCAAAAATTTTTAGGCAAAACCATTATTTTAACTGCTGACACTAAAGAAACTATTATTGATACTGCCACTATTATTTCTTGGTTAGATTTCAATAATTCCTACAATTTGGACAAAATTACCCAATATGTCAAAAATTTAGCCCCTAGTTTTAATCAAGATCCCATCGATGCTGTTTTCAAATTTGAAAATAGTAAAGTTACTGAATTTCAACCAGCCAAAAATGGTCTAAAACTAAATGAAGAAAAATTAATTTCTTCTCTTCCAGATTATTTAAACGAATTATTTTCTTCACCAGACAAATCTAAAACTTTTAAAATTGATGTAGCTATTTCCGAGCCTAATATTAAAAATGGTGATGTTAATGATTTGGGGATTAAAGAATTGTTGGGTCGGGGAGTTTCCACTTTCAAACATTCTTCAGCTAGTCGTAATATCAATGTAGCCAAAGGTTCCTCTATTGTTAATCGTATTTTAGTTGCTCCAGGCGAAACTTTTTCTTTCATCAAATCTCTAGGCGAAGTCAGTCTTGAAGCTGGTTATACCAAAGCCTACATTATCAAAGAGGGAAAGACTGAATTAGATGTTGGTGGGGGAATTTGTCAGGTTTCCACCACTCTTTTTCGGGCTATGCTCAATGCTGGTCTAGATGTTACCAAACGACAAGCTCATGCTTATCGTGTCAGTTATTATGAAGAAGATTCAAAACCAGGTTTCGATGCCACTGTTTTTATTCCTAGTCCAGATTTAGCCTTTGTTAATGACACTGGTCATCATGTTTTAATTCAAAGCACTTACGATGATGCTAACAAAAAACTTACTTATGAAATTTATGGAACCTCCGATGGTCGAACCGTCGAAGTTGCCAATTATCGTCAATGGGGTGCTCAACCAGCTCCACCAGCTATTTATAACGATGACCCTACTCTTCCAGTTGGCAAAACCATCCAAGATGAACATGCCATTCCTGGTTTAAATACCTCTTTTGATTGGATTGTTAAAAAATCCGATGGTTCCATTCTTCACAAAAAAACCTTTACTTCCAATTATGTCCCTTGGGCTGCCGTCTACCGCCGTGGTACCAAAATCTAATTAAATAAAAGGGTAATTATTAATTATTAATTCTTAATTCTTAATTATTAATTAGAATGTAAGTCTTGGATCTCTATCCAAACTTTCTTTGTCTTCCACAAATTCTTTTCTTAAAGCTTTGTAATATCCCACTACTCCAATCATCG
>CAYUUU010000039.1:0-6934 GCA_964448065.1 uncultured Gammaproteobacteria bacterium
TACTTTCGATTCTCTTTTAAGAGTCAGTAATATAATGGCCGAAAAAGCCAAACAAAACTAAAGTGATATCAAACTGATATCACTGGTGGCTCCAAGTTCCATCCAATTATTTCCATGGATAATAATAATATTATCACCCTTATTAAGAGATTCTATTTTTTCCAACTCATTAATTAAATTGTCAGTTACTGTGAAATTCTTCTTATCAAATTTTTTATAATAAGCCTTAACTCCATAAGACATAGTTAATCCATCAACAGTTTCTTGATTATCAGTAAAAGCAATAATTGGAATATTTAATCGATATTTAGAAAAAATTCTAGCAGTTCTTCCAGATTGAGTAAAAATAACGACTGCTTTTATTGGTAACTTTTTTGAATCTTTAGTTATTCTGACTGCAGCATCAACTAAAATTTCAACTAAATTTTCTGGTTCTATGGGTATTTCTCTAATAGATCCATGGTTTTCGCTAAAAAGAGCAATATCAGCCATTTCCTCAACTACTCTAACTGGATATTTTCCTGAAGCAGTTTCTTCAGATAACATCACCGCATCAGTTCCATCAAAAATTGCATTTGAAATATCAGTTACTTCAGCTCTGGTTGGTCGATAATTATTAACCATCGATTTAAGCATTTGAGTTGCCACAATTACTGGTTTACTGTTTTGTCTTGATAAATCAATTAATTTTTTTTGCCAATAAGCCAATTCTTTAATTGGAATTTCAATCCCCAAATCTCCTCTAGCCACCATTACAGCATCAGTCTCTTTAATAATTTCTTCAATATTTTTAATTGCACTAGCATTTTCAATTTTGGCTACAATTTTAAGCTTAGAATTCTTTTTTTCTAAAATTTTTCTTAATGTTTTAATATCTTCTCTATTTCTAACAAAAGACAAAGCCACATAATCAGCTTCTAATTGATCAATTTTTTCCAAAATTTCTTTATCTCTTTTTGCAAATAAAGGCAAGTCTAATTTCTTTCCAGGAATATTCATACTTTTTCTGTTTTTAACCAAATAATCTCTTTTGGTTTTCATCTCTATTATTCCCAATTTTTTAGCTACGACTTCCAATTCGCAATCACCATCATCCAAAAAAATAGTATCACCTTTAGTTATTTGTTTTAAAACCAAAGAAGGATTAATTTTAATTGTTTTTTTACCTTTTATAAACTTATTAGCCACAAAAACTGATTCACCAGATTTAAGTTCAAATTCACCTCCACTTTCAGTTTCAATTCTAATCTCTGGTCCTTGAAGATCAATCATTATACCCACTTTTGTATTTAAATTTTCGGCAATTTTTTTTACTTTCTTAATATTTTCATTATGCCATTCAAAAGTTCCATGTTTTAGATTAAATCTAAACAAATTAACTCCTTTTTCGATTAATTTGGTTAATGTTTCTTTTGATTCTGATGCTGGACCAATAGTGGCAATTATTTTTGTTTTTTTGTTCATAATTTTGAGGTTATATAATAACATATTAAAAATTAGTTTAAATATTTAGTAATTTTTTCTAAATAAGATGTTAATATAAGTATATGACTCAAACAGATACTTGTCCAAAATGTGGTGCTCCATTAGGTGAAATTACAACTACTGCTACCGGCAGACAACTTCAAAGATGTACCAAAGGTTCTTGGAACCCCCAAACTCACAAAAATGAAGGCTGTGATTATGTCAAATGGATCGAAGTCGAACCAAAAACTTTAGATGAAGTTTGTCCAAAATGTGGTGCTCCATTAGTTTTACAATTCACTCGTTTTGGTAAAAAAATGAAAAAATGCAGTGCTGGCAGTTGGGATAAAGAGGCTAAAAAAGTTATTGGTTGTGATTATGTTGAATGGGTTAATGGAACTACTGAGCCACTCGATGAGGTTTGTCCAAAATGTGGTGAAAAATTAGTTCTCTATACTACTGCCAATGGTAAAAGAATGAAAAAGTGTTCCACTTCAGGTTGGGATAAAGATGCTAAAAAAGCTACTGGTTGTGATTATGTTCTTTGGCTAAAAGCTGGTCAAGACTCCAGTGATAATGGTGAAGAATACTTACCTCCAGAAGAACCCTAAAAATGACTCTTTCTCAAAATTTTATTAAATCAAACTTTTTGGTTAGTCAATTAATTGAATACAGTTCTCTTAATAAAAATGATTTAGTTATTGAAATTGGTCCAGGGCGAGGAATAATTACCAAAGGTTTAGTTAAAACAGTCAAAGAAGTTATAGTAATCGAAAAGGATCAATCTTTATACCAAAAATTAGTTGAAGAATTTAGCAAAATTAATAATTTAAAAATTATTAATAAAGATTTTTTACATTGGTATTTACCCGTCAAACCTTATAAAATTTTTTCCAATATCCCTTTTAATATTACTGCTGAAATTGTTGATAAATTATTAAAAGCCGAAAATAAACCACTCGAAATTTATTTAGTTATCCAAACCGAAGCTGCTGAAAAATATATTGGTGATATTGGACTTGAAACTCAAAATTCTATTTTAGCTAAAATTTTTTATGATATCGAAATTGTCGGTGATCTTGATCGAACCGCTTTTACTCCAAAACCCCAGATAAATATTAGTTTTATTAAATTTGTTTTAAAACCAGATGTTAATATTGATCCTAATATTTATCAGCAATTTAGAGATTTTGTTATTTTTGGATTTAATCAATGGAAAGCTGATATTTTTAATGCCTATAAAAAAGTTTTTTCCTATCAACAGTTTAAAATAATTAACAAAAAGCTTAAAATTAATCAACTTAAACCCAGTCAATTAAGTCTAAACCAATGGGAGGATTTTTTTGATATTTTTCAAAAATTTGTTCCATCAACCAAAAAAGATTTAGTTTTAGGTTTTGAAAATAAATATTTAAAGAAAATTCGTGTTCAAAAATAAGTTAAAATATAAACCAATGTTTAAAAAAATTATTATCACTATTTTAATTGCTATTTTTTCGGTTGTTATTTTTTTTGCAATTTTTACCTTTATAAAATACAAACAAGTCGTTGTTAAGGTAAATAAAGATTCTAGTAATTTAATTACTCCTACCCCAACCCCAGATCCCAACGAACCTTTTGCCATTTTATTACTTGGTTATGGTGGTGGTAAACATGAAGGTGGTAATTTAACCGATTCTATTATTGTGGCTCAAGTTATTCCAAGAGAAAAAAAGATTAAATTAATTTCAATCCCTCGAGATTTATGGGTTCCAATTCCAATTTCTGTTGGTGAAACCAAAATGCTTAAAGTTAATGAGGCTAATTCTGTTGGTCTGGATGATAAAAAATATCCAAACAAAGAAATTCAATTTACTGGAAAAGCTGGTGGTGGTCAAATGGCTAAATCTGTTCTTTCTCAAATTTTAAATATTAGAATTGACAATTTTATTACTATTAGTTTTGATGGTTTTCTTAAAACTATAGATACTCTTGGTGGAATAGATGTTAATGTTCAAAAAACTTTTGATGATTATCTTTATCCAATTGAAGAAAATATTAATGATCCTTGTGGAAAATCAGACGAAGAAATAGCTGCTCTTACAGCCACTATGTCAGCATCTAAACTAGAAGAACAATTTACTTGTCGTTACGAACATCTTCATTTCGACAAAGGTTTGCAGCATATGGATTCTGTCACTGCTTTAAAATTTGTTCGTTCTCGACACTCAGCCGAAGATGGTGGAGATTTTAATCGTTCTGCTCGTCAAAAATTAGTTATCGAAAGCTTGAAGAAAAAAGTAATTTCTCTTAATTTTATTCCTAAAATAATTCCTTTTGTTAATAGTCTAGCCAATAATTTAACTACTGATATTGATTTAGATAAAATGGAAAAATTAATTTCTCGGGCCGATGAATTTCAAACTTATCAAATTGAATCTTTTCCTATTACCAATGACAATCTTTTAAAAGATGGGCGAAGCAGTATTGGTCAAGCCATTCTTATTCCTAGAATAGGGGAAAATAACTGGACTGACATTCAAAATTTTGTCTCTCAACCAACCGCCACTGCCTCATCAAAATTAAATTAATTTGACTACTTTTCTTTTAAAGTTTCTTTAGTAATTCTAAATTTCCACAAATTTAATATCCTCTAAACCGCATTTACACTCGAAGTGAGTCGAACAGTTGCTCCGTATGGATTCGAACCACAGTTAATCGGTTCAGAGCCGATTGTCCTACCAGGCTAGACGACGGAGCATTAACTTTGCTCCTAGTCCTTTAGGGCGACGGAGCATTATTTCTTCGTATTATAACAATTCTTCAACTTAATTTGGAATTTGCTTCCAAAATGAGATAAAATATCCCAATGCAAACAATAGAAGAATTAATTAAAGAAAACAATCTGACTCCTCAACAAGCCGAATCAATCAAGATTTACATTAATGGTCTCTTAATTGAACTTTTGGAAAGTATTAAACAAGACCATATCAAAAATTTTGAAGAAACCATTGATAATCTTAGAGATAGCGCCTAGATTCCATTTCAATCGAAGTTTCATCTCCATGACCTGGTAAAACTAAAGTATCTTTTTTTAGTTTCATTAGTTTTTTTAAACTGTCAAATATTTTTTTAGTTGAACCATAACTAAAATCAGTTCTACCTCTTAATCCTAAAAATAAAGTATCACCGGAAAAAAGAAGTCCGCCCTTTTTCCAGTAAAAACATACACTTCCGGGAGTATGTCCAGGTGTCTTAATAATTTCAAAAATTTCTTCTCCTAATTTAAAACTATCAGTTTTATCCAAATCAATATCGATTTTAATAAAGTTTGGAATTTGAATTTCTCTTTTTAAAAAATGCTTAGCTGTTTCATCCTGTCTATCAAGTAAAAAGGCATCTTTTTGACTGCAACCAAATGGAACATTGTAGATTAATTTTAAATCCAAGGCTCCAAGACAATGATCAAAATGTCCGTGAGTTAAAAATATTGCCTTAACAATCAATTTTTTTGCATTTATTTCTTCACTAATACTTATTCCATCATCAGCCGGATCAATTACTAAACATTCTTTACTATCTTCATCCCAAACCAAATAACAGTTAGTTTGCAGTTCTCCAATGACCATTTTTTCATACCTAATCATTATTTATTTTAACAGGTATAATATATACATCTATGTCATTAACTAAACCTGTCTCAAAACGCCTATTTATCGGTAGTTTACCTTATCGTTTTACAGAAGGTGAATTACTTTCACTTTTTATTAGCGAAGGTAAGATTGTTTCTGTCAAAATAATTAATAATCGTTGGGGTAGAAGTCGAGGTATGGCTTATGTTGAATATGAAAATTTAAACGATGCCATCCGAGCTAAAAACAAATATCATAATTGGTTTCTCAACGACCGTACCATTATTGTTGATTATGCTCAACCAGATCCATTTTTAACCGAAGAAGGTAAGGCTCGTCATCAAGAATCAATGGAAAAACATCCAAATCGTCGTGAACCTCAAGTTTTTTTACCTCATCCAGACAGTGATGTCACTGATTATCAAAATCAAAAAAAGTCTTTTGATAATCGTCAATATTCACCTAAACGTCATCAATTTTCCAACCAACCATCACAGTTTAATCCTCGTGAAGATCGTCAACCTCGAGAATACAAAGGTGGTAAACCTGTTTTTAATTCTCTTGGCCGTTCTTTAAACAAAAATAAAACAGGTGAATATACCCCCAAATTTTTTCCAGAATTAGCTAATCCTTCCAAGAAAAAATTTAAACCACGTCCAGGTCAAAAGCCAGAATATAAATCAAGTTCCGATCTTCATGTTAGATCTAGTATTTTTAAACAACGTAATTTTGGATCAAAAGTTGGTGCCAAGTTTGCCTTCAAATCCAAAAAACAAAGATAATTAAATGTCCTTTTTAAATAAATTTCCACTTATTGCTCTTTCTCCAATGGATGGGGTCACTGATGAACCTTTTCGTTTACTTCAAACTCAGATTGCCAAGCCAGATTTAATCTTTACCGAATTCGTTAGTGCCGAGGGCATCAGTCATGGTGGAGTTAAACTCTACGACACCCTTTTATATTCAAAAGAAGAATGTCCAATTATTGGTCAACTTTTTGGTAAAGACTCCCAAAGTTTTTATAAATCAGCTATTATTTTATCTGAGCTTGGTTTTGACGGTATCGACATTAATATGGGTTGTCCCGCCAAAACTGTTACTCAAAACGGCAGTGGTGCTGCTTTAATTGGTAAACCAGAATTAGCGGTTGAAATTATTAAAAAAACTAAACAGGGAATTGAAGATTGGTTTTCTGGCAAAACCAAAATCACTGATTTGGGATTAAACCAAAAAACTCTAGATATTATTACTCGAAATAAAAAATATTCAAAAATAGAAAGTCGCCCTGTCAAGGGAGATGCCCAAAGGGCAGAGGGTTTTAAACCAACCATTTCTGTTAAGACTCGTCTAGGTATCGACAAATCAATTATCGAATCTTGGGCTCCAATTTTGTTAGCTCAAAATTTAGATTTTTTAACTATTCATGGTCGCACTTTAAAGCAAGGTTACAGCGGTCGGGCTGATTGGTCCGAAATTAAAAAAGTAGTTGAACTAGCCAAAAATACTAATACTAAAATATTTGGTAATGGTGATATTGAAAATAAAATTCAAGCTCTAGAATTTTGTCAAAAATATGGAGTTGATGGTATTTTAATTGGTAGATCTGCTTGTGGAAATCCATGGTGTTTTTCCGAAAATAATCACATAGCCACTCCCAAAGAAAGATTTTCTGCCATGCTTCTTCATGCTCAATTGTTTACCACTATTTTTCCTCATCGTCGTTTTGATTCTCTTCGTAAAAATTTTCTCTTTTACGCTTCCGGTCTTACTAATGCTAAACAATTAAGAAATAAATTAGTTAGACTAAATTCAGTTTCCGAACTTTTGCAACTTGAAGGTGACTTTTTATCTTGATAAAG
>CAYUUU010000040.1:0-6830 GCA_964448065.1 uncultured Gammaproteobacteria bacterium
ACCAATTGCTTAAAAGGCAACTGCTCTACCGACTGAGCTAAAGACCCTTGTTAAAAGATTTAGTTAAACAATAAATTGCCGACTAAAACTTGTTAGATTACAAGGTTTTTTAAATTAATGTGCAAGCAATCAATTGCTTAAAAGTCCGCCAGTTGGCGGATCTACTGACAACTGGACCCTTGTTAAAAAGCAAGGAAATTAGATTTTTTTAGATTTAACTTTTCTAAGAAAGTAAAGTTTAGATCGTCTAATTTTGGTTTTAGGACTGCGAAGTTTTTTAATACTATCAATCCATGGAGAATTTATAGGGAAGATTCTTTCAACTTGAACTGCATCGGTAGCATTTTTTTGAACAATAATGCTTTTATTTTCGCCAAGACCTTGGATGGCTAAAATAATACCGTCGAAAGCTTGTAATCTTTCTTTATCTTTTTCTTTAATTTTGTAGTTGACCTTAACGGTGTCACCAACTGAAAATTCTTGTTCTTTGAATGTGATTTTGAATGCCATATTTGTATTGAATTGTGCTTTGAATTATATCAAAGGAAACTTTGGTAGTCTAGCAACCTAATTATTATTTGGCAATAAGATATTGTCAATTTGCTGTTGCAATTCTTTATTATAGTTCACTCCATAACCAATAGGAATATTTTTACCGTTTGGAAGAATTATTAATCCACGATGTCCATTAGGGTTTCTTTTAAGTAAATTGTTTAAGTTCATTAATTGAGTTTGAGAAGTTTTTGGGGGAACTGTAATAACAAAATCGTAATGTTTGGAATTTTGAGGCGCTTTTTGACTAATAATATCCACCAAAATTGATAAGTTACCTTCACGAAGATTAAGTTTTCCTTCAATATAAAAACCCTTATTTTCAGCCAAAATTGGTTCAATTTCTTCAAAAATTTTAGGAAAAACAACCCCTTCAATTTTATTAGTTTCGTCTTCAAAAGTAATGAAAGCCATTTTGGCATTATTTTTTTTAGTACGAATAATTTTAAATTTATTAATTGAGGCAACCATTTTAATTTGAGCACCATCCCCTTTTTCTAAAATTTCAGAAATTTTTGGTAAACCTAAATCGTGAAAGGCAGATAAAATTTTATTAACTGGATTTTCAGTAACAAAAATACCAAGTAGTTCTTTTTCGATAGCTAGTTTGGTTTCTTCGGTCATTGGAGAAACTTGGGGAAAATCATCTGGTGGGGCAATAATTTTTGAATTGGTGGTAATATCGGGTTTATCAAAAAGACCAAATTGACCATTATTTTTTTTGTTATTTAATTTATCGCAATCAGATCTAATTTTTTCTAGACCTTCGAGAATAGCATTTCTTTCACCAAATTGATCCATAGCTCCAACTTTAATCAAACTTTCGCAGACTCTTTTGTTGATTTTTTGACTGTCAACTCGAAGACAAAAATCATTAAAACTTAGGAATGGTCCATTATTATTTCTTTCGTTAATTATGTTTTCTATAGCAGCAACACCTACATTTTTAATAGCGCTAAAACCAAAACGGATGGCCATTTTTTCCAAAGATTCATTATTGTCTTCTATTTCGAAACCACTAGTAGATTTATTGATATCTGGTGGGCTAACAATAATTCCCATTTTTCGACATTCTTGAACTCCACTGGTAATAGTTTCGGTATCACCGGCTTCAGCAGTTAAAAGGGCACACATGTATTCAACTGGAAAATTGGCTTTCATGTAAGCAGTACGATAAGCTAACATTCCATAAGAAGCAGCATGAGCTTTATTAAAACCATAAGAAGTAAATGGTTCAATTAATTTAAAGACTTCTTCAGCTTTGGTTTTGGTATATCCATTATTAATACAACCTTCAATAAATTTAATTTTTTGAGCAGCCATTTCTTCGGGAATTTTTTTACCAATAGCCTTTCTAAATTTATCAACCTCAGTCCAAGTGTATCCGGCTAATTCTATGGCAGTATACAAACAGTCATCCTGGTAAACTAAAAGTCCATAAGAACTTTTTAAAAATTTCTCCATCTTTGGATCAAAATAACCAATTTCAGCGGTTCCATTTTTACGAGCAATATAATCGGGAATAATAGCCATTGGGCCAGGACGATAAAGAGCCACCATGGCCATTAAGTCTTCAATTCTGTTTGGTTTTAATTCTTTAATCCATTTAGTCATCCCCTCTCCAGCCATTTGGAAAACCCCCATGGTATCTCCGCGCGATAACATTTCAAAAGTTTTCTTGTCATCTAGAGGAATTTTTCTAAGATTAATTTCTTGATTTTTAATTTTTCTAACATTAACAACCGCTTGACCTAAAAAGGAAAGATTTCTAATTCCTAAAATATCAAATTTAATTAATCCAACGTCTTCAGCGGCATGCATTTCGTATTGAGTAATAGTTTTATCACCACCGGTTTCAATTTGGGTTGGAGAAAAATCATTAATAGCACTAGGAGAAACCACCACAGCACAGGCATGAACTCCAATTTGGCGGGCACAACCTTCGATTTGTTTAGCTAAATCTATAATTTTTTTAGTGTCAGGATCAGTATTGTAAAGATTTTTAAGCTCTGGAGTAGTTTCTAGAGCTTTGTCTAAAGACATAGGAAAACCTTGAGATCCGGTAGGGATAAGTTTACTAATTCTGTCAGCAACAGCATATTCATAACCTAAAACTCGAGCAGTGTCACGGACAGCGTTTTTGGCCATCATTCTGCCAAAAGTACAAATTTGAGCTACGGCATCTTTTCCGTATTGATCTATAATGTGATAAAGCATGCCTTGTCGTTTATCATCAGCAATATCTAGATCAATATCAGGAGGAGAAGGTCGGTCTTTGTTTAAAAATCTTTCAAATGGAAGTTGGTAAATCAAAGGATCAACAGAAGTAATACCCAAAACAAAGGCTACTAAACAGCCTGCGGCTGAACCTCTGGTATTGGTGGCAGTATCGTTTTCATCTGTCCATTGAATAAAATCTCTTTCGATTAAAAAGTAGGCAGCATAACCCTTGGAACAAATAACGTCTAATTCATATTTAAGTCGATTATCAACTTCTGGAGTTATTTCTCCATAATGTTCCTTGGCTGATTTAAAAACTAATTCAGTTAATGTTTCTTCAGCTGTTTTACCTTCAGGAAGTTTAAATTTTGGAAAATACCAATTACCAAGTTCAATATCAATATTACATTTATCGGCTATTTTTTGGGTATTTTCAATAGCTTGAGGAATGTCAGCAAATTGTTGTTGAATTTCTTCTGGAGATTTTATATAAAAGTCAGGGATTTCGTACATACTCATTCTTTTGGTGTCGTTAACAGTAGTTTGAGTATTAATCATAACTAAAACATCTTGAGCAAAAGCATCTTCTTTTTTAATATAGTGAGCATCGTTAGCTACAACCAAAGGGATACCTAACTCTCGGCTAATTTTTATAATTCCATCATTAGCTTTATCTTGATTTTCTAATCCAGGGTGGCGTTGAATTTCTAGATAGTAATCATCTTTAAAAAGTTGTTGAAACTCACTGGCTCGTTGTTTGGCTTTTTCATATTCATTATTTAAAACTAATTGACTAATTTCTCCTTCAACACAAGCACTAGTACAAATTAATCCTTCGTGATATTTAATTAAAGTTTCCCAATCAATTCTTGGTTTGTAATAAAAACCTTCAATATGGCCAATACTAACCAATTTCATTAAATTTTTATAACCTTGGTTGTTTTTGGCTAATAAAATTAAATGTTGATTGCGACGGTTGGCAGAGCTTTTATCTAACCTGCCGTTTGGGGCCACATAAACTTCACAACCAATAATTGGTTTAATCTCATTTTTTTTACAGGTTTTATAAAATTCAATAGCCCCGTACATGTTGCCATGGTCAGTGATAGCTAAAGAATTCATCCCCATATCTTTGACAGCAGAAACTAACTTTTTGATTTTACTTAAACCATCTAAAAGAGAGTATTCGGTGTGAACATGTAGATGAACGAAAGACATATATTAGTAGTTTATCAAAGTTTATAAAGTTTAAAGCATGGACTGAAGAGCTTTAATTCTATCTTCTATTGGGGGGTGAGTAGAAAAAAGACTAGCAAGTTTATTACCCTTAAAAGGGTTGGAAATATAGAGCGAGGCAGTAGCAGTCGAGGCAGTCTCCAGTTTGTTGGTATCTTGGGAAATTTTAATTAAAGCGTTAATTAATCCTTGTGGTTGTCTGGTTAATTTAACTGCCGAAGAATCGGCTAAATATTCACGACGACGGGAAATAGCTAATTGAATTAGTTGAGCAATTAAAGGAGCAAAAATCATTAAAAGAAAACCAATAATAGCTATAATAGCTCCAACATTATTATCATTATCGTTGTCTCGACTGAACAATCTAGTTCTGGTACCAGTGTTGATTAAAATTGAAAGAGTTCCAATTAATATACTAACAATCATCATTAGACGAATATCGTAGTTTTTAATATGAGAAAGTTCATGGGCAACAACAGCTTCAAGTTCGGTACGGTTAAGTTTATTAAGCAATCCAGTAGTGGCACAAATTATGGCATGTTGAGGGTCTCGACCACTAGCAAAAGCATTCATGGCTGGACTTTCAATAACATAGATTTTGGGAACTGGAGTTTCGTTGGCTAGACTTAAATTTTCAGTCACGGTGTAAAAATCAAAATAATCTTTACGGGTGGCAGGAATAGCATGGTTAAGGGTTAAAACAATTTTGTCACCCCAAAAATAACTGGCTCCGGAAGTAAAAACAGAAATACCTAGAGCTATAAACAATAAATCATTTCCAAAACCTAAAGCTTGAGAAATAAAATAAGAAGCTACACCAATAAAACCTATAAATAGGCTAATAATTAAAAATGATTTAGTTTTATTTTGAGCAACTTGCTCATAAACGTTAATCATAATTAAAGATTTACTTTTGGAGTCTTAGTTTCCTGTGCGGATACTTCAATATGTTCACCTTCAACTGGAGTAGATAAACCTTTTTCTTCTTTAAAACCCATAAGTGGAGCAATCCAAATACCTGGAATAGTAGAAATAGCGGTATTGTAGTCAGCAGTTAAATCAATAAGAGTACGTCTGGCATACATTAATTTATCAGCAGTATCTCGGAGTTCGTCCATAAGATTGGAAACTAAAGTAGAAGCCTTAATCTCTGGATTACTTTCCATAACTACTTTTATAGAACCTAAAACTTTATTAACTAATTCTTGTGATTTATCCAAAGTTTTTGGGTCGTTACTAGAAACAGCTTGTTCAATAGATTTTCTGGCTTCAGTAAGTTGGTCAAAAATTCCTTTTTCGTGAGTCATGTAACCTTTAACTGAATCGACTAATCCTGGAATTAAATTAGCTTGACGTTTAAGTTGATTACCAATTTCTTGGATTGAAGCTTTAATTCTAACTTGAAAAGTTTTTAATTTATTGAAAAATAAGGCTAAAAGTAGAAATATAACCGCGATAATAACAATAGCTTGAATCATTTTTTTTTAAATTTAATTATTAATGTTTTTAGTATAGCATTTTTTGGCAATTTCTATTTCCTTATCCCCTATTCTATCTTTTGGTTCGATATAACAAAGGTGTAAAAAATTATATAAATCTTTTTCAGTTTCAAAGGTTTTTAATTTACCAGTTTGTTTATTTTTAATACCATATTCAGATATTGAATAACCCAAACTTTGGGCATATTTTCTTAAAATAATATTATGTTGTTTGGAGCCGGTGAAATGTTGAACTAAAGAGGCAAAATTTTTGCTAGGTTGAATCATAATATCTACTCGAATGTTTTTATCGATTAAAATTGAGGCTTTTTTAACTCCTTTATCGATAGTTTGAATTTTGTCAGGATAGTTAACAAAATAATCCAAAATTTGATTAAAATCATCGCTTTTAGCAGCAATATCAATATCTCCTATGGTTTCGTTTTGACGGCGAAGACTGCCAAGTAAAACAAACTCGGTTTTAGGAAATTGTTTTTGTAAATAATTAATTATTTGTTGAGAAACCTTTTGAGCTTCTTTTAAAGGCATTCTTTTTTGAAGACCTAAGAAATTTAGGGTATTAACCAAAATAGAAGTTTCCGATTTTTGGCCAAATCGAGGTATTTTTCGAATTTTTCCATCTTGAGCATATTTAACTAATTGATCAAGACAACGTTTTAGATTTTTGGAAAACTTTAATTTTCGACTTAATTTGTAAGCAATTTTTGGTCCAATTCCATTAATTTTGGTAAAGACGAAAACACAAGGTTGGATACCTTTAAAAGCTTGAATAATGTGAGGATGGTATTGATGGTATTTAAAAAGATAATCAATTTTAGTTAAGATATGAATCCCAATATTAGGAATATTATCTAAATCTTTTGGATTTTTTCGCCAAATTTCTTGGATAGATTCGGGATAGGTCAAAATAGTTTCGGCGGCTTTTTGATAAGAGATGGTTCGAAAAACATTTTTCTTTTTAATCTCGTAAGCAATGGCAATGTTTTGTAAAAATTCAGCAATATCTTGATTACTATAATTTTTATCCATAACTAATTTTACCGCAAATCAATTTGTTGTTTGTTGAATTAAGTTTTGGTATAGTATCAAGATACTTAGACCAATGGGTTTGTGGTGCAGCGGTCTAGCACATCCGCCTGTCACGCGGAAGATCGTGGGTTCGAATCCCATCAGACCCGCTTAATAAAACAATCCGCCGAAATGGCGGATTTTTTTATTACGTGAGACGGGATGAGAAGTTTATGCCCTTTAGGGTAAATCCCATCAGACCCGCAACGTAATAAATCGCAAGCGATTTAAACGTCGCAGAAACGTAAGTTTTGT
>CAYUUU010000041.1:0-6707 GCA_964448065.1 uncultured Gammaproteobacteria bacterium
TCTAAAAATACTTCTGTTTTTTATAAAAATACAAAAATTAACGTTATTGATACTCCAGGACATGCTGATTTTGGTGGTGAAGTAGAAAGAGTTTTGAATATGGCTGATGGAGTTTTGTTGATCGTTGATGCAGCTGAAGGTCCATTGTCTCAAACTAAATTTGTGTTAAAACGAGCCTTGGATTACAAATTAAGAGTTATTTTGGTTATTAATAAAATTGACAGAAAAGACGAAAGAGTTAAAGAAGTGGTGTCTGATACTGAAAATTTATTTTTATCTTTGGCTGATGATCCAGAACTTTTAGATTTCCCTATTATTTATGCTATCGGTAGAGACGGAAAAACATTTTATGACATGCCAGAGTCAATGGATGCTAGTGGAGATATGACTCCCCTTTTTGAAACTATTTTAAAGACCATACCAAATGCTGAAAAAGATCAAGATAAACCTTTTCAAATGTTAGTTTCCGCTTTTGAAAAAAATGAATATTTAGGCAGATTAGCTTTGGGAAGAATCAATCAGGGAACAGTTAATAAAGGTGATTTTATTTCTTTGATTAAACCTGATCAAAAAGTGGTCGGTAATTTTAAGGTTGAAAAAATGTATGTAAACGAAGGAATTACTAAAGTTGAAATTCAAACTGCTAGTACCGGAGAAATAGTTTATTTGTCGGGAATTTCAGAAATTGAAATTGGACAAACATTAACCGCTACAAATTATCAGGTAGCTTTACCAACGATTGAAGTGGCTGAACCAACATTAAAAGCTAGTTTTGGCCCAAATACAGGTATTTTTGCTAGAGATGAAGCCAGATTTTTGACTAGTCGTGAACTTAAAGAAAGATTAACTCAAGAAGTAGAATCGAATTTAGGTTTGAAAATAGAAAATGATCCAAACGATAGTATTAGAGTATTAGTTTCTGGTCGAGGAGAACTTCATTTGGCTGTTTTAATCGAAAAATTAAGACGAGAAGGATATGCGATGGAAGTTGGTAAACCAGAAGTTATTTTTAAAACTATTGATGGAAAACAATATGAACCTTTTAATGAACTAACTATTATTACTCCAGATGAATATGTGGGAGCTATTACATCAGAACTTGGCAAAAGAAAAGCAGAAATGTTAGATATGCAAACTGATGAAAAATTTGGGACTAAAATGACTTACAAAATTAGTGAAAGAAACGGATTGGGATTAAGAAGTGTATTGATGACTGAAACTAAAGGAACTGTGTCAATTAATACCCTATTGTTGGGTTATGAACCAAAACAAGAAGAAACTAAGAAAGAAAGAAATGGAGTTATGATTGCTTTTGAAACCGGAAAAGCTTTATCTTTTGGTTTGGATTTGGCTCAACACCGAGGAACTAATTTTATTAATCCAAACGAACAAGTTTATGAAGGACAAGTAGTTGGATTAAGACCAGTTGAGGGAGATTTGGAAATTAATATTTGTAAAGGAAAACATTTAACCAATACTCGATCTTCTGGAAATGATGACAATATCGTTTTGGCTCCAGCAGTAAAATATTCTATTGAAGAATCTTTGGATTTTATTAATAGTGATGAATTAATCGATATTACTCCAAAAAATATTCGATTAAGAAAGAAACTGTTAACTAAGGTAGATAGGGTTAGATCTCAAAGAAAAAGTTAATTTTGATCTGTTGTTTTTTCTTGAATAGTTTCAATTTGTTTTATTTCCGGGGCAGCTATTTTAGTAAAATTAACTTGATTTAATGTAGTTTGAACCCATTTAGAAATTGCTTTAGTGATATTAAATTGAGAAAAAAGATAGATTATAACCGAAGCAACGATAGCTGTGCCAAAAATTGTTCCTAAAGCATGAAAAGTGCCACCTAGAAAATTAAATAAGCTGAATTTGGTAGGACTGGAATTAAATACAAAAAAACGATTATTATTACTTATCTGATCAATTTTTTTATTTAACTTTTTTAATTCGTTGACTATTTCTTTATTTTCTTTATCCATTTTATTTAATTGAATTTTTAATTTGATTAGCAATGTCTAAAAATTCATTTTCAGTTGGTTTTACATGTGGAATTGATTGTAAAATAGGTTGGACAGCATCGTTTAAGGCTCTAGGAATGATATGAATGTGAGCATGAGGAACTTCATTACCCATGGTTAAAAAACTGACAAAATCAGGATTTAATTTTGAGTTTTTTAAAGCGATAGCAATTTTTTGAGCGACTTGCCAAATTTCACCAGAATTTGGAATATCATAAACCCAACGATAATGATTTTTAGGAATTAAAAGGGTGTGACCAAAAGAAACAGGATTAATATCCAGGAAAGCTAAAAAATCATTGTCTTCATAAATTTTATGACAAGGAATTTCACCTTTTATAATTTTACAAAAAATACAATCATTCATAATATGATTGTAACAAAAAATATATGCTATAAATAATTATGAATTATATTTTTAGTTAATTTGGAGAATGTCAAAGCAGGAATTATTTTCAACACAAACAGAAAATGTTGATTTAAAATCACCTGTAGATTTATGCCTAAAAATATTAAGTTATGGTCAAAGAGAAATTACTGAAGAAACAACTTTGTTAGAAATAGAAAAACAATTGCAGGAAAATGGAATTATCTCTGGTGAATTAAAACATTTTAATGAAACATCAAAGTTATCTAAACCAGAAAATGGAAACCCAGAAACAGTTATCTATATAAAAAGCTTAAAGTCAAAAGATGTGGTTGATTGCCAAAAGGGAAAAGAATTTTGTATTCGAAATACTGAAGAGTATCAAAATTTTCAAAATGATTGTTCTAATTATATAAATGATTCCAATGCAAAAGTTTTATCAGTAATATGTTTGACTAGACCAGAAGACCATTTTTCTTTGGTTTTAATCGAAAAAGAATATTATTTATTTTAATCTTGGATAGACTTTTTTTAGAGTTTTTAAGATTTTAGTTTTGGCTTCTGAAAGAGAAATATCCCTGAAGGCTAATCCAGCAGCAGCTTTATGACCACCACCACCCAAAGCTATAGCGATTTTGCTAACATCAAATTTTTCAGCATCACGAGTACGAAAACTAGCTTTAACGCTGTTTGGTTGATGTTCAATTAAACAAATACCAATTTGCCAATTAATTACTGATTTTAAAATATTGGCAATATCAGAACTACTAACTGATGATTGATTTAAATTATTATTTTTAATTGTTTCAAAACTTAGTGAAGCAATAGCAACTTGATTGGAAAATTCAGTTTCAATTGAAGATAAAATTAGAGATAAAAATTTTAATCTGTCTGGATGATCATTATTTTCTAATTCAAAAATTAATTTGTCGAATTTAGGATAAATTTTAACTAAATTAGCTGCCATTAAAAAAGTTGACTGAGTGGTGTTTGGATATTTAAAACCACCAGTATCAGTATAGATTCCCAAAAATAAACAAGCAGCAATTTCTGGAGTAATTTTAACTTTATTTAATTTAAAAAATTCAAAAATTATTTGACAAGTGGCTGGATAATCCGACTCGACTAAATTAATATCGGCAAAATGTCTCTGACAAACATGATGATCGATAAGAATAGTTTTTAAAGTTTTTGGAAAAACAACTTCATTGATTCGGGAAATTCGATCTTGAGAAGAAATATCGGTAATTAAAAATAAATCAAAAGTTGAAAGATCTGTTTCAAAAAAGTTTTTTTGAACAACTTTTTTACTACCAGGCAACATAACCATATTTAAAGGATAAGGAGAATCTCCCGAAATTAGGGTAACTTTTTTGCCAAGATTGGTTAGAGCATGATAGAGAGCTAAATTATTACCAACTGAATCCCCGTCTGGATTTGGATGAAAAGTAAGTAAAATATTTTTAGCTTTTTTAATTTCTTTCCAAATTTGTTTTGATATTTTTTTATTAATAGACATAAAAGTTAATTGATTATATAACAGAGGTTAAAAATTAAGGCTTGATATTATTTTTTTGATAAAAAATATAAGCTGGTTTTTGGTTTGGAAAATAAATTTTATTAATAATTTTAAGACCTTTATTTTCAATATCAGAATTACTAATAGTTAAATCATCGGCAACAATAATATTGTTTGTGTTTTTAAAATCATCATCAGATATAGGTCTAAATTCAAGGTTGGAAAAAGAAATATTGGAAATATAGTTAGTGTTTTGATAATAATCCTTTGACCAAAAATTACCTATTTCTTGATGAAATTTTTGAGGATTGTATTTTAAATAATATAAAAAAAGAATATATTGACGAGGATTTCGGGTGTTATCAACAATGAAATGCTTATCTGGATTTGATTTAACATATTGAACTACTTGATCGGCTCCATAATTCCAACTTGAAGCATAAATGTTTGGTAAAAGAATAAAATAAGAACGCCAAAGCATGATTAAAGAATAAAAAATTAGACTAATAAAAATTAAAAAGAGAATTATTTTATTTTTAATTAATTTAATTAGTTGGTCGATACCTAAAAATAAAAAAACTGAAAAAGGAATTAAAAGTGAAATTAACCTTTGAGTGGACATAAAACGACCAGATAAAATTCCAGGAATTAAAGAAATTAATAAAAAACCAATAATAAAATTAAACTCAATTGGTTTTTTCTTTTTCCAAAAAACTTTTATTAAACCTATAAATATGGGTAAAAACATCCATGAATAAAACAAGGATATTTCTGGAATTTGATGTTGAAGATCAATATCTGGGGATTGATTGAACCATGTTTTAGGAGAAATAGTTTGAAACAATTGATAATTAAGGTCGCTAAGAAGAGATGTGTTATTTTTATTTATTGAAGAAGTTTTTACCCAAAAAGAATTGGTGGTGATTAAATAAAAATTAGGAATTTGGGTTATTAATAAAATTAAAAAAGAAGTTAAAACTATTTTTTTAGGATAACGCCAAATTTTAAATAGAAAAAAAGAAAAAATAATAATTAAAGGGGCAAGTATTTTTTGAGTGTGAGCGGTATAAACTGATAAGGAAAAAAACAAAGAAGAAATGATTAATAATTTGGGATTTTTGGTTGAAGCTAACAAAAAATAAACTGCAACAGTAATTAGAGTTTGAGCCAAAGTAACTTCATAACCAAGACGAGCATTAAAAACCATCCAAGGAATAAAAGAAATTAAAAAAATTGTTAAAGGTCGAAGATATTTTGATTTATCTTTGGTAAAAAATTTGGTAATTAAATATAAAAAAATTAGTTGAATTAAAGTAGAAATAACAGATATAAATCTAATGGAAAAATTATTTAAACCAAATATTTTAATAGGAAGAGTATTTATGTAGACAAATAAACCAGGAGTATAGGCTCCAAAAAAACGAAAAGCGATAGGAAATTTTTTACCAAAATGATCAGCCCCAGTATTGATTAAAGAATAAGAATCATAAGCAGCCACCGCTTCATCAACATAAATTCCAGAAGGAATATTATTTAATTTAAAACAATATAAAAAACCGGCAAATATTATGATTAATCCCAGGATAATTAAATTAAGATTTTTTTTGATCACGAAAAATTTTACTAAAGATTAATAAAATTAAAACAAAAAATAATAAAAATATAATATTATTTGAATTGTAGGTAAATCTTGAAGTATCAAAAAAATTAAAGAAATTATTTTCAATTTTATGAACAAAAATAAATTCAGGTCTTTTTTCTAAGATATTGGCTAGACGGTAAAAGCGAGATGGATAAGCATGCATTCTTTCAATTTGATGAACTGTTTCCATTTCATTTAATTTAGTGAAAGAATTTATGAAGTTCATTTGTTAGCCGAATTTTGGATAACAGCATTTTTTATATTTTTTACCAGAACCACAAGGACACAGGTCGTTTCTGCCCACAACTTGATCTTTTTTGATAGTTTCTTGTTTTGGTGGTGGTTCGACAGGCTCACCATTATAATCTTTCGATAAAGAATCTTCCCCTCTTCCCTCGGTGACATTTTGAGGAGTAATGTCTGGAGTTGAAACTGGTTCGAGTCGGAAAAGTTTTCTAGATAAGTTATATTCGAAATTGGTTAAAAGTTTTTGGAACATTTCATAACCTTCTTTTCTGTATTCAATTAGAGGATCTTTTTGAGCATAACCTCGAAGTCGGACACCGTCGCGCAAATCATCTAGAGCAGTTAAATGATCGACCCAAAGTGGATCGATAGTGGAAATAATGGCAAAAGTGGTAATACTGTTGCTTAAATCATCGCCAAAATAAGAAACACGTTGATTCCATTGATCGGTTAAAATTTTTAATAAAACTTCGTTTGGATTATCTGATTTAATTAATTCTTTTTTAAGTTCCTGACGACTATGAGAATCGAGAGGTAAAATTTCTAGAAACTCTAAGGTAACTTTTTCAAAATCGATTTTACCGTTTTCATAAGAAGTATTTTGAGCCAAAATATTATTAATTTGATTTTCTAGATATTTAAAAATTGATTCTTTGTTTTTTTCTGGAGCTTCTTTTTGATTTAAAAGAGCTGAATCTCGAATTTGATAAACAATCTTTCGCTGTTTATTAATAACATCATCGTATTCAACCAAACTTTTACGAGAATCAAAATTATAACCCTCAACCTTAACTTGAATTTGTTCGATTACTTTGGAAACTAAAGGATGAGTTAACGGAATATCTTCGGGCATATTGAATCGTTCCATTAGAGAACTAATTTTTTCACCACCAAAAACTCTCA
>CAYUUU010000042.1:0-6620 GCA_964448065.1 uncultured Gammaproteobacteria bacterium
TGGTGAACAAGTCGCCGAAGATTTATTAAAAATGTCTGGTTTTGTCAGCGGAATTAGTTATGACAAACAGGTGGTTGGTGCCACTTCTCGTCCCGATTTTACTGTCTATATGCCCGACGGTATGAAGATAAATGTTGACTCTAAATTTCCTTATCAAAATTTAGTTAAAATGAGTGAATCTGATAATAAAGAAGAAAAAGAACGTTATAAAAAATTATTTGAACAAGACATTAAAACTAAAATCAAAGAAGTAACCAGCAGGGAATATATAAATCCCGAAGAAAATACTGTCGATTTTGTCATTCTTTTTATCCCTAACGAAATGATTTTTAGTTTTATTTACGATCGATTCCCAGAAATTTGGCAAGATGCTATGAGCAAAAAAGTAATCTTGGCTGGCCCTTTCAGTTTTACTGCCATTTTACGTATGGTCCACCAAGCCTACGACAATTTCCGTTACCAAAAAAATGTAGCTACTATTATTGGTTATATCAAAAAATTTGCCGAAGAATTCGATAATTACAATAAGGGTTTTAAAGAAATCGGTGGTAGTATCGAGGCTCTTCAAAAAAAATATTCGGCCGTTGATACTACCCGTACCAACCAATTAGTTAAGATTGTTAATAAAATAAAAACTGAAGAAACTGATTCTGATTTAAAACTTCATGAATAAAAAATTTATTCTTTTTTCTAATTTATTTTTAATTTTATTGTTGATTTTTATTAACACTGTTTCGGCTCAATTTTTTTGGTCCAAAATCATTTTCTTTCTAATTATTTTTTGTTTAGTTTTTTCTTTATTAACTATTTTTTCTAAAAAAATAAAAGCAAATTTACTTCTTTCTTTTTATAGCATTGCTCTCCTTCTTCTGCTATTATTTAATCAACTAAATTATCTTAATTTTGTTCTTTTAACTGTCTTTTTTACTTCGGTTCTGTTTGTTTTCAAATCTAAATTTACCTCTTGACACTATTTAGCAGTCGGACTATTATATTGCTAATATGTCAGATTTAACTCAACGACAAATCAAACTTTTAAAATGCTTAGTCGAAGAATTTATCGAGACAGCTTCTGCTGTCGGTTCTGAAACTTTAGAGAAAAAATATTCTCTAGGTATTTCTTCAGCCACTATCAGAAATGAAATGATGGCTCTTACTCAACTTGGCTTTCTTAAAAAAGGTCATTCTTCTGCTGGTCATACTCCAACCTCTATGGGTTTAAAATATTATGTCCGAAATTTAATGACTCCTAAAAATCTTTCAATTGGAGAAGAAATTGGAGCTAAAGAAAAAGTTTGGGATTATCGTAATGAATTTGACAGATTAATTCGAGAAACTACTCGAGAATTAGCTCTTAAAACTCATTCTATGGCCATTGCTACTACTGACCATGGTTCTATTTATAGTTATGGTGCTTCTAATCTTTTAGAAGAACCAGAATTTTTTAATATCGATGTTACTAAAACAGTTTTATCCCTTTTGGATAATAGTACTTTTTGGTTCGATATTATCAATAAAGCTGGCAATTTAAGTCCTGAATCAGAAGAAATAGTTCATCTTTTAATTGGTGAAGATTTAGGCTTAGAACATCTTGAACCTTGTGGATTTATTTATCAAAATTATGAATCTGGTCCACACCGAGGGATTGTTGGAATTATTGGCCCAGCTCGTTGTCGTTATACCCATATTGTTCCAGTTGTTGACTATTTTGCCGAATTGCTTTCAACCATTAGTCGTTAATTTAAATTATGACAAAAGATCAAAAAATAAAAAATACTATCACTAAGGACGACCAATTACTTAAAAAAATTGCCGAATTAGAAGAAAAAAATACTTCTTTATTAGACAATTTATCCAGATCATTAGCTGATTATTCCAATTTAGAAAAAAGAAACGAGTCTCAAAGACAACTTTTTGTTACCTTAGCCACAACGTCTATCTTAACCAAAATGATCGATGTCTTAGATGATTTAAATTTAGCTCAAAAACATCTTAATGATCCTGGTCTTAAAATGGCTATTGATAAATTTAATTCTGTTTTAAAAACAGAAGGTTTAGAAGAAATAAATCCTGTTAATTTAGAATTTGATCCTCAATTTATGGAATGTGTCGAGGTTGTCGACGGCCAGACAAATTTCGTAGTTGAAGTCAAAAAACTAGGTTACAAATTAAATGGTCATGTTATTCGGCCAGCCCAAGTGACAGTCGGAAAAACCTCTGACTAAAATATTATTAATTAATTATTATTTTATCTAAAGCTCTAAAGATCTAACAATCTAAAGCTCTAAAACATATGTCAAACAAAATAATCGGAATCGATTTAGGTACTACCAACTCCTGTGTCTCAGTTATGGAAGGTGGTACTCCAAAAGTCATTATCAGTTCAGAAGGTCGTAACACTATTCCTTCTATTGTTGAACCAGTCAAAAAACTCGTTGGTGATTTAGCTAAACGTCAAATGGTTCTTAATTCTAAAAACACTGTTTATAGTGTTAAACGTTTAATGGGTCGTCGTATGGATGATCCAGAAGTTAAAAAAACCCAATCTGTTTCTCCATATAAAGTAGTTGCCGGTAAAGACAACACCGCTTCGGTTGAAATTGAAGGTAAGGCTTATACTCCACAAGAAATTTCCGCTATGATTTTACAAAAATGTAAAGCTGATGCTGAAAAATATCTTGGCGAAAAAGTAACCGACGCTGTTATTACAGTTCCTGCTTATTTTGATGATTCTCAACGTCAAGCTACTAAGCAAGCTGGTGAAATTGCTGGTCTTAATGTTCAAAGAATCGTTAATGAACCAACTGCTGCCGCTCTAGCTTATGGTTTAGATAAAAAAGGTAATGAATTAGTGGCTGTTTACGATTTAGGTGGAGGTACTTTTGATATCTCTATTCTTGAAATCGGCGATGGTATTTTTGAAGTTAAATCTACTAATGGTGATACTTTCCTTGGTGGAGATGATTTTGATCAAAAAATTATTACCTGGATTATTGATGATTTTCAAAAACAAAATGGAGTTGATTTAACCAAAGATCCTCAAGCCTTGCAACGTGTTCGAGAAGCCGCTGAAAAGGCCAAAATCGAACTTAGTTCAGCTGCCGAAACTGAAATTAATTTACCATTTATTACTCAAAAAGACGGTCAACCTCTTCATTTAACCAAAAAACTAACTCGATCAGAATTAGAAAAATTAGTTGATGATTTAATCCAAAAAACTATTGGTCCTGTCGAAAAAGCTCTTAAAGACGCCAAAGTTACCAAAAATGATATTAAAGAAGTCATTATGGTTGGAGGCATGACTCGTATGCCAAAAGTTCAAGAAGTTGTTAAAAATTTCTTTGGTAAAGAATTAAATAATACTGTTAATCCAGATGAAGTTGTGGCCATTGGAGCCGCAGTTCAAGGAGCTGTCTTAACTGGTGAAGTTAAAGATGTAGTTCTTCTAGATGTCACTCCATTAACTTTTGGAATTGAAACTGCTGGTGGTGTTCGAACTCCTTTAATCGATCGAAACACTACTGTTCCAACCAAAAAATCTCAAGTTTTTACCACCTATGCTGACAGTCAACCTCAAGTTGAAATTAATGTCTTACAAGGTGAACGTCCAATGGCTATCGACAATAAATCTCTTGGTAGATTTATTCTAGACGGCATTGCTCCTGCTCCACGTGGTGTTCCACAAATTGAAGTCACTTTTGATATCGATTCAAACGGAATTCTCTCTGTTTCTGCCAAAGATAAAGGAACTGGCAAGGAACAACGCATTACTATTCAAAATGCTACTAATCTAAAAGAAGAAGAAATAGAGCAAATGAAAAAAGATGCTGAAGCTCATGCTCGAGAAGATGAAGATAAAAAAAGTTTAGCTGAAAGTCGAAATAAACTTGACAGTACTATCTTTTCTGGAGAAAAAACCTTGAAAGATTTTTCTGACAAAGTTAAGCCAGAAGATAAAGAAAAAATCGAAGCTCAATTAAAAACTGCTCGAGAAATTTTAGCTAAAACTGAGGCTAACAAAGATGAATTAGACAAAGCTTCAGAAGAACTAAATCAAATTCTTCAAACCATTGGAGCAGCTATTTATCAACAGCAATCCGCCAACGGCGGACAGGCAACTGAAGGTCAACCAAATCCTGATGAACCAAAAGCCGATGATAAAAAAGAAGCTGAAGAAGGGGAAGTAGTACAATAATAAAAAATAATATGTAAGGGCAGACCCCTGTGTCTGCCCTTATAATAAGTATTATGAAAAAAGATTTTTATGAAGTTTTAGGTGTTTCTAAAACTGCTTCCAAAGATGAAATTAAAAGCGCTTATCGAAAGTCAGCTTTAAAATTTCATCCTGATCGAAATAAAGAACCAGATGCTGAGGAAAAATTTAAAGAAATCAATGAAGCTTATGAAGTTTTAAGTGATCCAGAAAAGAAATCTGCCTATGATCAATATGGTCATGCTGCTTTTGATCCAAGTGCTGGTGGTTTTGGTGGTCACACTTACAGTAGTCAAAATGGTGGTAATTTTACTTATACCAGTAGTACTGGTGGTAATCCTTTTGGTGCCAGTGGTTTTGATTTTGAAGGTTTTAATAATCCTTTTGATATTTTTGAACAATTTTTTGGCAATTCATCCGCCTTTGGCGGAGGTGGTCAACGACAACAAGGTAAACGAATTGAAACTTACAAAATCGAACTCACTTTTTTAGAAGCCGCTAACGGTTGTCAAAAAGAAGTTAATATTAATGGTCATAAAAAAACTATTAAAATTCCTTCTGGTGTTGATGATGGTCAAAAAATTCGTTTTTCCGAATTTATTCTTTATGTCGATGTTCAACCAGATAAAATTTTTAAACGTGATGGTAATGATGTTTTTGTAAATACTAATATTAGTCTAACTCAAGCTATTTTAGGTGACACTATTGAAGTTCCAACTCTAACTGAACCTCTTAAAGTTAAAGTTAAGCCAGGGACTCAACCAAACACTTTAATCAGACTTAAAAATCAAGGTATAAAAGATGTTAATGGCTATGGTCGTGGCGATTTTTATATTCGTCTTTTTGTTACCATTCCAACCAAACTCAATTCTCGTCAAAAAGATTTACTCCATCAACTTGATTTATAAAAATTATTTCAATAGAATTGTTTATGGAAAATATTGAAAATATTTCAGAACCTGTTGTTGTTTCTAAAAAAAACAATTTTTATAAAATTTCTTTTTTTATTGCCATTTTGATCATTATTGGTATGTCCGTCTATATTTTTACTATCAATAAAAAAGACAAATCAATTAAAAATCAATCCGTAATTCAAATTCCAACAGAAGTAAATAAAGAGGTAACCCCAACAATTGCAACTGTAAAAACAAATAATTCAGAAATTAATGTTTATTCTAAATTACAAAATGGGACAAATAATCTTATTTTAAATAGAAATGGTAAAGAAACTATTATTGATTCTTTAACTAAAAATAAAGATGATCAATCTTTAGATGATAAATTATTTCGTTTTGAAGATATAAAATTTAGTAAAAATTTTAGATATCTAACCTACCAAAAAATATACGCAACTGTTGGATCTTTTGAAATTTATGATGTTCAAAATGGTTCTCACTTAATAAGTTATACCAGCGGGGCAGATTTTACTATTACCGATGATGAAAAATATTTAATATATTGCCAAGATGGTGGTTACGCTGGTATTGTAGGTCAAATAATTTCTTTACCTAATTCTAATGTTAAATTTGATCTCGTCAAACACTTAGGCAATAAATTAAAAAATCCAGAAGTAGATTGTGTAGAAAATAATGGGAAAGTAATTTTTATTTACAATACAGATCAAAAATTAACCTACGATTTAAACACTTCTGAAATCAATTAAAACAGCTCGATTTGTAAACATTATTAATTTTTTAAAATTATTAATACTGAAATTCAAAGAAATTCCGAAATTCAACATTCTAGTTTTCCATTTTTATCTTCAAGTCAGATTGTTGAATTAAAAGCCCAAAATTCACTTGATCCAAAAATTCAATTAATCTCTGAATGTCAAAAAGCGATGGTGAGTTTATTAGACAATCAAACAGGTATTGTTTTAGGTTCAGGTCAAAATACCAATAAATGGTGTCAAAAAGGTTGGAAAACAATTGATATTTCACCTAAAATTAAGCCAAATTATACTGGTGATGTTAATCATCTTGCTAAAATAGTTGGAGATAAAAAATTCGACTTTGTATTATCAGAAAATATTACTTTAAATCCAGAGGCTGGATATATTGTTAAAAATGTTAATGGTTACTTAGAACCGTCTGTCGGACATGAAAATCTAATTATTCAAGCTTCGTTGGTTCTTAAAAAAAACGGTAAACTTATTATTAATACTGCCGATTTTGGTGATAAAAGTGTAAGTCTTCCAAAGAGTGAAATATTTTCCAACATTTTAACAAAGCATGGTTTTAATCATGTTATGGAAATTCCGCGACTGGATGATTTTTTAAATACTTCCAAAAGAGAAAAAGGTATAAGTGTTATATGGTACGCCGAAAAGTTATAATTCTGCTATAATAAGTACATAATAATTTTGTGGTATTTAACCGAGGGGCTGGCAAGCCCTTTTTTAATACCC
>CAYUUU010000043.1:0-6303 GCA_964448065.1 uncultured Gammaproteobacteria bacterium
ATTTGAAGGTCAAACTAAAGGTAAATTAGGTAATAGTGAAGTTCAACCAATTGTTAACAAAGTTGTCAAAGAAGAACTTGAAATTTATTTTGAAGAACATCCAGATGTTGCCAAAGCTATTGTTGGTAAAGCCATTTTAACCATTCAAATCCGTAAAGCTGCTAAAGCTGCCAAAGACGCTATTATGCGTAAGGGTGTGTTTGAAACTCTAGGATTACCAGGAAAATTAGCCGATTGCCAATCAAAAGATCCAGCCGAATGTGAAATTTATATCGTTGAAGGAGATTCTGCCGGTGGTTCAGCCAAACAGGGCAGGGATCGTCGTTTTCAAGCCATCTTGCCTTTATGGGGTAAGGCCTTAAATACTGAAGGAATGAGATTAGATAAAGTCGTTGGTTCCGATAAATTAAAAGATTTAATTATTGCCTTAGGTATGGGAATAGGAGAAACATTTGATCTTAATAAGCTTCGTTACCACCGCATTATTTTAATGTCCGATGCTGATGTTGACGGTGCTCATATCGCTACTCTTCTCTTAACTTTTATTTATCGTCATTTACCTCAAACTATTGAAGGAGGTCATGTTTATATTGCTATGCCTCCACTTTATCGTATAAAACAAGGAAAAATATCAAAATATCTTTACACCGATGAAGAAAAAGAAGCTTATTTGCAAACAATTGACACCACTAAACCTTATGATATCCAACGCTACAAAGGTTTAGGTGAAATGAATCCACAACAACTTTGGGACACCACTATGAATCCTGAAACTAGATTATTAAAAAGAATTTCTATTAACGATGCTCAAAAAGCCGACGAAACTTTTAGAGTTTTAATGGGTGAAGATGTCCCACCTCGAAAAAAATTCATTATGACTCATGCTCATTTAGCAACATTAGATTTATAAAGGAAAAAATTATGACAACTAATACAGAGGATAAAATTCAAAACAAAACCCCATTCAATATTGGTAAAATTCTGGAAACAGATATTATTCCAGAAATGGAACAATCTTATCTTGATTATTCCATGAGTGTTATCGTTCAACGTGCTCTTCCAGACGTTCGCGATGGATTAAAACCAGTTCAACGTCGTATTATTTACGCCATGAATCAAGCTGGTATGACTCCAAATAGCAAAAACGTTAAATCAGCTGCTGTTGTTGGTGATGTCTTAAAATCATTCCATCCACATGGTGATAGTTCTGTTTACGGAGCTCTTGTCCGTATGGCTCAAGATTTTTCCCTTAGATATCCTCTAATTAAAGGTCAAGGAAACTTTGGTTCCATCGATGGCGATCCACCAGCTGCTATGCGTTACACCGAAGTTAAAATGGATAAATTAACTGCTGAAATGGTTATGGATATTAACAAAGACACCGTCGAAATGATGCCTAACTACGACGCTTCTACTGTTGAACCAACTGTCCTTCCTGCCAGAATTCCTAATCTACTTTTAAACGGTGCTGACGGTATTGCTGTTGGTATGGCTACTCGTATTCCACCCCACAATTTAAAAGAATTGTGTTTGGCAATTAATGAACTTTTAGACAAAAGCCACCTCGAAAAAATCGAAGTTGAAAATGAAATCACTAATTTTATTCCTCAACCTAAAACTACTCAAGAAAAAGTTTTAGCTCCTATTGTTCAACTAGAAAAAGATAAATATTTACTGGAAACTACCAGTACTATCGAAGAATTAGTTAAATTTATTCAAGGACCAGATTTTCCCACCGCCGCTGAAATTTATGGACGCAGTGGTATTTTAGAAATGTACAATACTGGTCGTGGTAAATTCATTGTCCGAGGAAAAACCAATATTGAAGAAACCAAATCAGGAAAAATCAGAATTGTTATTACCGAACTTCCATATCAAATTAACAAAGCTGAATTTGTTAAAAAAATTGCTGATCTAGTCAGAGATAAAAAAATTATTGGTATTTCTGATCTTCGAGATGAATCAGACAGACATGGTATCAGAGTTGTTGTTGAAATTAAAAAAATTGGTAAACCAAAATCAATTTTAAATAAACTCTTCAAATATACTCCTCTCCAATCATCATATTCTGCCAATATATTGGCTCTAGTTGATGGTGTACCTCAAACTTTAAATCTTCGTCAAATTCTTTTACTTTTTTGCCGACACCGAGAAAATATTGTCCGAGCTCGTACTATTTTTGATCTTAAAGGCATGGCTATGAGAGCTCATATCCTCGAAGGTCTTAAAAAAGCTCTCGATATCATTGATGAAATCATTAAAACTATTCGTGCTTCCAAATCTACCGATGAAGCTCGCGAAAACTTAATGACCAAATTTGAATTCACTGATCTTCAAGCCAATGCTATTTTGGAAATGCAACTCAGAAAATTAGCTGCTCTGGAAAGACAAAAACTTGAAGATGAATATAATGAGGTTGAAAAAACTATTACTTATTTAACTTCTATTATTACTCAATCAGAGGTTATGGTTTCTGTTTTAAAGCAAGAAAATCAAGAAATAATCGATAAATACACTGATCCTAGAAAAACTAAAATCATTAGCAAGAGTCTCGAAGATTTCAATGAAGAAGACTTGATTCCTAACGAAAATGTCTTAATTACTTTAACCAAAACTGGCTACATCAAACGAGTTGCCAAAGAAACCTATCACAGTCAAAAACGAGGTGGAGTTGGTGTCGTTGGTATGGCTACCAAAAATGAAGACGAAGTTGAATCAATGATTTCTGTTGATACCCATGATGATCTTTTGTTCTTTACCAACCGTGGTCGTGTTTTTAAAACCAAAGTTTGGGATGTTCAAGAAGGCAGTCGTCAAGCCAAAGGTCAGGCTGTAGTCAATTTAATCAATATTACCCAAGGTGAAACCGTCTTAACTATTTTACCTATCGGCAAAAATTCCGACGCCAAATTTATTCTTCTCGCCACCAAAAATGGTGTTGTTAAAAAGACTGCTATTGAAAAATTCAAAAACATTCGTCAAAGTGGTTTAACTGCCATCAAATTGGATAGTGATGATCAATTAGCTTGGGCCAAATTAACCGAAGGTAACAATCAAATTTTCTTAGTTACCAAAAATGGTAAATGTATTCGTTTTGATGAAAAAGACTGCCGTCCAATGGGTCGTCAAACCCGAGGAGTCAGGGGTATTTTATTAAAAGAAAATGATTCTTTAGTTAGTATGGCTATTGTTCCAGCTGCCATCGATACTAAAAACAAAAAAACTAACTTCCGACACCTTTTAGTGGTCACTGAAAACGGTATTGGTAAACGTACTGACGTGTATCTCTACCCAATTCAAAAACGTGGCGGTATTGGTATTAAGGTAGCTAATCTTAGTCCAAAAACTGGCAAAATTGCTGTCGCCCAAGTGGTTTCTGAACTAGATGAACAAATTATCTTAATTTCTAAAAAAGCTATTACCATCAAACTACCTTTAAAAAACATTCCTACTTTAAACAGAAATACTAAAGGTGTCATTTTAATGAGACTTAAAACTGATGATGATAAAGTCAATGCTATGACAGTTATCAACAAAGTTGATTCAACCGAAATTGAGGATAATAAAAAAGTTCAAGAAGAAAAATAAATAGTTTTTACAAAAACTATAAGACATACATAACTAATAAGTATACTTTAGCAGGGCAGGGGATTGTCTGCTAAAGTATATCAAAATTTCAATTATATCCTATTTTAGGGAAAAAATTGATTATAAAAATTCACAATTAATCAAAATTTCAACAGGGGAGTATTTTATTGCAAAAACGCGCTACTATGGGGTATTAGTGTTTTTTATTTCCAATATGGAATCTTTCATGAACTTCTCTCAATCTTGCATCTGTTACATGAGTATATATTTGAGTTGTAGCAATATTTTTATGACCCAAAATTTCTTGAACCGATCTTAAATCAGCTCCATTTCTTAACAAGTCAGTGGCCATCGAATGTCTTAATGTATGAGGAGTTGCATTAACAGGAATTTTTGCCAACTGAACATATTTTTTTACCAATCTTTCAACTGAACGAGCTGTTAATCTGGTTGATTCATCAGTTTTAGGAATCTCATTTTTTTTAAGTAATCTAATAAAAAGTGGTTTAAAATTATCTGTTCTACTTCTTAAATATTTTGCGACGTGCTCTGTAGCCTCTACCGAAATAAATACCACCCTTAAACGTCCACCTTTTCCAATTACCCCAAATTCTCTAGTTTTTAAATTAATTTGATCACGATTTAAATGAACCAATTCAGACACCCGCAAACCAGTTGAAAACAATAATTCCAATATAGCTCTGTCACGTAAACCATTATCACTAGAAGGCAGTGGTTGATTCAATAATCTTTCCATTTGTTGCTCATCTAAAAATTTTAAAGAATGATCCTTCATTTTTGGAACATCTAATTTCTCTGGTTGCATAGTTTTATAATCATTCTTGATCAGCCATTTTAAAAACGACCTAACTGCAATAATATAATATCCCTGAGTTACTAATTTCATTTCCCCCGAAGTTCCTTTTTGTCTAGACAAATAAAGTCTAAACTGTCTAATCGTTTCACTATTAATTTGCTCTAATTTTACCTTTTCAGTATTTCCTTTATTTTCATTTAAAAAGTCAATCAAAATATTCAAATAATGTTCATAATTTCTGATGGTCAATTTTGAACAATTTCTTTCAATTTCCAAATGTTCCAAAAATCGCCTTACTAAAATATTTAAATCATTTTCCATAGTTAATATTACCATTTTTAGATTCATTTTTTGATTTTCGACGATCTAACATCCATCATCTACGATCTAATTCGATTGTAGGGCCTCTGGTGACGTTTTAGGTTCAAAATGCCTATCTTTAGGCATAATATAACGATTACCCTACTCAAAATCGGTTTAGGGGAGTCAAGTCAAAAAAATTAAACCCAAAACCAAAAAATAACAAGTCTGGTAAGCAACAGGGAAATAATCAATTAATTAAATTAATAAAAATCAATATAAATTATTAACAGAAAATAAAAGAGAAAAATAAAAAATTTATTTTTTCTAAAAAACCCACTCCCCCTACTCAAATTTTTATACAGTGTCGCAAAAGATACATTGTGCGACGTTATATAAATACTCTTCCTCTACCAGAGGACAATAGATATTTTTATAAAACCATCAATCATTAATAAAGCTAAATTAATCAATTAATAAAATAATTAATTTGTCTATTATTCTCTATATACCTCTCTCTTCAACATGAGCAGTTTGATATATTAGGTGCCAAAATACTTTTCCACAGAGACTATATCACAATATATCACCTACCCTTGTGAAAATTATAGGATAAAATCGTGAAAATATTATAGGATGTATATTATAGGACACTCCTCTCTTCCCTACCTTGGCCATTTTTATTTTTAATATAAATTAATCTTAATTTAATCTTCTAATTAATCATTTTCAAAAACTATTACTATTTTATAGCTAAATCTGATATCTGAAATCTGACACCTGAGATCTAAATACCCTTCACTCCCCTTTTTTAAAATGTAAATATTGCCTATCTTTCCAATAAAATATTACGCCAACCTAATTAAATTAATAATTCAATAGATAATAATTAGTTTACAATTCGAAGATACAATTTTTTGTGGCCTTGAACGTGGGTAACCACATTCACCAGACGCAAAAAATTCCGTATCAAGAATTTAAACGAATTATTATTTAAAACCCTTATTTATTTAATAAATCCACCAACTTGAATACCCCAAAGCTTTTTATAGATTCCTTTTTTTAATTTAATTAAATTATCGTGTGTTCCATCCTCAACAATCTTCTTTTTATCTATCACCACTATTCTATCCACCTTTTTGATTGTCGATAGTCTATGAGCCACCACAATTACTGTTTTTTCTTTCATTAATTTATCTAATGAATCTTGAATAAATTTTTCCGATTCCGAATCCAAACTTGAAGTTGCCTCATCCATTATTAAAATTGGAGCATCTCTTAAAATAGCTCTAGCAATTGCCACCCGTTGTCTTTCCCCACCAGACAACTTAATTCCTCTTTCTCCCACAAATGTGTCATATCCATTTTTTAATTTAGAAATAAATTCATCACAATGAGCCAATTTTGAAGCTCTAATTACTTCTTTATTAGTTGCAGTTGATTTACCATATCTAATGTTTTCCATTAAACTTCGATGAAATAAAATTGGATCTTGTGGCACTAAACTTACACTTTGTCTTAAACTTTCTTGAGTTACTTTTGAAATATCTTGACCATCAATTAAAATTCTGCCTTTTTGAAGATCAAACATTCTTAAA
>CAYUUU010000044.1:0-6294 GCA_964448065.1 uncultured Gammaproteobacteria bacterium
AAAACCAGTAGCAAGATTAAAAAGAAAAAAATCATGTACAAAATTCGTATTCTCAATGGCATGATCGAAAATAATATTGATGCTTCCTGGATGATTTTAACCAATGTTCCGGTTGTTCCACCCGATCTTCGTCCTATGGTTCAATTAACTGGAGGTCGATTCGCTACTTCGGATTTGAATGATTTATATCGTCGTCTAATCAATCGTAATAATCGTTTGAAAAAACTTTTAAAGCTTGGTGCTCCAGAAATCATTTTACGAAATGAAAAAAGAATGCTCCAAGAATCAGTTGATGTTTTAATTGATGCTCAAAAGAGTTCTAAAAACAAAAGAAAGAGTACTAAACGTGTTCCTCGATCACTTTCAGACCTTTTAAGAGGTAAAAAAGGACGTTTCCGTCGTAATTTACTCGGTAAACGTGTCGATTATTCTGGTCGTTCAGTTATCGTTGTTGGTCCTGAACTAAAATTAAATCAAGTTGGTCTTCCAAAAGAAATTGCTTTGGAAATTTATCGACCATTTGTTCTTCGTGAACTTATGTCTACTGGTATTGCTCCAAATATTAAAAGTGCTAAAAACTTAATCGATCATCGTATTAATGAAGTTTATGACATTTTGGAAAAAGTAACCAAAGATAGCTGTGTTTTATTAAATCGTGCTCCAACCTTACATAAACTTTCTATTCAAGCCTTCAAACCAATTTTAGTTGATGGTTTGGCTATTCGCTTACATCCTTGTGTTTGTAAAGCTTTCAATGCCGACTTTGATGGAGATCAAATGGGTGTTCATTTACCTCTTTCTGATGCTTCTCAAAAAGAAGCCAAGAAATTGATGTTGCCTTCAAGAAATTTATTGAAGCCAGCCGATGGTAATCCAATTTCTGTTCCTACTCAAGAAATGGCAGTTGGTTGTTATTACATCACTTCTGTTCAATCTCAAGATTTAGACAAAGAAAAAACCGAAAGTTTTGAAGGTCTTTCAATTTTTGGTAATGAAGCCGAAGTTGAATTAGCTTATGAAGCTAAAAAAATTGGTTTAAGAGAATTAGTTGCTGTTAAATTAAACGATAAATTAATCAAAACTACTTATGGTCGTCTTTGGTTTAATCAAATTCTTCCAAAAGAATTTTCTTATCTTAACGAAGCTATGGCTGGTTCCAAATCAGTCAATGATTTAATTGTAAAATCATTAGAAATTGCTGGTCGTATTAAAACAGTCAAATTAATTGATTCATTAAAAGATATTGGTTTCAAAGGTTTCACTTTATCTGGTTTATCACTTTCTATGGAAGATTGTGGTTATTTACCAGAAAAAGATGGAATTATTTTAGCTGCTAACAAACAAGTTGCTGAAATTGAAGATAATTACAAAAATGGATTAATTAGTAACGACGAAAAGAAACGACTTTCTCAATCAATTTGGATGGGTATTACCGAAGAAATCGCTGAAAAAACTTGGGCAACTCTTGATATTGATTCTCCAATCCGCATCGTTTCTGCTGCAGGTATTAAACGTGCTTCTAAAGATCAAATTAAACAGCTTTCAGGTATGAGAGGTCTTATGGTTGATCCTACCGGTAAAATCGTTCAACTTCCTACTAAATCTAATTTCCGAGAAGGTTTATCTGTTTTTGAATATGTAACTGGTGCTAGAGGTACCAGAAAAGGTTTGGCTGATACTGCATTAAAAACTGCTGATGCTGGTTACTTAACCAGAAGATTAGTTGATGCTGCTCATGTTTCTATTATTAAGATGCATGACTGTGGTACTGATAAATTCATTACTATTGATGCTAACGAAAAAGGTCGTGAAAAATTCTTTAGTCGACGTATTTTAGGTCGAGTTTTAGCTACTGACATTCTCGATCCTAAGACTAAAAAAGTTTTAATTGCCAAAGATACTTTATTAAACAATGATGAAGTTGCTTTAATTGAAAAAGAGGAAATCACTTTGGTTAATGTCCGTTCTGCTCTTACTTGTAAGGCTGAAACTGGTCTTTGTCAAAAGTGTTATGGTTGGGATTTATCTACCAGAAAAATTGTTGATATTGGTGTTCCAGTTGGTGTTATCGCTGCTCAATCAATTGGTGAACCAGGTACTCAACTTACTCTTCGTACTAAACACACCGGAGGTGTTGTTGGTGTCGATGTGACCCAAGGTTTACCACGTGTTCAAGAATTATTTGAAATCAGAATGCCAAAAATGCCATCTCCAATGGCAGAAATTAGTGGTAAGTTAAAAATCAAAGAAACAGTTGATGGCTACGAAATTAAACTTACTGGTAAAGATCAAGATAATCAACCAAAAGTTATTACTTATCTTCTTCCATCAAATGTTACCTTATTGGTAGCTGATGGTGATTTAGTTGCTCAAGGTACTCAATTCTGCACTGGTTCTCTCGATGTTCGAGAAATCATGGAAATTAAAGGAATTGAAGCTGCTCAAAAATATCTTATTAACAGTATCCAGGGTGTTTACGAATCACAAGGTATTGGTGTTCATGATAAACATCTTGAAGTTATCGTTAAAGAAATGAGCGATAAAATTAAAATTGAAGATCCTGGTGATACCAATTTCCTTTACGGACAAATCACCACCTCTGCTGTCTTCAATGCTGCTAATGAAAAAGCCAAAGAAAAGAATGGTAAGGATGCAAAATTAGCCCAAGGAAAGAAAGTCTTACTTGGATTAATTCAATCAGCTTTAACTACTGGTTCATGGCTTTCTGCTGCTTCTTTCCAACAAACTACTAGCGTATTGACCGAATCTTCACTCTTAGCTGAAGTCGATGGCTTGATTGGTTTGAAAGAAAATGTTATTATCGGACGATTAATACCTGTAGGTAAAAATCAAAAAATCAACTAAATATGCCAACATCCAATCAACTTATTAAAAGTGGTCGAAAGACTAGAACTTCAAAATTAAGAACAGTTGCTCTTCGTAATGGTTTTAATACTATTACCAATAAGCCTACCCTTAATATTAACCCTATCAAAAAAGGTGTGGTTATTTCTGTCAAAACTATGACTCCAAAAAAACCACATTCAGCTTTGAGAAAAATTGCTAAAGTTAAACTTAGTAATCATGCTTCTGTTACTGCTTATATTCCTGGCATTGGTCATAATTTAGCCGAACACAGTATCGTTAGTATTCGAGGTGGCAGAGTCAGAGATTTACCAGGTGTTCGTTATCGTATTATTCGTGGTAAATATGATGCTGGTGCTGTTGCTGGCCGTATGCAATCTCGTAGTAAATATGGTGCTAAAAAGCCAAGCGCAAAAAATGATTAATTATTACTTTAAATTTATTAAATAAAAAATATGTCCAGAAAAGGAACCAGCAAAATCAGAGAAGTAAATCCTGATACTGTTTATAACAGTGTTTTCATTGCTAAAATCATCAATGCCTCTATGAAAGATGGCAAAAGAACTGCGGCTGAAAAACAAGTTTATAATGCCCTAGATTTACTTAAAAAACAATTTCCAAAAGAAGAAGTTGTTGAAGTTCTAGACAGAGCAATGGAAAATATTAAACCAAAAGTTGAAGTTAAACCTCGCCGAATTGGTGGAGCTGTTTATCAAGTTCCAACTCCAGTTCGTACTAATCGACAAAATGCTTTGGCAATTCGTTGGTTAATTATTGCTGCTCGAGCTAAAACTAACAAACAATTTCATAGTTTTGGAGAAAAATTATTTTCCGAATTTATGTCAGCTCTTAATAACGAAGGTTCAGCTGTTTCTAAACGAGCTGAAATCGAAAGAATGGCCGAAGCCAACAGAGCCTTCGCTCATTTACGCTGGTAATAAATTTTTTCAAAATTTTTTAAACGCCCCACAACAGGGGCGTTTTTTATTTAAAAACTCATCATTTTACTTTCGACTTGATAAACTTGATAGACTTGATAAACTTAATCGATGTCATTATTTTCCAAACCAAAATTAGTTTTATGGCCAAAATCTAAAACTATCGATCTATATTTGGACCGTAAAGAAAACAACACTTTTAGTTTTAATTTAAACCTTTGGCAAGATTTATCTTCCAAGGATTTAGAACCATTAGCTTTGTATCTAAATCAAAACAAATTTAGTTCAGCTTCAATTTTAATTCCAGACGATGTGGTTATTACCAAATCTTTTACCTACGACAGTAAGATCGATAATATCGACAAAAAAGAAGTTATAAGTTTAGCCAGTAATTTTGTTAATTTTCAAATAGATCCTAATTCAATTGAATACAAACTTAGCCAAGAAAACGATAAAACCATTATTCAGGCTTTTATTTATGATAAACCTAAAATGGATATTCTTAAAACTAATTTAGGAAAAATAGGTTTAGGTTCATTTTTTATAAAATCTGTTTCTGTTGCTATTTCTACCGTTATTTCTAGTATTTATAAACAAGAATTCTTTTTAGTCTATCCTTTAAATGATCAAGAATATACTTTACTTCTTTCCAAAGATAATTCTGTTTATTTAACAGTCAATGTTAAAGGTCCAAGTTTAGACATTCAAAAAATTGTTAATTACTCTAATTTTTATTTCAGCAGTGTTACTAAAAAAATATATTTACCTTCAGACAAAGAAATTGAAATTAACACTACCACTGAAATGGATAAAACTGTTTTTGATGAAGCTCAAATTGCTCAAAGTTTTTCTCGAGCTTCAAATTTACCCCTACCAGTTTTAGGAGAATTATATGGTCTAAATTCAGATAATCCTGCTATAATAAATGCACCAATTGAAAATATTAGTTTACCTACAAAAAAAATGGAAAAAAACAAAAAAAACATTCTCCCATTGGTGGCCGTATTTATTTTTACTGCTGCCTTAGCTTCAGTTATTATTTGGTTCGTTTTGAATCGCAATAGTTCAACTTCTGATGTTGAAACTAACGATATTACTCCAGAAGTTGTTGAAACCTCTACTCCAATTGAAACTCCCACTCCAACTCCAACCATTGCTGAAATCAGCAAAGATATTAAAATTCAGGTTTTAAATGCTACTGACATTAATGGTCAAGCTGCTACTCTTAAAGCTACTTTGGTTGCTCTTGGTTTTACTAATGTTTCTGTTGGTAATGCTACTTCAACTGCTACCGAAAACAGTGTTTCTGTTAAAGCTGCCAGTACATCAGCTTATTTTGAATCAAAATTAACTACTGATTTCCCAGCCACTTACACTACCGATCTTAAAGCTGCTTCTGCTTATGATGCTGTCTTTACTATTGGTACTGATTTGAGTACTGGTGCTAGTGCTACTACTAAAACTGCCACTCCAAGTGTCACCAAAGCTGTTACCAAAGCTCCAACTGCTACTCCAACTGACGCTGAATAAAAGTCATTTAGTTCATAAATTAAACCCCGCAACTGCGGGGTTTTTAGTTTTAATAATTTTTTTTCCAACAAAAAACCCGACTAAAAAATAATGCTTATGCATCACCTCCCAGTCGGGTTTTTAAAATCAGATATTGGTTTTAGAAATCGCCTCGATTAATTTTTTACTTCTTTGGTCAGTGCACAAATCATAAGCCAAAGGTAAAGGCAAATAACTTGTTCCGTTTATTAAAGCGGTTATTCCTTCCATTTTAATTTTAAGTTCTGTTTTTAAAACGATAAAATTTAATAAGTAATAGGAATAAGAATTATCGTCGCCAAGATAAAAAAATTTTTTTTGATCACTTTTAATTTTCATTAAATCAAAATTAGCTGAGAAAACTTCCAACGTAAAATGGTTTAGTTCTTTTCTAACAGCCACATATTTTTCAACATGAAATACATCATGAACAATTATGCCAGGCAATGTTTGAATAAAAACTTTTTTCCCTCTCACATTTTCTTCTTTCATTTCCAGTTCAAAAAAACTACCCATTATTCCACCTCTTTCTATTTTTTTTTAATATCTGATTTTAAATGTGTAAAATTATTAAATTTCAAAAATACAATTATCTTTGTTTTAATAATTCATGTTGGTTATACCCTATAATACCAAATTAATCAATATCTAAGACTTTTTTAAAACTCAAACTTGCATTAAGTACCTACGTTGAATTAAAATGACCTTACTATGAAATTATTAATCACTGGTGGTTCAGGTTTTATTGGTTCAAATTTTATTAAATACTGGTTTGCTCATCATCCCGATGATTCCATTATAAATCTCGACAAGATGACTTATGCTGCTAATCCTCGTAATTTAGTTGAATTTGATAATTCTCCAAACTACAAATTTGTCCAAGGTGACATTTTAGATGAAAAAATCGTTGATGAATTAGTTTCTCAAGTTGACACTATTGTCC
>CAYUUU010000045.1:0-6256 GCA_964448065.1 uncultured Gammaproteobacteria bacterium
TCATGTTTTTGACATAATCAGCGTGTCCTGGACAATCGATGTGAGCATAATGTCTATTATCTGTTTCGTATTCAATATGAGAAATAGCAATAGTAACGATTTTAGAAGCATCACGAACAGTACCACCCTTAGCAATATCTGCATAAGATTTAGCACTTCCTTGAACTTTTGAAATAGCGGCGGTTAAAGTAGTCTTACCATGATCAACGTGACCAATGGTACCAACGTTAACGTGTGGCTTGGTTCTTTGATAAGTATCAGCCATTTATTTTTTCTCCTTTTATTTATTGTCTTCTTTAAGACGTAATTTAATTAATAATTTTAGATTAAAATGCTTTTAGATTGTATCAACTCCGATAGAGCTTTGCAACACACAAAAACTATTCATTTGATTTAATAGTTAATTTTTCTTGAATATCACGAGGGACTGGATCATAACGACATGGTTCCATATAAAATGATCCTCTGCCTTGAGTCAAACTTCTAATTGTGGTTGCATAACCACTAATGGATTCAAGAGGAATAAAAGCGTGAATGGTGGTAAAACCATGACTATCTTCGGTTCCATTAATTTGACCACGACGTGATGATAAATCACCTATAACTGTTCCTAAAAATTCAGATGGAGTATTAACTTCAAATTTCATAATAGGTTCCAAAATTAAAGGTTTAGCGGCCTTGAAAGCATCTTTAATAGCATAAGCACCAGCAAGTTTGAAAGCCATTTCAGAAGAATCAACTTCATGGTAAGTTCCATCATAAACAGAAATTTTTATATCTGTAGCTGGAAAACCACCAATAATACCCTTTTGAAGGGTTTCTTTGATACCTTTTTCAATAGCTGGAATAAAATTAGCTGGAATGGCACCGCCTTTAACAGCATTGACAAATTCGTAACCTTCACCTCTTTCTTTTGGTTCGACTTTAATTTTACAATGACCGTATTGACCATGACCACCAGATTGATGAATATATTTACCTTCACCTTCGGCTGGAGCAGAAATAGTTTCTCGATAAGCAACTTGAGGAGCACCAGTTTTTACATTGACTCCAAATTCTCGCTTTAAACGATCGACGATAATTTCGAGATAAAGTTCACCCATACCAGCAATGATGGTTTGACCAGTTTCTTGATTATAAGTGACTCGGAAAGTAGGATCTTCAATAGCTAAACGATTTAAAGCAGCTCCCATTTTTTCTTGATCATCAGCAGTAGCTGGTTCAATTGACAAAGAAATAACTGGATCAGCAAATTGAATTGGAGATAAAGAAATAACATTACTTTCATCACAAAGAGTATCTCCGGTAGTAGATTCTTTTAAACCTATACAAGCTACGATTTCTCCAGCAAAACCTTCTTCAAGACCTTCTCGTTTATCAGCATGCATCAATAATAAACGACCAATACGTTCGGTTTTACCTTTGGTAGTATTATAAACTTCGGTACCAGCTTTTAAAACGCCAGAATAAACTCTGACATAAGATAAGGTTCCAACGTGTGGATCAGATTGAACTTTAAAAAGAAGAGCTGATAATGGTTCTGTTTTTAATGGTTTTCGAGTAATAACTTCATTATTTTCAGGATTATAACCTTCAACTGGAGGAAGATCTAATGGGGATGGAAGATAATCAACAATACCATCTAGAATTGGATGAATACCTTTGTTTCTCCAAGCAGCACCACAATAAACTGGAAATAATTTTCGAGCAATAGTAGCTTTTCTTAAAACTGCTTTTAATTCTGGAGTAGAAATTTCTTCATCATTTAAAAATTTTTCCATTAAAACTTCATCTTCACCAGCAATTTTTTCAACCATTTCAGCTCGAGCTTTGGTAGCTTTAGCTAAATATTCTTCGGTTACTGGTTTTCGAGTAAATTCCAAACCTTCTTCATCTTTGTCGTAAACAATCATTTCCATGTTCATCAAATCAACAACACCAACATGGTCATGTTCTTCACCAACAGGAATAACAACAGGACAAATTGGAGCTTTTAATTTTTCAGTAATACTATCTAGAGTACCCTGAAAAGAAGCACCGATTTTATCCATTTTATTTACAAAAGCAATTCGAGGAACACCATATTTATCGGCTTGTCGCCAAACAGTTTCAGATTGAGCTTGAACACCAGCGTTACCATCAAAAATCATGATAGCACCATCCAAAACACGAAGAGATCGTTCTACTTCAGCGGTAAAATCAACGTGTCCAGGAGTATCAATAATATTTAAACGATAGTCTTTCCAATAAGTAGTAATACAAGCAGATTGAATAGTAATACCACGTTCTTTTTCTTGAACCATAGAATCGGTAGTAGTTGAACCTTCGTCAACAGAACCAATTTTATGAATTTTACCGGTATAAAATAAAATTCTTTCAGTGGTGGTGGTTTTACCTCCATCAATATGAGCAATAATTCCAATATTTCGAACTTTATCCATAGGAACGTCTCGATTTTTAGTAAGTTTAATTTGTTCGGCCATAGGTTAGATAATAGATCGTCGATGTTAGATCGTCGATGTTAATTGTTTAATTATATAAATAATAATAAAAACCGTTGCGGTTAAGCAACAGCGGATGGACTTATGATACCATAGTAAATATTGAATATGAATAGACGAAAAATAGCAATTATTGGGGCAGGAATTGGTGGTTTGACTACTGGATATGAATTGTTTAAAAAAGGTTATGAAGTAACTATTTTTGAAAAAGAAAAAGAAATTGGCGGATTATTAGGAGATTTTGAAATTAGTGGAACAAAAATTGAAAAAACTTATCACCATATTTTTAAAACTGATAAAGAAATAATTACTTTGATTGAAGAATTAGATCTAAAAGATAAGCTTAAATGGCATAAAAGTTCGGTTGGTTTGTATTTTGAGGGAAAAATGTATCCATTTATGGGAGCAATTGATTTATTAAAATTTAGTAAATTAAGCTTACTGGCTAAATTTAGATTGGGAATGGTTTATTTATGGCTTAAGGCTGATAAAAATTGGCAAAAATATGAAAAGGTAACGGCAGTAAATTGGATGGAAAAATGGGCTGGAAAACAAGCTTTTGAAGTTATTTGGAAACCACTTTTAAAGGGAAAATTTCATAAAAATTACAATAAAATATCGATGGCTTGGTTGTGGGCCAGAATTCATACTCGAGGTGGATCGACTAACGAAAAAGGCAAGGAAGTATTAGGTTATTTAGATGGGGGTTTTGGACAAATTAATCAAAAATTGGCCAAAAATTTGAAAATAAAACTAAGTTATAAAGTAGAAAGTGAAAAGTTAAAAGAGTTGGAAAAAGAATTTGATCTAATAATCGATACCAGACCAATTGAAAATGTTGATTATATTGGGGCGGTTGATTTAGTTTTTTCAACCAAACAAAATTTAAGTAAATATTATTGGCACAATATAAATGATTTAAACTCCCCTTTTTTGGCTTTGATTCAACATACTAATTTGATTGATAAAAAAAATTATAATGGAAACCATATTTATTATTTAGGAACTTACGTGCCACAAGACCATGATTATTTTAAAGTTGATGATGAATCAATAAAAATTGATTTCTTTAGCTATCTAAAAAAAATATATCCTAATTTTGAAGAAAAATTAGTTAAAGAAACTAAAATTTTTAAATTTAAATATGCTCAACACATAGTTAGTCGAAAGTATAAAGTTCCAAGTTATAAGGCCATGCCTGACGGCAGGCAGGTTGGAGAAAAAACATACCAACTTAATTTTGCTCAGATTTATCCGGAAGATCGAGGAATTAACTTTGCTGTAAAAGAAGCTAAGAAATTAGTGGAATTAATTGAAAAAAAACTAAGGGGCAACTGTGCCTGTTAAAATCCAATTATAAAGGTGAACTTGACCACGAATCATATCAGCAGATTTTTGAGGATCAATTTCAGCCATTAAAAGACCAGCTTTAATACCATAAATAGTAGAAATAACTTCTGTATTTTCTTTGTTCATTTTTTCTTCAACAATATGACCAAGTTCGTGAATTCCAGTTTTTATAACAGCTGGATCATCGACTTTTAGTTCATTGATTAAAATAACATCGCCTTTACGATTTTTAAAATCTATACCATTAGGTGTTAATTCATATTGTTTTGTATGAATACCGAAAGTATCTTCCATTTTTGAGTGATAATAAATATTTCCATTTTCTAATTTATCGTAAGGTTGATCAAAACCTTCAAATGGTTCAACTATTGTTGGAATGTCGGTGTTATTAGAAATAGTTTCGGCAATTTTTTTAGTAATTTCTGAATTAGATAAATCTTTTGAATTTTTTACAACTATTTCTATTTTTGGAAATATATTGTAAGGATCGGGGATATTATCAACAGCATCAATAACTGGTACATATTCATAAATTCCTAGTGCACATTTTGGTTGGTAACGAATATTATCTGCTTTTGATGCTTCAAGATCTAAAGTCTCATATTCTTGATAAATTTCTTTTAAAACACTACTAAAAACTTGATGATCAGGGCGAGATTGATCTAATTTTTTCAATTGACAATTTAAAGACTTTTGGTGATTTGTTTCAATTTTTATTTCTGTTGGTTTATACCCTTCTCCAATTTCACTCATAGATTTATTTGTTTTTTAACTTCTTCTAAGCCTTCGGAAAGAGTTTTAAACTTCAGACCTAGATTAGTTACTTTTTGATTTGAAGTAATTAAAGTTTTTTGCCAAGGACGAGAACCAGCTGGTTGAGATTTTAAATATTCTTCCAAACTTGAAGCAGAAATTAAACTTTGATCTAAATTAAAAGCTTTGGCCACTTCTAAACACATTTCATAAGGTGAATGAGAAGATGAACCAACTAAATGATAAATACCAGTGGTTTTATTTTCAATGAAATATTCCAAAGCTTTGGCAATATCATCGATAAAAGTGTAGGTACAAATTTGGTCAGAAAACATTTTAACTGGTTCACCATTTTGAAGTTTGGTTAAAACTTTTCGAATAATGTCTGGTTTAGTATCAAATTTAGATCGATAAGGATAAGTAATACGGGAAATGTTGTAGTTTTGATAACCAGAATCTAGGACAACTTTCTCGCCTAAATATTTGGTTTCGCCATACCATTCAATTGGATCTGGAGTATCGGTTTCAGTATAAGGAGTAGTTTTAGTTCCACTAAAAACAAAGTCAGTAGAAATATAAATGAGTTGTTGATTATATTTTTTAGCCAAATTAAGGACATTTCTAGTACCTTCAACGTTAAGTTGATAGCAAATGCCAGAGGTATTTCCCTTTTGTTCCCAAGCGGCATTAGTGTCGGTAAAACCAGCCATATGTAAAACGGCGATAGCATCTTTATTTTTTTCAAAAGCAGCAGAAAGACTGTTATTGTCGAGAATATTAACTCCAGAGTCGAGAGAAAAATCAGCAAATTCGTATTTGTCTTTTAATAACTCAACGACACGACTACCAACTAAACCACTTAGACCTGTACCAATTATTTTTTGCATAAAATCCCTCTCTCCGATATACATCGGAGTATCTCCCTTTGACGAAAGGGAGAAATAAATTTTTAATTAAAATAAATTTAAATTTTTAATTTCTTCTAAAGTTGGCCAGAGTTTGTCTTTTTCAGATAAAATAAATTCTGATTCCAATTTTGGCCAATCGATATTAATTTGAGAATCGTTCCAAAGAATTCCGCCTTCTGATTCTTTATTATAAAAATTACTGCATTTATATTGGAAATCAGCAATATCGGAAAGAACTAAAAAGGCATGAGCAAAACCTTTGGGAATAAAAAATTGTTTTTTATTGTCTTGGGTAAGCAAAACGGATTCGTATTGACCAAAGGTCGGAGAATCTTTTCTGATATCAACAGCTACATCTAAGACTTCACCGCAAGTACAACGAACTAATTTATCTTGAGCAAATGGAGGTTTTTGAAAATGAAGACCACGAAGAACACCTTTGGTGGATTGAGAATGATTGTCTTGAACAAAAGTAACATCAATACCATTTTGGGCAAAAACCTGTTGATTGTAGGTTTCCATAAAAAAACCTCGGTCATCTCCAAAAACAGTTGGCTCAATTATTATTAATCCTTCAATTTTAGTTTTTATAAAATTCATACAATATTGTTTTTGTTGTAGGAACGCAATATATTGCGTTCCTACATATTTATTTTTTAATTTGGTTTAATTTAACATAAAATTCTTCGGCTTCTTTTTTGGTTTCTTGCCACCAAGTTTGATTAGCAGTGTACCAATCAACAG
>CAYUUU010000046.1:0-6226 GCA_964448065.1 uncultured Gammaproteobacteria bacterium
GGTAATATCGGTCCTTATGGTGCTCTTCCAGTTATGGAAGGTAAAGCTTTGCTTTTCAAAGAATTTGCCAATATCGATGCTTTTCCAATTGTTCTTGATACTCAAGACCCAGACGAAATTATTAACATCGTTAAAAATATCGCCCCTGGTTTCGGTGGCATTAATTTAGAAGATTTTAATGCTCCAAAATGTTTTTATATTGAAGAAAAATTAAAAGAAATTTTAGATATTCCGGTTATGCATGACGATCAACACGGAACTGCTATTGTAGTTTTAGCTGCCCTAATTAATGCTTTAAAATTGGCCGGCAAAGATGTGGCCACTACTAAAATTATTATTAATGGAGCTGGTGCTGCTGGCAGTGCTATTGCCAAATTACTCCACCTTTATGGTTTTAAATCTATTTTAATGGTCGATTCCAAAGGTAGTATTTGTAAAGACAGAACCGACCTTTGTGATAGTAAAAAATCTTATTTAAAATTTATTAACCCCAAAAATATTGCTGGTGATTTAGCCACCGTTATCAAAGGTCAAGATGTTTTTATTGGAGTTAGTAAACCAAATTTGGTTACTCCGGACATGGTTAAATCGATGAATAGTAAACCAATTATTTTTGCTCTGGCCAACCCAATTGCTGAAATTGATCCAAATTTAGCCAAACAATCGGGTGCTTTTATTGTTGGTACTGGTCGTAGTGATTTTCCCAATCAAATAAACAATGTTTTAGCTTTCCCTGGAGTTTTCCGCGGTGCTCTCGATAATCACGTTTCTAAAATTACTGATGACATGAAAATTGCCGCCGCTAAAGCTTTAGCCGCTTATGTTTCGGATACCAATTTATCTGTTGATAATATTTTGCCAAGTCCTCTCGATAAGGGTGTGGTCCAAGTTGTCGCTGCTGCCATTAAATGATTTTAGGCAAAAATATTTTTTATTCCTATGGTAAAGAAAACATCTTTGAAGGAGCCAATTTTTTTATTCCCAAAAACAGTAAAGTTGGTGTGGTCGGGGCCAATGGCTGTGGCAAATCAACTCTTTTTAAATTAATTACTAAGCAAGAATTTATTGATGATGGCAAATTAGAAATTGTTGGTGAAGTTATGTTGGTTCCTCAGGAAGTTAAACGCGATGAACAAATGGAAAAAGCCGAATCAATTCGTGACTATTTAGATCCCTATTATCAAAAACAAGATTATGAATTATTAAAAATGTTATCCAAATTAGAATTGGAACGTTTATCTCTGGATGGCAACCCTAAAGTTTTAAGTGGTGGTCAAAAAACCAAACTTGCTATTGCCAGAGCCCTAATTTTTGAACCAGAAATTTTACTTTTAGATGAACCTACCAACTTTTTAGATATTGAAGGTAAAAAATGGATGATGAATTTTTTGGGTCGCTATTCGAAAACTTTGGTTATTATTTCTCACGATTTAAAATTACTCGATCGTAATATCGACAAAATTATAGAAGTAAATAAAAACACCAAATTAATCGAAGAATATAACGGCAATTACACTAATTATGTCACTCTAAAAGGTGAACGAGAAACTTTGTTGGTTAATCAAATTCATGTTCAAGAGCGAAAAATTGTTGAAATGAAAAAAGGTTTATTAAAAATTGCCGGCAATCGATCTGAAAAAGGGGTTCGTCAAAAACTTAATTTACAAAAAAGAATTGAAAAATTAGTTGTGGCTTTGCCTCAAATGCCACCCGCCGTCAAAAAAATTAATATGCAATTACCTAATCCAGCCTGGATTGGAGAAGTTGTTTTAATTGCCGAAAATATTTGTAAATCTTATGGTGATAAAAAAGTTTTAGATAATATTAATTTTGACATTAAACGAGGGGAGCGAATTGCTCTAATGGGTCAAAATGGAGCCGGCAAAAGTACTTTAATTAAAATTTTGATGGATATGATTAATGCCGATAGTGGCGAAATTTTTAAAGATGAAAAAATAAAAATTGGCTATTATTCACAAGAATTTGAAACTTTTGATATGGAGAAAAATCTTTTAGATACAGTTAGGGATAAATGTGAGATGGCTGAACCTCAACTTCGTTGTTTGTTAGGTCGTTTTTTGTTTCCTGGTCAAAAAGTTTTTCAAAAAGTTGCTACTTTGTCTGGTGGAGAAAAAACTCGTCTTTCTATTGCTACTCTACTCGCCAAAAACTACAATTTATTAATTTTAGATGAACCAACTACTTATCTTGATGTTTTGTCTCAACGTTTAATTTTAGAAGCTCTAAAATTTTACAAAGGCGCCATGATTATTGTCAGTCACACTCCAGAATTTATTGAAGAATTAAAACCGGCTCGTAAATTTTGGCTGTCTGAAAACCGAATGGAGTTGTGTCAAAACTTTTAAACCTGTTTCCTGATATAATCACTTGCTATGGCAAACAAATTTCAATACTGTTTTATTCTTGGAAACAATCATTCTCTCTGTAAAGTAGAGATTATTAATGTCCTGTTTTCTCATGGTATTGAATTTAATTTAATCGAATCTTCCCAAGAAACTTTAATTATCGAATCGACTACCGAGTTTGAAAAAGATCTTGATTTTAATATCTTTGGTAGTGCTTCTAAATTGGTCAAAATTTTTAAAACTATTTCTTTGACTGAATTTTTTAACAAAAGAATTGATCAAATTGTTAATTATGATTTTGTTGATTTTTTTGTAAATTTGGAATCTAAACATCCATCTTTTGGTTTAAGCGTTTATGGAGCTGGTTGTCGTTTCAAAGACTTAAATTATTCCTGGTATTTGGCTCCAACTTTTTGTCGCGATCTTCGTGATGAATTAAAAAGTTATGGAGTTAAAACTGGTTTTTTACCCCTAAAAGAAAGAATTCTTTCAACCGTTTCGGTTGATAAAAATGAATTACTTACCCAAGGTTTTGAAATTAATTTAGCTATTGGTCTAAACACCGTTTATATTGGTAAAACTATTGCTATCCAAGACTACGAAAGTTACAGTTTCCGAGATTATGGTCGTCCAAATCGTGATTCTAAATCGGGGATGATTCCACCAAAGTTAGCTAAAATGATGATTAATTTAACCACCAAAAAGACTAATCAAATTCTTTTAGATCCTTTTTGTGGCAGTGGTACTGTTTTAGAAGAGATGATTTTGTTAGATTTCAAAAAAATCACCGGTAGTGATATTAGTTTTAAAGCTATTACCGATACTAATACCAACATTGCTTGGTTATTCGATAATTACAAAAATCTTAATAAAGCCACTTTTAATATTAATATTATTGAATCTGATGTTACTAAAATTTCCAACACTATTGAAGCTAAATCTATCGATGCCATTGTTACCGAACCATTTTTAGGTTCAGCTGATTCTAAAAAATTTAGACTTTCTCAAATTCAACAAGAAGTTAAACGCCTCGAAGCTTTGTATTTTAAAGCTTTTATGGAATTCAAAAAAATTGTTAAACCCGATAGTGTCATAGTTATTGTTTTCCCAGTTTTTAAATATAAAACTGATTTTTTCTATCTTTCTCTTTTAGATCGACTTAAACAACTTGGTTTTTCTCAAAAACCATATCTTCCAGAAAAATATTTAACTCCTAAAAATTTGGAAATTTTAAATCTTCAATTAACTGACAGAAACTCTATTGTCTACTACCGTCCCGACCAAACCGTCTCTCGCGAAATCTTCATTTTCGAAAACTAAGGATATTAAATTTACCAACTTCCGTTTCCAATACTAATATTTTCATTTTTCCAAATTTTTAAACTTTCTTCTGTTAAATTAATTGGTAATAAAAAAGTTCGCATTTGATCTTCTAAAATTCCATTAATTGTGACAAATATTTTTCCATTATCTTTTGGAATCCAACCACAAGAAGAATAAAAGTTATCTAATTTTGGATGGTTAAACAAAACACCTACATCATAGTTTTCTTCTTTTAAAATTTTATTCACTTCTTTCATTAATTTATTTCCAAAACCTTTTTTTCTATATTCTTTATCAATAGCCACATCACCAATCCCGGCAATAGTATAAGTTTTATTTTTATGGCTAATAATTCGCTTATTAATACCTACATGTCCAATTAATTTATTTTCTATATAAAGTAATAAACACTCATCTAAATCTGAATTTTTATAAACAGTATTTGGAAAATCAAAATTATCATCAAAACATTTTATTAGAAATTCTTTTATGTCTTTCAGTTCCAATAAATTAATCTCTTTTATTTTCTTTTTAATAATTTTTATTTCTTTTTCCATTTTATTTATCCATTCCTTCAAGATATTCACCTTGATTTGGAAAATTATTTTTATAATCCTCTAATAATTTTTCTGAAAGAGGATTGGGAAGTAAATTGTCAGGTAAATTATTTATATCTAACCATGTACACCACACATCTTTATCTGGATACTCTGGATCAAAATAATGTTCTAATTCTTCAAATTTATCAATATCACCTAAAATAAATAATTCCACACTATGTTCATTTTTTTCTGGCAAAATAAAATCACGAATATAAAGAATTTTTTTAAATTTTAATTCTGCTCCAAGACATTCTTCTCTAATTTCTCTTTTTGCTCCATCTAAAATAGTTTCTCCATATTCCAAATGTCCACCAACATAATGATAATAATCATGTTTTTGTCGATATTGAACTAATAATTTTCCATTTTTAATTATTACGATTCTCAATCGAACATTAATTTTATGATCTTCCATGTATTTAAATGATATTATCACATTAACTTTATGAAAATAATTTTATTTCGTCATGGGCAAAAACAACATCTAGATTTAAGTTTACTTAATAATAAAAAAGATATTAAGTTAACAGATTTAGGTATTTCTCAAATAAATAAATTAGGTCAAACTCTTAAAATTAGATTTCCTAAATTAATTTCTTCAAAAAATTTATATTCCAGTCCTTATAGTCGAGCCATTCAAAGTGCTGAAATTATTAAATCAATTCTAAATATTGAAAAAATTATCATGATTGATGAACTTGGTGAATTTAATGCTTTTAATAATTATCAAAATCCAAAAAGTATTAGGGATCATCTTCAAAAAATGGCCATGCAAAATCCAGATTGGATTTCACCTGAAACTAATATTTCTTTAAATCACGTTATTTCTAGTTTTGAAAATAAATTAAAAGAAATTTGTTTAAATTCTTCGGAGGAAATTATTTTAATTTCTAGCCATGGTGGAATTATTCGTAATTTTATTTATTCACTTGAACCAAAATTTCGTCCTAGTAATGAAATAATTTTAGAAACGAAGATTCATGAAGGAGGATATACTGTTTTAAACTTTGATGGCCAAAAATTTTCTGTCGATCAATTTGATGTCCATGATTTTTTATAATTTTTCCTCTCTTGACAATTATGTTATCTAGTTCTAACATATGGTTAGAAATAATTAACATAAATTATGACTCTAAAAAAATATCAAACCATCAAATTAGTTATCGTTGTGGCTATTGCCATCATCTTTAGTCAATCGATAATTTTCAAAAATTATTTAATCCCTTTATCTACTCTAATTGTTGCCTCTTTGGTTTTAATAATTTTGCGTCGTCAGGTTAAAGAGGTAGTTGCTGATGAACGCGATTATCTTAATGCTGGCAAATCAGCCTCTTGGACAATTCAAATTTATTCATGGATTGCCGTCGTGGCCATGTTTATTCTTTATTCTTTTCGCGATTTAAATCCATCTTATGAACCAATTGCTCTAACTTTGGCCTATTCTACTTGTTTATTAATGGTTATTAACAGTTTAATTTTTAAATTTCAAAACAAAATTAAATTTACTAAAAGTAAAATTGGTTTTATTGTTTTTATGATTGTTTTATCTTTATTTACTGCTGTTTTTACTGTTAGATTTTTCTCTGGTGAAGATGATTGGATTTGTCAAAATGGCCAATGGGTTAAACATGGGTCGCCTAATTTTGAAGCTCCAAAATCTGTTTGTAAATAACTATGCAAACCAAAATTAAAGAATATCGAGCCAAACTAAATCTGACCCAAGACCAGTTAGCTAATTTAGTTGGAGTTCGTCGAGAAACAATTGTTTTTTTGGAGCAGGGAAAATACAATCCTTCTCTAAAACTCGCCCATGATGTGGCTGTTGCTCTCAAAACATCAATCGATGAATTATTCGCTTTTTAAGGTTAAAATTCAAGTCATAGACGACGAGTTTTTGCCTTAAAACACGATCCTGATTTATCGGGATAAAACATT
>CAYUUU010000047.1:0-6149 GCA_964448065.1 uncultured Gammaproteobacteria bacterium
AAAGACGAAAAAGTAAAATTTGCTAATATTGATGAAAACACTAATGAAGGTAAAGCATATTTGAAAAATATTAAAGATGATTGTGTTGAGGAATTAGGATTCTTTTTAAAACCAACAGAAATTTTTGCTTATTTGGTTAAAAAAGGTCGAAATGAAATTAAAGGAAAAGATAATTTTATTTTGGAAGATTTAAAAAATGTTTTAAATAAAATTGAACAGACTTCAATGGGAACAGATAGCGAGGATGATTTTAAAGGTTTGTTTGACGATATGATATTAACTTCACCAAAATTAGGTAGCGGAGAAAAACAAAAAAACGAAGTAATTGTAGAGGTTTTGGGTTTATTGGCTGGTATTGATTTTAAATTAGAAGATTCTAAAAGTGATTTATTAGGTGATGCTTATGAATATTTGATTGGGGAATTTGCTGCCGGGGCAGGTAAAAAAGGTGGAGAATTTTATACGCCAGCTCAAGTGTCAAGATTGTTGTCACAAATAGTAACAAACGATAAAAAAAGAATTAAATCAGTTTTTGATCCGACTTGTGGATCAGGATCGTTACTTTTAAGAATTGGTGATTATGCTGAAGTTTCGACTTATTTTGGGCAAGAATTAAATCCAACTACTTACAATTTGGCCAGAATGAATATGATTTTGCATGGGGTTCATTTTGATAAATTTAAAATAAAACTTGGTGACACTTTAACCAATGATATGCATCCAGATTTGAAAGCTGAAACAATTGTGGCTAACCCCCCATTTGGAACCAAGTGGAAGGGTGAATTAGATCCAATTCTAGTAACTGATGACAGATTTTCTCAATACGGACGACTGGCACCAAAAGGTGCGGCTGATTATGCCTTTGTAACTCACATGATTTATCATTTGGCTGATAATGGAACTATGGCAGTGGTGTTACCACACGGAGCATTATTTAGATCTGGAGCTGAAGGACAAATTAGAAAACACATAATTGAAAAACAAAATTATTTGGATGCCGTGATTGGATTGCCAGCTAATTTATTTTATGGCACCTCAATTCCAGCCACGATCATGGTATTTAAAAAATGCCGAAAAACTGATGAAGATATTTTATTTATTGATGCTTCAAGAGAATTTGAAAAAAGTAAAAATCAAAATAAATTGACAGATGAAAATATAAAAAAGATTTTGGAAACTTATCAAAATCGAAAAAAAATTGAAAAATATTCTCACAAAGCTAGTTTGAAAGAAATTCGGGAAAATGAATACAATTTAAATATTCCTCGTTACGTGGATACATTTGAAGAAGAAGCCGAAATTGATATTAATGCAGTAGCCAAAAACCTGAAAGATTTAAAAACTAAAGAAATTGACCTTGAAAAAGATTTAGTAAAATTTTGTGAAGAGTTACAGATTGAAAAACCGTTTTAAAAGATGAATAAGTTAGTTGTTTCCAAAATGGAAATAACTGCCAGTAAAAGATGAATAAAATACAAATTAAAACAAACTTCGGCTGTCGAGGATTTTTCGACTGTTGGAATTTTAAAGTACACGATTTCGTGTAGTTAAGAAATGACTATAAACTGGGAAACAATTATTATTTCTGTAATAAGTTCTGGCGTAATTTCTGCAATTATTACTAGTATTTGGAATGAAAAAACTCAAATTAAAGTTATAAAAGAGTCTGGATTGTATGCAAAAAGAGCTAGGGTGCTTGACGAGATGATAAGAAAAATAGAAAAGGTGCATTCTTTGGCAAGCAGTGCAGTAGCTCCGTATAAAATTTCTGATCGAGAAAATAGTAGTTTGTTTAAATTTATTAATGAATTCGAAGAATATTACGTAAATAATAAACATTATTTACCAGAAGAAATATCAAAAGAAATCTATATCCTTAATAGTAAATATTTTGAAATTTATGCAGACTCACTTAATAATAAATTTGTTAGTAAAAAACTTTTTAAGGATATGACTGACTCAGACATGGACGAGTGGAACAAGAAAAATATGAATTATATAACCGCTCTTAATGATAAAAAAGAAAAAATTGTTGATGAATTTAGAAAAATTATTGGTGTCAAATAAAAATGGCTAATCAAAATATTCCAAAATTAAGATTTAAGGGGTTTGAGGGAGAGTGGAGTGTAAAATTACTGAAAGATGTTTTTCTGAAGGTTAATGAAAGAAATGTAAATAATGAATATAAAAATGTACTTACAAATTCAGCTGTATCTGGAATAGTAAATCAGCTTGATTTCTTTGATAAAGATATTGCCAATCAAAATAATTTATTAAACTATTATGTCGTGTGTGTCGGAGATTTTATTTATAATCCAAGAATTTCAAAATCAGCTCCAGTCGGACCACTAAATAGAAACAATCTAAGAAAAGGAATAATGTCGCCACTATATACAATAATTAGATCAAAAGAGGAGAATAGTGATTTTTTTGAGAAATATTTTCAAACAAAATTCTGGCATAAGTATATGTATAAAATTGCAAATTATGGTGCAAGGTTCGATAGAATGAGTATTGCAACAAATGATTTTTTTAAAATGCCATTATATTTTCCTAATATAAACGAGCAACAAAAAATTGCCTCGTTTTTGGGTAAAGCTGATGAATGGATTGGAAATTTAAAAGAGCAAAAAGAGGATTTGGAGAAATATAAAAAAGGCATGATGCAAAAAATTTTTGCACAGAAAATTAGATTTAAAGGGTTTAATGGAGATTGGAAAAAAGAAAAATTAGGAAATTTATTTAAAGAAAGAAACGAACGTTGTGGCGATCTTAAATTACAATTGCTTTCTGTTTCTCTTGGTAATGGAATTACAAAACAAGACGATTCTGTTAAAACAGATAGTTCAAGTAAAAATAAAGAAAATTATAAAATTGTTTATCCAAACGATATTGTTTATAACACTATGAGAATGTGGCAAGGAGCTTCTGGCGTATCTGAATTCAAAGGAATAACTAGCCCCGCTTATACAATAATTACCTTAAACGACGGAGAAGTAAATTTTTTCAAATATTTTTTTAAACAGCCAAGAACAATTTTCGATTTTTATCGCTACTCTCAAGGGTTAACTTCCGATACTTGGAATTTAAAATATAATCATTTTTCTGAAATAGATGTAATTACACCAAAAGACGTTAAAGAACAGCAAAAAATTGCTGAGTTTTTGACTTCAATTGATAAGCTTATTGATTCAAAACAAGAACAAATTGTCAAGGCTGAGGAATGGAAAAAAGGCCTGATGCAAGGGTTGTTTGTATAACGGTGATAAAATAGAGGTATGAAGTGCTATATTGTTTCTTATGATCTTAAGTCTGGTAGCAATTTTGATTATCAAAGGTTGTATGATGCTATAAAAGGTTATGAAACTTGGGCTCATATAAACGAATCACTCTGGGCTGTTGTAACTGACCAAACAGCCATTCAGGTTCGTGACAACCTAAAACAATATATAGACCAAGGTGATTCTCTTTTTGTATTAAAATCAGGAGTGGAAGCAGCTTGGGCTAAGGTAATTTGTCATGATGAATGGTTAAAGAAGTATTTATAAATATAAGAGTATGACAGAGCAGCATGAGTCTAAAAAAATTACTATTACAAGAGGTAGTTATGATTCCCTTGAAATATTTGAGATAACAAAAGATGAATTGGAAGTAATCAAGCAAGGTTCTCCAAATTCTATTTTTTTAAATTTTGCTATTGCTTTGACTTCTATTTTTATTTCACTTTTATCAATGTTGCTTACAGTAAAAATTGAGTCTGATCGAGTTTTTTATATTTTTGTAATTCTTACTGTAGTTTCTGCTTTAGGTGGAATTGTTACAGGTATTCTTTGGATTAAAGGAGAAAACGTATTTAAAAAAACTATCTGCAGAATTGAAGATAGAATAAAAAATAAAGAATATATAACTAAAGGGAACAGTATAAGTGAACTAGATAGCAAAAAGTAGATAATTTATGACACATCAGAGTGAAGCACAGCTTGAAACAAATTTAATACAACAACTCCAAAGATTGGGGTTTGAAAAGGTGGCGATAAAAGACGAAAAAGAATTGATTGAGAACCTAAAAAGACAATTGGAAAAATTTAATAAAACAGAATTTTCTGATGGTGAATTTAATAAAATTTTAAATCATCTAAATAAGGGTGATATTTTTCAAAAAGGAAAAACTTTGAGAGATAGATTTGTATTAGTGCGAGATGATGGCAAGGATTTTTATGTAAGGTTTTTTAACACTGACCAGTGGTGTAAAAATGAATATCAAGTCACCCACCAAATTACCGAAGTGGGAAAATACGAAAATCGATATGATGTTACCCTACTGATTAATGGTTTACCATTGGTGCAAATTGAATTGAAACGACGAGGAATTGAAATGCGGGAAGCATTTAATCAAATTCAGCGATATCAAAAACATTCTTTTGCTGGGACATTGTTTGAATATATTCAAATATTTGTGGTGTCTAATGGGGTTAATACAAAATATTTTGCTAATAATCCAAAACAATCTTTTGAACAAACTTTTTATTGGACCGATGTGTTGAATAAAAGAATTACTCGGTTAGAAGATTTTGCCGATGTATTTTTGGAAAAATGTAGTGTGTCAAAAATGATTGCGGAATATATTGTACTAGCTGAAGCAACACAGATACCAATGATTTTGAGACCATATCAATATTATGCTGTCAAAGCGATTATGGACAGAGTTAAAGAAGGTAATAAAAACGGTTATATCTGGCATACGACCGGATCAGGTAAAACACTCACCTCTTTTAAAACCAGCCAAGTGTTGGCACGAGTTCCGGAAATTAAAAAAGTGCTATTTGTGGTGGATAGAAAAGATTTGGATGTGCAAACAATAAAAGAATTTAATTCATTTTCTAAAGATTCGGTGGATGGAACTGATAATACCCGACAATTAGTAAAACAATTAAAAGATGAAAATACTAAAGTAATCGTAACAACAATTCAAAAATTAGATATTGCCATTGGCAAGGAAAAATATACAAAACAATTTGAAAAATTAGTTAATGAAAAAGTAGTAATTATTTTTGATGAATGTCACCGAAGTCAATTTGGTCAAACTAATGCTAGGATTAAAGCATTTTTTAAAAATGCCCAATTGTTTGGTTTTTCTGGGACGCCAATTTTTGCCGAAAATAATGTAGGTGGAGTAACAACAGCAGATGTATTTGGCGAATGTTTGCATAAATATATTATTACTAATGCAATTTCTGATGAAAACGTATTGGGTTTTGCGGTGGAATATGTGGGGAAATATAAACAAAAAGATGGCAATACTTTGAATAAAGATATTTTTGCCGATGCTATGGTAGAAGGAATTGACACCAAAGAAGTGTTGGAAAGTGATGATCGGTTAAGTAAAATTACTGACTATGTGCTGAGCGATTGGAAACGAAAAACTAAAAACGGTATGTTTAGTGCCATGATGGCAGTGTCAAATATTGAAGTTTTAAAGAAATACTATTGCTTGTTTAAAGAAAAGAAGCCTGTCGATTTAAAAATAGCGACAATATTTTCTTATCAAATAAATGAAGATGACAACATGGATTTAGAGACGGATATTTTTAATCAGGCTAACGAATCAATTAATAAACACTCACGGGAATTTTTGGATGACTGTATTGATGATTACAATAAAGAATTTTTAACTAACTTTTCGACAGATACTTTTTACAACTATTACAAAGATCTACAAACCAGAATTAAAAACAAAGAAGTGGATTTAGTATTGGTTGTAAATATATTTTTGACTGGATTTGACAGTAAAACCTTAAATACTTTGTATGTAGATAAAAATTTACGATACCACGGGTTGATTCAGGCATATTCACGAACCAATAGATTGTTTAATTCCAATAAACCACACGGAAATATAGTTTGTTTTAGAAATTTGAAAGAAGCCACAGATGAAGCATTAAGATTATATGGAGATGAAAATGCTAAAGAAGTAGTTTTTAAAAAACCATTCGAAGAGCAGAAAAAAGAGTTTGAAGAAAAATTAAAATTGCTAAAAGAAAAAGTAGCGACAGTGGATGAGGTGGATAATTTGGCTGGTGAAACAGAAAAAGCCGAATTTGTAAAAATATTTAGAAATTTATTGAGAATTAAATCAGGATTAGAAACTT
>CAYUUU010000048.1:0-6125 GCA_964448065.1 uncultured Gammaproteobacteria bacterium
TAATTACTTTTTGGAAAGAGAATAAAATTTTTGAAAAATCGGTCGATCAAAGATCTGACGACGACAGCTACACTTTCTATGATGGCCCTCCATTTATTACTGGTATGCCTCATCATGGTCATTTATTATCCAGTATCGCCAAAGATATTATTCCTCGATACCAAACCATGAAAGGTAAAAAAGTTAAGCGAGTTTGGGGTTGGGATTGTCATGGCCTTCCTGCTGAAAATAAAGTTGAGGAAAGACTTGGACTAAAATCTAAAAAAGATATCGAACAAATTGGTGTCCGTCGATATATTGATGAGTGTTACTCTTATGTTCAAAATGTTTCTCAAGAATGGGAATGGTATGTTGATCATGTTGGTCGTTGGGTAGATTTCAAAAATGCCTATAAAACCATGGATTTAAACTATATGGAAACTGTTATGTGGGTTTTCTCGGAAATTTACAAAAAAGGTTTAATTTATAAAGGTCGTCGAATTTCTTTATATTGTCCTCATTGTGGCACCCCACTTTCCAATTTTGAAATTGCTATGGACAATTCCTACAAAGACGTCGAAGATCCAGCTATTTTTATTAAATTTAAATTAAAAGACCAAAATGCTTTTGTTGTTGCTTGGACAACAACCCCTTGGACCTTGCCATCAAATTTAGCTCTGGCTATAAATAAAAATGAAGATTATGTAGAAGTTTTATCTAACAACGAAAATTTAATTTTAGCTAAAGCCAGAATAGAAGCCACTTTTGGTGATCAAGAATATAAAATAATTAAAGAATTTAAAGGCCAAGAATTATTAGGTTTATCATATGAACCTCTTTATGATTTCTTTGAAGTTACTGATAACGACTATAAAATTTACCATGCCGATTATGTTTCCATGACCGATGGTACCGGTGTTGTCCACACTGCTCCTGGTTTTGGAGAAGACGATGCTACTTTAGGTAAAGAAAACAATCTCTCGGTTATCGATCATATCGATGATGAAGGTAAAATCATCGACAAAGTTACTCCATTCGCCGGTCTTTTTGTTAAAAAAGCCGATCCATTAGTTATCGAAGATTTAAAATCTCGAAACTTACTTTTAAAACAAGAAAAAATTATACATAGTTATCCTTTCTGTTATCGCTGTAACACTCCTCTAATTTACAAATCTCAAACTGCTTGGTATTTAAATGTCCAATCTGTTAAAGAAGATATGAAAACTACCAATCAAAATATTAATTGGGTTCCAGATCATATTAAAAACGGTCGTTTTGGACAGGGGATTGAAACCGCCCCAGATTGGTGTTTATCTCGATCTCGATATTGGGCTTCTCCAATTCCTGTTTGGGAATGCGATTGTGGTCAAAAGTATGTTCCTAGTTCCATTGCCGATCTAGAAGCTCGCTCTGGTCAAAAAGTTACCAATCTTCACAAACCAGACATCGATGAAATTACCATTACTTGTGACAAATGTGGTAAGGAAGTTCACCGAGTCCCAGAGGTTTTGGATTGTTGGTTTGAATCTGGTGCTATGCCATATGCCGAACGTCATTATCCTTTTGAAAACCAAGATAAATTAAAACAAGAATTTCCAGCCGATTACATTGTTGAATATATTGGTCAAACTCGAGGTTGGTTTTACACTCTTCATGTTCTATCCAATGCCCTATTTAAGTCCGAATCTTTCAAAAATTGTGTCGTCACTGGGACCATGATGGGGACAGATGGCCGCAAGATGAGTAAACTTTTCAAAAATTATCCTGATCCAAAAATGGTTCTTCAAAAATATGGTGGAGAAGCCATGCGTCTTTACCTTATGGGCAGTGTCATCATGGTTGGAGAAAATATAAATCTTAACGAAAAAGAAATTGAAGACAAAGTTAAATTTGTTCTTTTACCTTTATGGAATTGTTTTAAATATCTAAACACTTATGGTCAAATGCACGATTGGATCCCAAATTTAGATTTAGATACCAATAGTTCAAATGTTTTGGATCAATGGATTATTACCAGAACTAATCAATTAACTCAAGAATTTGCCCAAGAATTGGATAAATATATTATTCCAAATGCAGTTAAATTAATTACTCCATACATAGAAGATCTTTCTCGCTGGTACATTCGCCAATCTCGAGATCGATTTGTTAATGGGGACAGTCAATCCCTTCAAACTTTATGGCAAGTTTTAGTTCAATTTACCAAAACTACAGCTCCAATATTACCTTTTATTACTGAATATTTTTGGCAAAATTTAGTTTTACCATTTGATTCAAAAGCTTCTGAATCAGTTCATCTAGAACTTTATCCAGAAACAAAATCAATTGATCAACAATTACTAGATAGTATGATTTATGTTCGAGAAATTTGTGAACAGGGGAATATGATTAGAAAAACCAGTAATCTAAGTACCAGACAACCTCTTTCCAAAGCCACTATCAGTAATTCTCAAAAAATAAATCTAGGTTCTGACTTAATCGACATTATTAAAAATGAACTAAATGTTAAAGATATTGAAATTGTCTTATCTAAAGAAAATTTAGCTGTCATTCTAGATACCAATATCACTCCAGAACTTAAAGCTGAAGGTGAAGCTCGAAATTTAATCCGAGATATCCAAAGTCTTCGTAAAGAAAATCAACTAGATCTTAAAGACAAAATAAAAATTTTTGCCCCATCTTGGCCAAAAGATTTTGAAACTGAAATTCTAACCAAAACTCTTGGTACCAATATTGAAATTTCACCAGATCTTAAAATTGAAAAAATAGGCTAAACTAAATTAATGTCAAAAAGTCTTTGGTTACCAACTCTAATCAGTTTGTTGGTTTTGTTTTCGATCAATATTTTAATGATTAGTTCTGTTGCTCCAAATTTAATTTTTAAACAATTAATTGCTTGGGTAATTGGTTTAATTCTTTTTTTTATTGGCAAACAAATTAATCCAAAACAAATAAAATCCTTAAAATGGCCAATTTTTATTTTTTGTTGTTTGTTTATTGTGGCCCCAATTTTATTAAACAACATTACTCGAGGGTCACGTCGTTGGATTAATATTGGAATTACCACTCTGCAACCATCAGAAATTTCCAAACCATTATTAATGTTGTTTTTAGCCAACACTACCATGCCATTATTACACTTAATTCCAGTTGGTCTAATCATGCTTCAACCAGACCTAGGCAGTGCTATTTCTGTTTTATTTTTAATGGCTCCTATTATTCTGTACAACCGAAAATTATTTAAAATAACCATTATATTATTTGGAATATTTTTATTAACTTCTCCTTTAATTTACAAATTTGGACTTCATGATTATCAACGACATCGAATTGTCAATTTTTTAAATCCAAATGCCGACCCGTTAGGTAAAGGCTACAATGTAATTCAATCAAAAATTGCTATTGGTTCTGGTGGAATTTTTGGTAAAGGATATAAAAAGGGGACTCAGGGACAACTTTTGTTTTTACCCGAAAAACACACCGATTTTATGTTTGCCACTACTGCTGAAGAATTAGGATTAGTTGGTGTTTCTATTATTATAATTTCTTATTATTTTTTAATTAAAACCCTGTTCAACAAAGCTCATTCTACCAACAATTCGGCTTTATTTTTATTTACACTAGGAATTGCTTTTCAAATTTGGATGCAAGCTTTTGTTAATATTGGAATGAATATTGGCATTTTACCAGTTACCGGAATCCCTTTACCTTTTATTTCTGTTGGCGGATCATCACTTATGTCTTTAATGTTTTCTTTAGGAATAATTTATTCATCCTAACTGTGTCTTGCCAAGCTTTTTGACTATGTTATAATCGAACAGTATGAAATACGCCGTCATTGCCATCTCTGGCACTCAACACAAAATCGAAGAAAATCAAATTATAACTGTAGATTCTTTGGGTCTTAAAGAAAATGAAACCTCTACCACTGATAGAGTTTTATTAACTGTCCAAGACGATAAAGTTAAAGTTGGAACCCCAAATGTAGAAAAAGCTACCGTTGAATTTAAGGTTCTTAAAAATTATCAAGGTAAAAAAATTAGAGTTTTCAAATATAAATCAAAATCCCGCTACCGAAAAACTACCGGTTCCAGAGCTCAATTAACTGACATACAAATTACAAAAATTAATTTTTAATCTACGATCGATAATCAACGATCTATAATCTAATTTATGGCACATAAAAAATCACAAGGTAAAACAAATCAAAAAGCTAACCGTCCTGGGCAAAGAAGAGGGGTAAAAGTTTTTGGTGGTCAAAAAATTAATGTCGGAGAAATTATTATTCGACAAGTTGGATCAAGTTTTAATGCCGGTGAAGGTGTAAAAACTGGTAAAGATTTCACTCTTTATGCAGTTAAACCAGGTATTGTAAAATTCTTCAAAAAGTTTGGCAAAAACATTGTTTCTGTGGTCAAAAAACAAGCTTAATTTGAGATACTTAAGACTCCTTTTTTCACAAGTATTTTCATAGTATATTTATACTATGAACATGAAACAAGTCACTCAAATTCCCACTAATCAACTTGAACCAAATCCACTTCAACCTCGTGGCATTATAAATCAAGAATCAGTTTCCGAATTAGTTGAATCAATCAGAGAACATGGTATTTTAGAGCCATTAATAGTAGCCAAGACTCCAGCTGGATATCAAATAATTGCCGGTGAACGACGATGGCGATCTGCCAGAATTTTAAAACTAGAATACGTTCCTGCTATTATCAAAGAAACCACTCCTCAACAAATGTTGGAAATGGCTATCGTTGAAAATGTTCAACGAAAAGATCTAAATCCAATCGAACGAGCTAAAGCATTTCTAAGACTTAAAGATGAATTTAATTTTGATAATCACCAAATCGCCAAGAAAGTAAGCAAAAGTGTTCCGTACGTTATCAACTGCCTTAAACTTTTAACGTTGCCAGACGCCCTAAAAGACGGCTTATTGTCGGGATTAATTAGTGAAGGTCACGCTCGAGCTTTAGCCAGTATTGGTGATGTTCGACTTACTATTGAAGCTTACAAAATTGTTTTAAAAGAAAAAGCTTCGGTAAGGAGAGCTGAAGATATTGCTCGCAGAATGCGTCGAAAAATAGAAGAAGGGGATGTACCTGTTACTAAAGAAAATTTACCTCAATTTCTAAAATCAAAAATTGATAATATTAGTAGCGATATTCAATCAACTTTTGAAGATAAAAATACATCAGTAAAAATTACTCAAACCAATGTTTTAACTAAAGTTACTTTTCAATTTAAAGGACCTGTAGACCAACGTTTTGAAAATTTAAAAACTCTCTATCAACAGATTTGTAAAAAAGAATTAAATTCTAATTAAAATCTTACTGTTGGAATCAAACCGATTGCTGAAATTGGCCAATATTTTAAAAAAGCCTTTCCCACAATTAAATCCTTACTAATTAAACCAAATTCTCGTCCGTCTCTGGAATGAGATCTGTTATCTCCAAAACAAAGATAATTTCCATCGGTAACTGTAATTTCTTTTCCTTCCTCTGCAAATGAACCAGGATCAGTTGTTACACCATCAGGCAAAAAAGATTGATTAAGTAATTTTCCATTTAAATAAACCAATCCATCCTTAACCATAACTCTGTCCCCTGGAATACCAATAACTCTTTTAATGTATTCGCATTGATCAACAGCACAAGTCTCGGTTGATGGAGCTCTAAAAATAACTACATCTCCTCGTTGGGGATTACCAAATCTGTAAGATAACTTATCAGTTAACAAATATTGTTTATCAACAAAATTAGGAAACATTGAACTTCCTTTTACTTCGTTTGGTTGAGCCACAAAAAGATACAATAAAACAAAAACTGCCAAAGCTAAAACAATAGACTGTAAAAATTCCAACAAAAAAGAAACTATCGAAAAACCACCTTGATTTTTATAAATATTTTTCATACTTGAATAGTATAATACAAAAAGCTGATATAATTCCAATTAACCATTAATTTAGGTTGTTTAGCCTTTGCCCGTCCGAAGCGTAAGCGTAGGAGGGCCAGTTGGCCCGCCTGCAAAAGCTGATGCTTTAGCATCTGCGGGCAGGTTAGAGCGTTCCGCTCATTTTAAAATAAGGTTGTTTAGCTCAGTTGGTTAGAGCGTTCCGTTCACATCGGAGAGGTCACAGG
>CAYUUU010000049.1:0-6063 GCA_964448065.1 uncultured Gammaproteobacteria bacterium
ATTTAGACGAGTGGCAACTTCTGGTTTGATTTCATAAAATTCTTGATGAAGAGTTTTGGTAGCAATATTTTCTGGTCGAAGATTTTGAAAGGTACCAAGACCAACATGGAGAGTAACATATTCAATCTCAACTCCCTTCTTTTTTAAATCGGATAATAATTTTTTGGTGAAATGAAGACCGGCAGTAGGAGCTGCGGCTGAACCCAATTCTTTGGCATAAACGGTTTGATATTCTTTTCGAACTTCAGTTTCAGTTTCATTGCTATTGATGTAAGGAGGAAGCGGAGTGTGACCAATTAAATCTAGGGTTTGTAAAAATTGTTGATGTTTTTGATTAAACTCAATTTCAATTTGACCATTATCTTTATTACTTTTAGTAACCTTACCAGAAAGGTTGTGACCAAAAGTTAAAACTTGATCAATGGTGAGTCGAGGTTTAGAAATGGCTAACCAGGAAATAGAATCAAGTTGACGAAGTAGAAGAATTTCAAACTTACCCCCAGTTGATTTTTGACCAAATAAACGAGCAGGAAAAACTTTACTTTGATTTAAAACTAAAACATCGTTTGATCCAAGAAGATTAATTAGGTCAGAAAAAATAAGATGGTTAATTTCGTTAGTGTTTTTGTTTAAAGATAAAAGTCGACAATGATCCCGTTTTTTTTCGGGCTGGTTGGCAATTAAATTGGCAGGTAAATTAAAAGAGAAATCCTGAGGGTTTAACATGAAGCTATTGTAGCAAATATTAGTTCAATCTAGCGATGGTGAAATTGAGAAATGAAGCGAAACTTACCCAAAAAAGATAAGGGAGTAATAAAATGGCGGCTGATTTTGATTTGGACCAAAAAGATTTAATGTTCATTAAAATTGCCAACCAAAGTACAACAATTTCAATAAAAGCTAACATGGGCATTTTTAAACCAAAAAATATTATTGACCAGGATAGATTTAATAATAATTGAATCCAGAACCATTTTAAGTTTATTTTTTTAGAACGAGCAATGTAAAGAGAAATTCCCATAAGAATAAATAAAGTAGTCCAAACTGGACTAAAAATCCAAGATGGTGGATTAAAATTAGGTTTAATAAGGTCGGTAACATACCAAGTTTTGACTGACTGAAAGGTAAAAATACTGCCAAGAAAACCAAAAATTAAAGGAATAGCGATGGAAATACTTAGATTAACAAAATTAATTTTTGATTTCATAGTTAAATTTAACACAGATTAGCTTATCTGACTAGTTTTTTTTGCAAAAAGAAGTAGAATATAGCTTGTAGTGGTTTTTAAGACCACTGCATTTTAGTAATTTGGTATAAAGAATGGCAAAAAAATTATACGTCGGTGGTCTCGCATGGGCTACAACCGATGAATCTTTGAGCGCAGCATTCGCTCAAGCTGGAACAGTGATTTCAGCAGTAGTTATTAAAGATAAATTTTCTGGAAGATCAAAAGGATTTGGTTTTGTGGAAATGGAAGAAGCCGAAGCTAACGCCGCAATTGAAATGTGGAATGGCAAAGAATTAGATGGCCGAACTATTACCGTAAACGAAGCTAGACCTATGGAAGATAGACCTCCACGAAGAGATAATTTCTCTCGAGGACCTCGCCGAGATTTCGGTGGTGGCCGAGACAATGGTTTCGGTGGTGGCAATAGATACTAATTAATTTATTGTAACTAGCAAAAGCGGAGCTAAATGCTCCGCTTTTTTGTGGACTGTGTGTTTATATTAAAAAATATTAGTCTATTATTATTAATGGCATATAAAAATTAATTTGGAGGTAAAAATGATGAAAAAATTGGAAATAATTTCAGAAAAATTAACTGGATGGATTGGAACTCCAGTTTCGATTGTGGTACACACTATTTTTTTTGTAGGAATATTTATGTTGAAACTGTTTGGGTGTGGAGTTGATCAAATATTATTAATATTGACGACGGCAGTTTCCTTGGAAGCAATTTATTTGTCAATTTTTATTCAAATGAGTGTGAATAAAACTAAAATTAGTTTGGAAAGTGTGGAAAAAGATATTGATGAAATACAAGAAGATGTTGATGATATCCAAGAAGACGTGGAAGATTTAAACGAAGAAGATGATGAAGATAATAGTGAAAAAGAAATGATTAAAACGATAAAAGATATTGAAAAAAGATTGACTTTGTTACACCAAGAAATTGTGGATGTAAATAAAAAAAATAAGGGAAAAATTAATGATAAGTAATTATCATTTGTGATTCGTAGGGTGCCAGACGAACAAACAATCCCCCATTTCTTTCCTGATCAATGGTTGGTAATTGAAATCCATAGTCTAAGTTCATAACAAAAACTTGATCGTTTTTATAAATTGTTGGGATTAGACCAATGTTTTCTCGACTATCAAAATTAATGCAAACGGTAGCAGAAATATTTTTGTCGGGTAAAAAAGTTTCAAAAGTAAAAATATGATAATCTTTTGATTTGTCGTTTTGAAGAATTGACCATTTAGCATCTTTAAATAAAGGGCGGTTTTTAATATTTAAAATTCGGTCATAAAAATTTTGCATTGAATAATTAGTATATTCGTTTAGGGGTTGATCTAATTGTAATGGTTGACGAAGACGAAAACCTTTTGGTTCATCTTGGTGAATTAGAAGAGTGTTGTTGGACATTAAAGTACACAAGAGAGCCACCGATTTTGACAATTCTGGACCAAAGACTTCTATGGCTCTTTTTTCGTCATGGTTACCAAAAAAAATAACCTTATGACCATTTTCAATTAAATTACCAATATCATTTTTGAGATGATTATAAAAAGGTTCTGAATGATTAAATTTTAATTGAGTTAACTCATCATAAAAACCTTTGTCGTAAAGACTGTCGAAAACTTTTTCTAATTTTGATAATGGTTCGTAATACTCCTGGCCACCATTTCCACCATAGGCTTCGGCAATAAAAGTAAAATCTTTTTTGCCAAGAGATTTGGCTTTGGCTTTTATTTCAGGAATAATTTTTGGCCAAAAATCATTTTTGGTTAAAAAATCTATTTCTGATGGAGATAAAAAATCTTGCCAGGTTTTGATAAAAGTATGAGGATTTAGAAGCATGGCCATGTCACAACGAACACCATCACAATGATTAACTAAATTTAATAAAACTTCTTTCATGGATTGTTGAGTATCAGGTGAGGCATAATTTAGTTGAAGAGTGTCAATCCAATTGCCAGAATAAGGGTCTCGACCATAAACTAAATGATAAGTTTTGCCATCGTTGGCAATTAGAGTATGGAAATTGTCGGGGTTAGATTGGAATTGATCTTCGGTGGCTTGAATAAAACGATTAGGATAAAAAAATGCCCAAGGATTATCGATAGCAGTATGGTTAGCAACGTAATCCAGATAAACTTCTTTGCCGTGTTGGTGAAAATAATCTAATCTTTTATCCCAAATTTCCCAACTTTTAGCAATTCTGGGGTTAATTTGATTATGGTCATAAACAGCATAAGGAGAGCCAGTGATATCTTGAGGTGTTACATTTGGTTTGGCATAACGAAGACTGTCGGGATATTGCTGACAAATTTTTTGACTGGCTTGACTAGGCGAATTGATACCAATAAACCAAAAACAATCAAATTTATCGAAAAGATCTTGAAAATATTTTTCAGGAACAGAACCGATATCAATACATTTACCTTCTTTTTGGCTTAATTGATTTAACCAAAGACAAGTATTAATACTGTAAAGGATTGGATTTTTATTTATTTCTGATGAAGAGATTTTTTCTGTTCGGATTTGAGGAATATCGGGGCAAAGAACCTGAGTAATATAAGAAGTATTAGAATCTAAAACTCGTTCGGCTAAAAATGCCATTTAATTATAAAAAATATTATAAGAGTTTATAATTAAATAATACTAATATTTAGGAAAAATGAAAATAACCATAATCGCCCACCCTAATTCAAAGAAACCAAGAATTGAAAAAGATTTGATGGGAACATTGCATGTTTATGTAAATAAACCACCATTGGAAAATAAGGCTAATGAAGCAGTTTTGGAAGATTTGGCAAAATATTTGGAAATTAAAAAAAATCAATTAATCCTAATTTCTGGGGAAAAATCAAAAACCAAGACGTTTGAAATTAAAAAAGTGCTAAAATAGCCTAAATTATGAGTCCAGAAACAAGCATTAGTTGTGTTCAGATTGGTAAAGAAATGATGGTTATTAGAGATATTAATAGAACTTTTTCAGAAACAGAAATTGGACAAAGATTAAATGAAAATATTAGATGGTCGATGTTTACTGAAGGATTAATTTTAAAAAATGGTGAATGGCAAAAAACATTAGGATACGACGTTAATAATCTAGAGCATGGTCATTTAACTTATGGAATAGCTAACAGATTTGTAGTTGGAATGGAAAATTCTGATTCGGAAATAAAATTTTCTTTGGAAGAAAAAAGATTATTATTATTGACAGCAATAGTTCATGATTGGGGAGAAGGAATGACAAAAGCGGGTGATGTAAATTATAACCGTAAAACTAAAGAAGATGAGAAAAAAGAATTAGAAGCTCTAGCTGATGGTTTAAAAGATAGTTTTGGAGTGGAAACAACAAATTAAATAAAAGAAATTTTAGAAAATACAACTACAAAATTAGGCCAAGCTTTTAATGTAATTGAATATGTTGGTTATCTAAGAACAGGACTTAAAGCTTGGAATAAAAGTAAAAAAATTAGTGATTTAAAACTGGCTGAAAATTTGGTTTGGTTAAGTAATAATGTTTTATCAAATACTATTCCTAAATTAATTAAATATAGCGAAATTTATCCACCAGTAAAAAGCTTTTTAAAAAGAAAAAAAAATATAATTTCTGAAGGTTTTACAAATATGCCAACTGATATTTTTGATAAATACAAACCGGAAGAAAGAGAAAAATTTACAACAAAATTCCAGGCCTCAAAAAAAAGATTGGAGTGATTTTATTGCTTAATAAAATTAAATTTCACCAATTGAAATTTCAAGAATAGTGACTGGCTGATCGTTGACTAAAACTTTATCTGATTTTTTCTTGCCAAGGAGAGCAATTCCAATTGGACTTTCACAAGAAATCCAATCTGGTTTAAGACGAGCATCATTCTTGCCAACTAGAGTGATAGTAAGCTCGCGGTTATCGTTTTCAAAACGAACAGTGACTTGATGACCAAAACAAATAATGTCAGTTTGGGTTGGAGCCGATTGAACTACAGACATTTTTAAATCGTCGAGAGCTTCGGAAATTTGAGAATTAAGGACAGTAGCCCGTTCACCCATAAAAATATAGGCAGAATTTTCTTTTAAATCACCTTCGGCGGCAGCTTCGTTGCGTTGCTTGTAAGTTCTTTCTAGTTCTTTTTGGAGTTCGGCGATTTGTTCTTCTAATTTTTGTTTTCCCAATTTAGTAATCATGGAGCTTTTATATTAGCAGATTAGGAAAACATTTTAAACCCCTCTCTCCCGACAAATCGGGACACTTGTTTGACGGCAGGCAGGTCTCCCCTTGATGAAAGGGAGACATTATTTTTTTATTTGTTTGACAGTCTTTTTCTTGGTGGAAACTTTTTTGGGAGTTTTTTCAACTTCGTCTTCGTTAATGAAATCTTTGGCTTTTTTAAGATAATCTTGGGCTTTAGTTTTAGTTTTTTTAATTACCTTTTTAATTTTTTTGCGATTATCTTTGTTTTTTAAAGACATAATTCCAGCAGTAACAATACTAGTTCCCACTACCACACCGGTAATAATTTTAATAAAAGGATTAACTTTAGTTTTTTGATTTTCTTTTTTGATTTCGGTAGTCATATATGTATTATACGCCAAACCCTCTGTCCTGTTCCAATCTCCCCCTACCCCCTCTTTGACAAGAGGGGAATAAATTAATTCAAAACCCCTCTGTCCCAAACCCTCCGCCCCGCGGTAGCGGGGCACCTCCCTTGACAGGGCGGCTTAATCAATCAAAACCCCTCTGTCCCGATAAATCGGGACACTTGCCTGACGGCAGGCAGGTCTCCCCTTGATGAAAGGGAGACTTTTTATTTTTTAATATGGAAAATGT
>CAYUUU010000050.1:0-5773 GCA_964448065.1 uncultured Gammaproteobacteria bacterium
TTGGAGAAGTGATGGGTTATTCTATGAAGGTTGAAAGTTTTAAGTAAATAGTTTTGTTAAAAAACTTAATGAGGGGTTTAACCACCCCTCATTTTTTATTTAAAAAACCAGTAAAGAAATAGTAAAGTTTTATATTGAACTAATTGATTATGTCGTGTTGAGTTTTCAGTTCAGCTTCAACTTCTTGTCTAGTATCGTCTCGTAATTTATCTCCGATAATTGCCAAAGCCATTTTTGCTAATGTTTTATCTGAAACTGTTTCAGTGGTCTCTGGTGTTTTTATAAGATTGTTACTTTCCAAAACATTCAAACTTTTTTCTAAGCTACCAATTAGACTTGCTAGTTCGTTAACTTTTAATGTAGACAAATCACGCTTCATTATTTCACTACTGACTTTATAGAGTAAGGTGTTATAGATAATCTTCCGATTTATTATTGCCTCTTTAATCTCCATATTGGTCTGACTACTGGCATATTTTTTACTATCCTCTATGTCCATTTGTCTTTCTTTGCAAATTTTTATTACTACTGGTTTACTTACCTTAGAAAGTTCTACGATGTCATCGTAACTAAAACCTAAGGCTCTATATTTAATAATTTCATTTGATGTTTGTATATTTATCATAATAAAGAAGAATAGTTAGGTTGAATTTTAAGGTTATCAAAAACTGTTTGGATATTTTGCAAACTAAATTCAAACTCTATTTCTCTGTTCTTAAATATGTTTACCAGCGGGAGCATATAAAAAAATCCCTATCTTTAGGGATTTTTTTATATTTGCCCTCTGGATTCTAATATTTTGCTTCGCAAAAAGTGAGCTTGTCCCGAGTAATGAAATTACGAGGGAAATCCAGAAGGGCCTTGTTCTCTAAATTCCAACATCGCTTTAGCGAAGTGAGCTTGTTTTAATCCTGAGCGAATTTTATCCTGAATTTATTGAAGGAGTCGAAGGAGAGGGAAATTTAGAAGGGATTACAATTACTTATGTGGTTCGTTTATCTTTTACTTTGCGACAATCAAACTTTTTACACTGGTTTAACCAACAATCTTAATCATCGTTTAAAACAACATCAAAACCATCATTCCACTTTTACCAAGCGTTTTAAAGAAATAAAACTTATTTATTCAGAAGAGTTTGAGAATAAAAATATTGCTGCATTACGAGAAAAAGAAATTAAAAGTTGGAATAGACAAAAGAAATTGTCATTAATAAAGTAATTTATTACTTAAGATATAAGTAATTTGACAAACATATTTAATTAATCTATAACTTAGTTAGATTTAATATAAATTTAGGAGGATATTAATGGCAAATAAAGGTGGAATTATTGGTGGAATAATCACGTTAGTTATAGGTGGTGCCGTTTTCAGTTTAAACAAAGCGGATGTTGCAAAAAATTTTTCAAAAGATACTGGTATGTCTCAGCAACAAGCCGAACAATATGTAGAGAATGTATCAAAAGATGATTTGGTTCCATATGATGAATTAGGATCAAGTTATATTTCTGATGGTAAAGATATTCTTGGTATTGCGTCTAAAATAGATTGTAATAATTATAAATATGAATGGGAGACAAGTTCTCTATCTTGTCAAAAAGGTAAAACACAACTCAAAAAAATTGGAGATAGTGAAACAGAGTTGGGTAAAGCTTATACGGTATTAGCTTCAAAATCAGCATCTACTGAAGACATATCTTTGGTAATTAAATATATTGATAGGCTAAATACAGATTTAAATTTAGAAATAGTTAACAAAATATTAGATAACAAAACTTTAACTGATATGAAACAAATAAACTCGTATAATAAAGCCTTACTTCAAACTGCGTTGGATAGTACTATTAAAAAATAATAAACCATTTTCATCTAAATTAGTTTAAGTGTTATTCTTAACCATGAATCCATATTTTTCTGTTGTAATTATATTTCTTTGTTTTTCTTTCACAGTCAATATTATTTTTTGGTTTTTGATTGAGTCAAAGGAAAAACATATTTTATTTTTACTCAATGAATGTAAACCATTTAAAAAAAAAGATAGATTAATGTCTCCAAATGAATCTAAACTTTTTGATATTTTAAGAAAAATTGAGGTACTTAAAAATTTTGATATATTTCCTCAAGTTCCATATTCATCCCTAATGGATGTTGATCCAAAAACTTCTGATTTAGGTTTAAGGTTTGAAATTATTAATTCTTATCGATCTGATTTTGTTGTTTCAAATAAAACAGATTCGTCTGTCCAATTAGTAATTGAGTTAAACGATCAAAGTCATTTTTATAATTATAAAAAGGCTAGAGATTTATTTGTTTATTCAGCCTTAAGAACTGTTGGTATTCCTTGTTTAATTTTAAAAACAAAAGATTTAACTAAACCTAACCAGATTGAACTAGACATTAAATCATTATTGAAAATTAATAATTAAAAATAAATGGAATACTTAATAATCATAGGTGTTGTCTGGTTTATTTATAGCTTTTTTAATAAAAATCGAAAAAATAACCAATATCATACCCCCATATCTCCGCCTCCATATAAACCTTTTACTTCACCACCTAAACTTAATGAAAAAACAGTTGAATTGTCAGGTATTAAATTAAGTAACGAACAACAAAAATTAATAGATATTCTTGAACAGTCCAATGAAGATGTCTTTATTACCGGCAAGGCAGGAACAGGTAAATCATTATTACTTAAATACTTTAAACAAAAATCTAGTAAAAAATTAGTCGTTTGTGCTCCCACAGGAGTTGCTGCTTTAAATGTAGGTGGTCAAACCATTCATTCACTTTTCAAAATACCGCCATCTTTTATTAGACAAGGGAGCATCCATCTCGATTATAAAACTGCCACTCTTTTAAAAAATATTGATGCAGTTGTGATCGATGAAATTTCTATGGTTAGAGCCGATCTTATGGACGCTATTGATGAATCTTTAAGACAAGCCAGACATAACGATTTACCTTTTGGAGGTGTCCAAATAATTATGTTTGGTGATTTATATCAACTTCCTCCAGTGGTAAGTGATCCAGAATTACACAAATATTTTGCTGATAACCACAATGGTTTTTATTTTTTTAACGCCAGTGTATGGAAAAAAACCAAATTAAACATATACGAACTCAGTCATATTTTTAGACAAAATGATGATGAATTTAAAGAAGTATTAAATGCAGTTAGAGTTGGAGACATAACAGAGTCTTTGTTGGTAAAAATTAATCAACGTGCAGAAGTTGAAATACCAGAGAATAATATAGTTACTTTAGCTACAACTAACAAAACAGTAAGTGATATCAATAATTATCAATTAGAAAGACTCCCTGGTGAAGTTAAAGAATATAATGCAATTATTTCTGGAAATCTTGAGGAGTCATCGTTCCCCACAGAAGAAAATTTACGTCTAAAAGTTGGGGCTCAGGTAATGTTAATAAAAAATGATAAAGAAAAAAGATGGGTAAATGGAACTATCGGAAAAATATCTTCAATTTCAAATAATGAAATTAAGGTTAATATAGATGGAATTATTTATCCAGTTTCTCAGGAAAATTGGAATAAAATTCGATATTATTACGACCAGGAAAAACATAAAGTCGAAGAGGAAGTAGTTAGCTCTTTTATTCAATATCCATTGCGACTAGCTTGGGCAATCACAGTGCATAAATCTCAAGGAAAAACTTATGGATCAGTTATTGTTGATATGGGTGATGGTGCTTTTGCTCATGGACAAACTTATGTTGCACTTAGTCGTTGTAAAACTTTAGATGGTTTATATCTCAAACGTTCAATCAAAAAAGAAGACATAATTGTTGACTCTTCTGTGGTTAATTTTATGAGCCAGGCAACAATATTAGAATCTTAATTACTAATTAGTAAAATAAATTTTTTATTCAATCTGAACATTTTCTGAAAAAGTATATAATCAACTCAGATGAAACATGAAATAGTTTGGACTTGTAATTTTTGTAAAAATAAGTTTAAAACCAAAGAAGAATTGGATAAACATAAAGCAAAATGCATTCAAAATCCAAAAACTGGTATTTTTCCATATAACAACAAACCAAGACTTGCATGGTTATTTTTGTGGATTACTGCATTTTTGTCATTTTTAGTCGTTGTAGTTATTGTAACCAAAACACCTAGTTATCAATCCAATCATTATTTAGATAACTTTTTAATTACCCTATTTATGACTAATATTGGAGTAGGTGTTTTTTCATTCTTGGCCATTTTTGCTAAGCATCAATTTAAAAATAACCAAGTTTCTATCTTTACTAAACATATTTTTGTTATATGTTTAATCTATTTTTTAATTAGTTTCACTCCATTTGTTTTTGCAAACTATTTAGGGAGGAGTCAAAATTTAAAAGAAGATTATTCGAAATATTTATCAATATCAACTCCAACAATAAATAATTTTTATTATGGTTAATCTCCTATGTAGTTTGTCTGTTGCCATTATTATGGTTTGCCTTGGGTTGGAAATATGTTAAGGAAAACTCCATTCCTTGGATAGTAACTTTCTCTTTTTATGCCGTAGTTACCTTAATTTTTATTTTTGCTTTATTGAAACCAAATCTCAAATCAAAAGAGGAATAACTCTCTAGGAGTATATAATCAAGATATACTCTTAATCCAAAATAAAATATGTCCAAAGATTTTTTCTATTCAAAAATAGAAGCAGTACAGAAACAACTTATAGCTCATTATCAGGGTTCAAACCCTAGTTCTTCATCAAAAGGCAGAGAACGAGAAAACTTTATTAACGAATATTTGAAAAAAGTGTTGCCAAACAATTATCGATTCGGAGATGGAGAAATTATAGATAATACTAAATTTAGTACTGGTCAATTAGACATTGTGATAGAAAATTCTCTATTTCCAAGCCTTTCATCAATTTCAGGCACTCCAAGATTATATCTAGCAGAAAGTGTTGGTGCTGTTATTGAGGTGAAATCAGACCTTGTATCGGAATGGGATGATGTCTTAAAAACTGTAGATAAAGTTAGGAAAATTAAAAAGGAATACTCGGGAAATATATTTTTAGGGTGTGATGATTTTACTAAAACCATTCCGTTTTTTGCTGTTGGTTATAAAGGTTGGCAAAAAGAAGAAACTGTTAGAGAAAAATTAAAAAATAGCGGTGTTGATGGGATATTAATTATTGACCCTGGTACCTTCATTGCTGGTGATTTATTTAATTTATCTAAAAAATATAATGGGGCTTGGGCACTTTGGGGACTAATAACCTGTTTGAGTGAGTCACTAAACGCTATAAAAATAGTAAACGCTGATTTAGAAAAATATGTTAATAATGATTTGTTAAATAAACTATAATTAAATATGCCAATACTTAATATTTTTCTTATTATCGGAATAATTGCGTTGATATTTAGTTTTTCTTTAGGGAAGAACGCCATATGGGGTGGAGCCACTCTTGGATTAATAATTGGTCTAATTATTGGGATTATTACGCAAAATTTTTCAAACATATTAAGAACTGCACTAATTGGCGCTGATATTGGATTATTTTTTGAATTATTATCTTTTGTCATTAAAATAATTTCCAAAAAAAATATTTAATACTAATTATTTCAGCTATAAACATCCAACCGCCATTCTTATTTGTTCCAAAGCAGGGAGCACTAAAAAATCCCCAAAACAGGGGATTTTTTTATTTTGAACAACCAATCTTTAAAAATCTTTATTTATCAACCTTAATTTGAATTTTTTTAGGTTGAGCTTTTTCTGATTTAGTAAAAGATATGGTCATTATTC
>CAYUUU010000051.1:0-5493 GCA_964448065.1 uncultured Gammaproteobacteria bacterium
AAAATTTTTGATCGGGATTAATAATATCAACTAAATGAATTGGAGTTTCGTCTGGCTGATCTTTACCTGTACCAATATCGAGACCTTTGTATATTTGACAAGAATCGGTGGAAACTAATTCACCATTATATTTTTTGGCTAAATCAACAGCCAAATCGGTTTTACCGGTAGCGGTCGGACCAGAAATAATTAATATTTTTTTAAGCATTAATTTTAAATTCAACCACATCATCGGGACGCATAATGTATTCGCGACCTTCGTGGCGAAGTTTTCCAGCTTCTTTAGCGCCTAATAAACCATTATATTGAACAAAATCTTCATAAGAAACAATTTCAGCCATAATAAAACCTTTTTCAAAATCAGTATGAATAGCACTGGCAGCTTTTGGGGCAGTATCCCCTTTTTTAATTGTCCACGCACGAGCTTCTTTAACTCCAGCAGTATAATAAGATTGAAGACCAAGAGTGTCGTAGGCTTTTTGAATAACTCTTTCGAGACCTGATTTTTCAACACCTAATTCTTTTAGATAATCTTTCTTTTCTTCTAAACTTAATTCTGATAAATCAAATTCGATTTTGGCACAAACTGGAATAACTGTTTCAAAATTTTTTAAATTAATATGCCAATCATTAATATTTTTATAAGTATCTTCATCAACATTGGCAACAATAAAATATGGTTTAGCAGTTAACAGAAAAAATTCTCTCATCATGTCTTTTTCTTCATCGTCTAATTTTAGATTGACAGCCAAATTACCTTTCTCTAATTCTGATTTTAATTTAGTGGCTAAAATAAATTTCTTAGATTTATTTTCTTTGGCATTATTTTTATTAACATCAAGAAATTTATCGATGGTTTCTAAATCTTTGATAATTAATTCGGCACAAATGACTTCAAAATCACCCTGTGGATCGACGGAACCCTCTTTAATAATATTGTTATCGGAAAATGAACGAACCACATGACAGATAGCATCACAATCACGAATATTGGTTAAAAATTTATTACCCAGACCTTCGCCTTGGGAAGCACCTTTGACTAAACCAGCAATGTCAACAAATTCGACAGCAGCAGGAATAATTTTATCGGTTTTAACAATCTTGGCTAAAACAGGAAGTTTGTCATCTGGAACTTCAACCACACCAGTGTTTGGATCGATAGTACAAAAAGGATAATTACTGGCATCAGCCACTTGTTTGCCTAACAAAGCATTAAAAAGGGTAGATTTACCAACGTTTGGTAAGCCAACAATTCCGATAGATAATTTCATGAGTGTATTATAACCGATTTTTAGGAATGATTTAATTAATTGATTATTGTAAATTTTCAGCCAAAAATCTTTGTACACCTTTTAACATACCTTCAACATCATCAATTTTATAATCGTTAAACTTTCCATGATCTGCACTATCTCTTATTGCTTTCCAAGCCTGAATTTGTTTCTGTATTAATCGATTGTAAATTTCTTGGTCAGCAATCTTAGTATTTAAAGATGCAATATCATCATCTATTTTTATACCAATATTATTTTTTAATGCAATTTGTCTAAGTCCATTTTCCAAAACTGCCCCAACTAATGAAGCAGCAGAATCTTTGTAATCATTTTTTAATAAATGATTAGCCATTTCAATAAAATCAGTAAAAATTTCAGCACTTACAAAATCTTTAAATTTTATTAAATATCCAAGTTCTAAATCTTCTTTTAATCCTTTTAAAATACCAATTCCACGGTCAACATCACTAGGGTGATTTGTTTCAACTTTTGCAATAAAATTTTTATAATAATGATTATTTTCATTACAAACTATTAAAATAAAATTTTCTGAATTATTTTTCCATTCTTGAAAAAGAATACTATCAACTGTATCTGGAGCAATGACATTAGAAGAACTGTTACTACGCCTAGTAGAAGCAACTTTTTGTCCTTTTATTAACAACTGATCAGCTCTTTCTACTAATTTTTCTATTATTGAATTCATTGAATGAATTTTATCACTTAATATTGTATTTAAAACAAAAATTTAGTTATTTTTAATATATAGTTTATATATTATGTCTGATAATAAATTTTCACTTCAAGGTTTAAGTGAAATTGGAAAATCAATAGATAAAAGAGGATGGTTTAAAACTATTTTTTTGTATTTAATTTTTTACATTATTCCATTTTTTAGTATTGAGTTTTTTTTAAATAAAAAATTAGAAAAAAGTATTATTAATCAACAAACTCAAGTTGTAAATATCAAAAATGGGGATGTCCTTGGTACAAATAACCCAGATAATACATCCAATACTGAATCAATAATAAAAACTACAAATATATCATCATCTTTTAATCAAAATGATTGGTTGATAAAAAATTTTAATACAGATACTGATGGGTTTTTATGTCCAACGGTAAATAATTTTGAATATTGGAGTATTTGGACAAAAAAAGAATTCCCATTACAAATTAAAAATATAAAATTAAGAATTTATATAAAATCAAATCCGAAAAGTAAAGTTCCTCCAACAATAACTATTACTTATGGTTCTTATAGTAATGGTTACGCTCCTCAACAATTGTATAGATTAAATATTTTTGATAGTAATACTGAAACTATAAGACTTTATAATGAAAATAATAAAAGTAAATCCCAAGACTGGTTACAGGAAACACCTGATATAAATAGTGAAATGATGATAATTTTATCACCAAGAGTTCCAGATCCTAACGGAAGAAAAATAAATATAAATCCAGTTATTAAGTATGCTGTAAAAGATTCTGATACACAAAAAGAATTTGCCCCACAAAATTTTGAAGTAGTTTTACCAACTGTTGCAATGAAAGATGAAACACTTAATAAACAGATTGGAGTAGGAACACAAAAAGGAAATTGTTTTAAAATAACGGCTTTTGAAGTTGAACAATAATATTTTTGTTTTTTTTAAGAAATTCGGCGACGTTTTTTGGGACAAGGGTTTGCCAAAGAGGATTTTTATCATTAATTAATTGACGAACATTGGTGGCCCGATTATCTAAAATAGTGGGCACGACAACTTTAAAATGATGACCATAATTTATAAAACAATCGGAAGTGTAGGTATTTTCAGTAAACAAACAAGTGTTGGAATCGTTTATTTGAGGAAAAAAAGTTTTAACATAATTGGCATATTTGGGTGGATTGTTGATATCAGGAATAATAATCAATTCATAGGGAAAATTTAATTTGTCTAAATTAGGAATTAAAAGTGATTTAACATCTTTTGCCGTTAAAAAATTTCTGGAATCTAAAGTTTTTGATTCACCGATTCCGATTAATAATTTTTTAACCCCAGATTGAATAACTTGATCTAAAAATTGGAAATGGTGAAAACATGGAGGTTGAAAACGACCAATAACTAAACCAAATTCAAAATTGTTTTGCATTTAATCAATTGAAATTGTAGGTGGCAGATGACGTTTGTGTTCCGAAAGACTAATTATTTCTTTAATCTTTGATTCAGTTTGAGAACTAAAATGTTCGCCTTGTAAAAATCTATCTAATTCGTTATAAGTAAAACCTAATTCATCTTCATCAAACTGATCGTTCCATAAACCAGCGGAAGGTTTTTTAGCAATAACATCCTGGGGAACATTTAGTTGTTTAGCTAATTGAAAAATTTCGGTTTTGTAGAGATTGGCGATTGGTTCAAAATCACAACCACCATCACCAAACTTAGTGAAATAACCAACGGCCATTTCGGATTTATTGGTGGTGCCAGCAACTAGACCATTTTTATGATTAGCATAGGCATACAAAATAGTCATTCGAACTCGAGACATAATGTTGGCGAGAACAAATTTATTATCAGCAAGTTTGTATTGATCAACAATTGGTTTAATATCTTTGGAAAAATATTTAATACCTAGTTGGCCAACTACAGCAAGAGAATCATTAAGATCTTTTTGACGACCATAAGGCATTAAAACTCCAAAAACTCGTTTACGACCAAGAGCTTTGACACATAAGAAAGCAGTGACAGCAGAATCGATGCCACCAGAAATACCAATAAAGACATTTTTAGTACCAACAAAACTTCTAATCTTTAGAATTAATTTTTCCTCAACTTCGTTTAAATTTAAATGTCTCATAATACATTGTATCAACAAAAATCCCCCATTGCTGGGGGGATTTTAAAATTTCAAAAAATATTCATTCCGATGTTCATTTTCATTCAATCGGAATCTACGTAAGCTTCGCTTACTTGACCATCTTTTTAATCTTGGTTCCTGGAATGTAGCGAGGCATTCTTCGAGCAACGATTTTTTTAGATTCTTTTGAACCGATAGCTTTAATCGTTTTAGCTTTGAACATTTTGGTTTTGAAAGTTCCAAATCCAGAAAGTTTAACGGTTTCACCACTGGCTAATCCTTTCATTATTTCAGAAAGAAAAGTTTCAACGGCTTGTTTAGCAGCTTTCTTGCTTAATTTTGCTTTTTGAGAGACTGCTTCAATTAGATCTTTTTTGGTCATTATTTTTGATTGAATAATTAATAATTCTCTTTAATTCTAGCCTATTATTAGGGAAATGCAATAGTAGTTATTCATTTTTTACCGCATTTTTGTTGATTTTACTGCCAACAATAACACTGCTAGTACGAAGTTCTCTAATAACAGTAACTTTAATTTGGCCTGCCCATTTAGCTTCTTCTTCAAGTTTTTCAGCAATATTTTGACTTAAGACTTCAGCTTCTGAATCAGAAACTTGTGAAGGTTCAACAATAACCACAACTTCTCGACCTGCTTGATAAGCGGCAACACTGAGAACACCAGGGAAACCAATAGCAACTTCCTCAATATTTTTCATACGTTTTAAATATTCTTCATGAACTTCATAACGAGCACCTGGACGAGCACCAGAGGCAGCATCACCAACATAAACGATAACTGATTCGATTGAAGAAAATTCTTTATCTTCGTGATGTTCAGCAACACAATTAATAACAGCTTCTGGAAGTTTAAATTGACGAAGTAAATCAACACCAAGATCAATATGAGTTCCCTCTTGATCGGTAACAACTTTACCAATATCGTGAAGTAGGGCTCCTAATCGAACAGTGTTAACATCAGCATGTAATTCATAAGCAATAGCAGTAGCAATTTTAGTAGCTTCAATACTGTGTTTAGCTAAATTTTGACCATAAGAAAATCTAAATTTATATTTACCAATTTCTTTTAGCAAATCGATTGGTAAATTAAAAACTCCAACTTCTTGACTAATTTTTTTACCTTCATTAAGTAAAATTCTATCCATTTCGGTTCGAGTTTGAGCCACAATTTGTTCTATTTTAAGAGGTTGAATACGACCATCTTTGATTAATTTTTCTAAAGAAAGTTTGGCAATTTCTCGACGAGTAGAATCAAAAGAAGAAATACGGATATCATTGGTTTCATCTAGTTCCAATTCAACTCCGGTGGCTTTTTCAAAAGCACGAATATTACGACCTTCACGACCAATAATTTTTCCTTTAA
>CAYUUU010000052.1:0-5449 GCA_964448065.1 uncultured Gammaproteobacteria bacterium
TTGCTATTTTAGTTTATCTAAATTCCAGCTTCGGAAGGACAAAGTCCTCAAAATAGATGATAGATCGTAGAGATTTTTAAATTATCCGCTGCGGCGGATTTTTTTGTTTAAAACCATTTTTTATTAATAAGAGACGCATCATGATGCGTCTCTACAGGGAAGTTTCAGGGTTAAATAAAAAACCAGTTTTAATAATATATAGGGCGTGATAAATCACGCCCCTACAATTTGAGATTGCTGCGTCTCCGCCAGCTGGCGGATCCTCGCAACTTGCCTGACGGCAGGCAGGTGACACTAAATAAACCCTCCGCCCCTTCGGGGCACCTCCCTTGACTCCGATGAAAATCGGGGCAGGCAGGACGGCTTCATTTTTTAGTTCGCTTTAGTGAGGAGATTATTGGGTTGAGTGTTTTTGGAAAGAGAAGTCAATATTTGTTTTTGAGCAACCTTGATATCGATTTGATTAACAACGGAAATTTCTTGAGATAAGTGTTCTAGGGCTTGATCAAAAATAGTTTGATCAATTTTGGATAATGGCCCATTTTGTTGACGTTGATTTAGTAAAATTAATAATTGACCAGTTTTGAGAGGATCATTTAAATATAAATATTCTTTTAAGGAATTGCTGTTTTTATTACTAACAGCAGAAATACTTAATGGTTTTTGAGTAGTTAAATCTTTTAAAAAAGTTTTGATTTCGTCTTTGGTTAAAAGAAAACGAATACCAGCTTTGAAAAAATTTTCAAAAGGAATAGAGGAAATTATTTCGCTTTTGCCAGCATTTTTATCTTTGATAAAGGGAGTAAAAAAAATTAAATTATTTTCGATTTTAGAAATAACACTGATTTGATCAGAATCGATAATTAGGTCACCAACTTTAGCTAAATTTTGCAAGAAACTCCTTTTTAAAAAAGTAAGATTCAAATCGTTTGAACAAGGCGTTAAACATTTGGAATAATTAATTATACCATTTTTAGAAATAAAAAATTTTCCTAATGTATGAGCTTTTTTATTTCTTTGTTTTTTATTTTTTCGCGTTTTTCGTATTTGCGCATTTTTCGACCAACACCAATTTCGACTTTAAACCATTTGCCTTTGGTAAAAATAGCAATAGGAATAAGCATATATTTTTGATTACGAAAACTGAGTAATTTAGCAATTTCTTTTTGAGATAAAAGTAATTTTCTTTCGCCAGTAGTATCGATGGTTTGACCTTGAGAATATTTGTAGAGAGGAATGTTTAAATTTAAGAGAACTGGCTGACCATTTTGAAATTCAACTTTAGAACCAACGAATTGAGGGGTTTGAATACGGAGAGATTTGGCATCAGAACCAGTGAGGGCAATCCCCGCTTCATATTTGGCGATAAATTCATAATCTCGTGATTCTTGGTTGAAATGTTTCACAGATGTATTTTAACATTTAATTCAAAATCTACTCCTGCCCCTCCTTTGATCCATTCGAAAAACTCAGGACAAGCTCAGGGAGGGCTAAATCCAATCTCCCCCTGCCCCCTCTTTGACAAGAGGGGGTTTTTGTTAACATTTTATGTTAAAATCCAATGAATAAATTAAAAATAGGTTTAATTTGCGACTTATTTTTTAATTTGTGAAGATATTTAGAACATTAACAAATTACGGATTTTTGACTACTGTTGGGTAGCACTGTGGATATTAATTAATAATTAAGAATTAATAATTAGAGTGTTGCCCAAAGGGTAGCCGAGCAAAACTCGAATAAATAGATGGAGGAAATGAAAATGAAGAAGAAAATGAAGACCGGGTTAAAGGCCACACTAAAAGTATTTTTAGTTCTTGTCTGGACAGTGCTAGTAATGATGGGAGTGTTGATGTTAGCCCAAGAGGTAACAAAAGACTACACTCAACAAGGAACGAATCTGACATTCAATATCTCAAGTCGAGATATTGAAATAAAAAAAACTGATGCAATTATCCAAATAGAAGGGGCTTCTAAGGATTACTTTCAATTAAAAAAAACTGATGAGATTTTATACTCAACCCCAATTGAACCACCTTTAGATTATGATTATGATACGTATTTTACGTTATCTAAAAATAATATTTCTGAAGGAAAATGGGAAGTATTAAACGATAAATCGGTTACCTTTAATTTGATAAGTAATAAACCTATAGAGGTTATTCTTCATGATAATGGAACATCTGGTTTTCAAACATTAGCTTTAGTAATTGGTATAATTTTTTGGTTTTTTGGTTTCTTATCTATTGACGATTTCGTCAATAAAAAATTCGTAATCAAAGATTAATTAAAGACTTCGGAGAGAAAATTGATTTGATGCAATATTGCATTATTTCATTTTTTTCTGCCGGAGTTTTTTTTGATTAAAACCATTTTATTTTCAATCTCCCCCTGCCCGCAATCACTGAAGCGATGGCTTCTGCAGGCGGGCCTGCCCCCTCTTTGACAAGATGGGGTTTTAAAAATTTAGGGAATAGATTTTTTGATCTTGACTAAGGACGTACAAAAGTTTGTTGACACTATCGAGAGTAATGTCGCTAATTTTAATTTTGCCAAGATTGGATTTTAAAATTAATTCACCGGTTTTTTTGAAAACATAAGCAATTTGTTGGTTGTCAACAAAAGCTAAATAATCACCGTCTGGGGCGACAGTTAAATTGGTAGTATTGGTGAAATTTTGAGACTGATTGATGGTAAACGAGTCTTTTTTACCACTGAGATAAGGAGTGATTTGACCAGTAGAAGTAAGAATCCAAATTTTGCTGTCGATGGAAATTGAATTAGAATTGTCAGATAATTTTTGAGAGTCTTTGAGCCAATTTTGAGCCTTGGAAAAACCAGTAGAGTTGGGATTAAATTTGAGAATATTTTTGTTAGTGGCATCGAGAATATAAATAGCACTGTTCCAAATATCAAAAGAAGTTGGAGTAATATTGTCTGAAGAATCGGCAAATTTTATTTTTGAACTGAGAGTATTTTTGTCCAAAAGAGAGATATTGTCGGAAAATAATAAATAAAATTTTGAATCGTTAAGAGTGAAATCGAGGGCTGATTTTAGTAAAGCATCGGTAAAAATTGGTGAGTTGGTTTTGGTGGAAAGATTTAAAGAATCGAGACGACCGTTAGTGTTGTCTAAGAGATAAAGTTTTTGATCTTGAAAAATAAAACTGGTATAAACAGCGTCTTTATTAATTTGATTTAATTCATAAAAAGGAATTAATTTGGTGGCTGATTCGTCCCCTGTTTGACTTAAAAGTTGATTGATTTTTTGTTGATAGAGAGAAACTTCGTCAGAGTGAATTTTGAATTTTGACATTTGATTGACTAAATCGGAGGCTGATTGGGCCGCTGTTTTGGCGTCATCGATGTTAAGACTTTTTAACTGATTTACATTTTCAATTTTGGCTTCTAGTTCAACTTTTATTTTTTGATAAGAGCTTTCTGTTTTTTTAATTTTTGATTGACGAATACCAAAAAACAAACTGATGGCTAGAGCTAAAAACGAAATAACACAAATTAAAATTTTTAAAAAATGACGATGAGATTGAAGCTTGGTTTGAGAAGATGAAACAAAAATTGGAGCTTCTATTTTTTGAATATTGTCGGAAACAATTTGAGTAGGTGTTGAAACAATTTCTTGATCGTCATAATCGGCTTGAATAAAAGCAGCGGAAACAAATTTTTGACTGTCGAGGGAATAAATGGAAGAAATAAAATTTTCTTCTATGTTTTGAATTTTTTGGTAAGAAATAAAAGTTTTAATATTGTCCCAACCAATTTGTTGGAAAAATTCACCGGAAGATAATAAAATTCGGTCATGATCATCGATAGTACCATTAATAACTTGAGGAGTTTTATTAAAATTATCGATTAAAATAGAAATTTGTTGGTGGCGTTTTAAAATTAATTTGGTGTTGCCATAACAAAAACTATAAAGTTGATGATTAAGGATAACCACGGCCACCAAATCGATTTCCAGAGTAGAAAAAGCTGGGTTGGAAAGAATGGTATCGAGAGATTGGGAGAGACTGTTGGGAATAAAGGCTTGAGGATTGGATTCAAAATAATTTTGATTAAATTCAGTGATAAGATCGTGACCTAAAGTGTTTAAATCTTGATCAGTTGAAGAATGAAGATTAACCAAGGCAAAAAGATGACCTTTGGCTGATTTTATGGCAAAATCATCTGATTCGTTTTCCCAATAGCGCGACCAAAAACCGCCCTCGCTTTTACCGATAAATGAACGACATATGAAATGCATTAATTAATGATACTACAAAGCAATAGTGGACAGTATAAGAAAACCAGCGAGAATAAGGTGAATATAAGAAAAAACGATAATAATTGGATTGAATTTATCGGTGATATTTTTGGACATGGAAATGGTTTGACGAACCACAATGGCCGCAAAAATAAAATAAAAAATAGAACAAAGAATAAAAAATATTTTTTGAATTAATAAAAAATAAGTTAACCAATCGCCAGTTAAAAAATTAGGATTCATTATTTTTTGCCTCCTTTTTCGTCTTGTTTGGTTTCTTCTTCTTCACGAAGTTCACGAATTAATTTAATAACTTTTTCTGGGTTAGGAACTTTTTCGAAATTAATTTGATTAATTTCAGAAGCGGTTTGAATTAAAACATCACCAAAATTTAGAAAAGTTCCAAAAACACCTTTGACTGATGAAGATACATCTTGGATAACATCTAGGTCGGCTTCGGCAAAATGTTTGTTTAACATATTGTGAAAATCAATATCGACAACTCGCTGACTGGTAATAATAAAAACATTAAAATACCAACCTAAAAATTTTTCAAAAGAATAAAGAAAAGTTAAAAGATACCAAAAAAGAGTGATTTCAAAACGGTAATTTTCGGGAAGAATGTTTAAAAAAGAAAGATATTTAAAAAATATAGGAACAAAAATCATAAGGATAGTAAAAGCTATCCATTTGAAATTGGTAAACCAATGAGGACGAAGAGCTAAATAAATTTCTTCGTCACTATCTCTTTCGGGAAAAGTTAAAACTTTTGGATGAACTAAAAATGAAGAAAAAGGACTTTTGGTGTGACCTAAAATGTCGTAAATTTTTTGAGGAAAAACTATTTTTTTAGGAGTTTTTGGGTTTGGTTTTGGTTCTGATTTAAGAATTGGTTCGTCTTTTATTTCGGAAATTAATTCAATTTCAGATTTTTCTTCAACTTCATCCGACTTCGCTGAAGCTTCGACGGACAAGTCATCTGGAGCAATAGTATCTAAATCTTTGGAACGGTTCATGCTTTATTATAGCAATTAATAATTAAGAATTAATAATTAAGAATTTTAAAATATTGACAGGAAGATATTGTTGGATTCGAAAAGGGTTTTTATTTGAAAAGCAACGGTGGTAGCGTTGGCTTTTTTGGGAAGATGAAGAAAAATATGATGAGTTGAGGGTGATTTTTGGTTTAAA
>CAYUUU010000053.1:0-5409 GCA_964448065.1 uncultured Gammaproteobacteria bacterium
ATAATTATTATGGAATTGGGGTTAATAATTTAATCGACGCCATTAAAGAAATAATTCTAAAATAAAATGAAAAGTCTTCATCAAATCTTAACTGAATATAAATTTCAAGGCAAAGCTATTCCGGCTTTCAATATTGACTGTTTTGAAATCTATCAGGCGGTTGAATCGGTGGTTAGGGAAACTAACCTTCCTTGTATTGTTCAACTTTCCGGGGGTGAAGATAAATTTATTGAAGCCGAAAGATTATTTATCTTGGTTAAAAAAGCTCAAATTGACGGTTTGCCAATTTATTTAAATATGGATCATGGTCAAGACCAAATTCGGTTGGAAAATTTAATTAAACTTGGTTTTGATATGGTTCATTTTGACGGTTCTTCGCTTGAATATCAAAATAATTTAGACACTACCAAAAAATTTATTGAAAAAATTAAATTTTTCTATCCAAATATTTTGTTTGAAACTGAATTTAATAAAATTAATTTGGTTGATAAAGATAAAGTTGATTCATCTAGTTTTACTAAACCAGATCAGGCTCTAGAGTTTGTTTCTGAAACCAAAACTGATTTATTTGCTGTTTCTATTGGTAATCTTCATGGTGTTAGTACTACTGCCCCTGAATCTATTGATTTAAATTTATTGGCTCAAATTCGAGACCGACTTCCTGAAGATAAATTTATTACTCTTCATGGTGGTTCTGGAATTCCTGATGATCAAATTTCCGAGGCTATTAAATTAGGCGTGGTCAAAATTAATATTAATACCCAAATGCGTCTGGCTTATAATCAAAAAATTAAAGAAATTTACTCGGCTAATCCTAGTGAAAAAGTTTATCAAAATTTAGTTTCGGCCATTGATGAAGTAAAAATAGTTGTTAAAAATAAGCTTATTCTTTTTTCTTCTACCAAATATGTTTGATGTAATTTCTATTGGAGCTGCTATTGTTGATATTTTTGTTAAATCAGACAAATTTATTTTGGCTAATAATTTGTTATCACTAGAAGCTTCGTCTAAAAATGAAATTAGTCAAAGTTTAATTACTTCTGGTGGTGGAGCCACTAATTCTGCCGTTTCTTTTTCTCGTTTAGGTTTAAAATCAATTCCTGTTTCTTTAATTGGCAATGATCATTTTTATCATTTTATTGTTGATGATTTAAAAACTAATAAACTCAGTTCTAGTTTATTAATTACTGACTCTACTAATCCAACCGATTTTTCAGTTATTTTAGTGGCTCCGGATGGTAGTCGCTCGGTTTTAACCAATCGAGGTAACAGTCGTTTAGAGGAGTCTCAAATTAATTGGACTAAATTGACTAAAACTAAATGGTTTTATATTACTTCTTTGGAAGGGAACTTAGATTTATTAGAAAAACTTATTGGTTTTGCCAAGGAAAATAATATTAAAATTGCTCTTAATCCAGGTAATCGAGAATTATCTAAACCAAAAAAAATAATTCCTTTTTTAAAATTTGTTGATTTTTTACTTTTAAATCGAACTGAAGCTGAAACTTTAACCGAACTAGGTTTTGATGATGATAATTTTTGGTCCAAGATTTTATCTTACAAATCACCAATTACGGCTATTACTGATGGTCGCAATGGAGCTTATGTAATTACTCCTCAAAAACACTTATATTCTCCAATTATTAATATTTCTCCTGTTGATGAAACTGGTGCTGGTGATGCTTTTGGTTCCGCTTTTGTGGCCGCTTTAATTCATAATCAAGATCCTCAAGAAGCTCTTTTTTGGGGAATTAAAAATTCTGCCTCGGTTGTTTCCTGTCTTGGAGCCGAATCCGGTCTCTTAACTCTCACCCAAATCAAAAAATAAGTTAAAATATTAATCTGTATGTTGCCTAAAGAAGAAAAAACCAAAAAGAAAAAAAATGACGGTGAGCAAGCTGGTCTTTTTGATAAAGAAGAAGCTCAAGCTAAGCGCCAAAAAAAACGCCAAACTGTTTATATTGTTTTATTCGTTACTGTTGGATTAAGTTTATCAATGTGGCTTTATCATGGAATTAAAAATTTTAAACCAAAACCCATCAAAATTTCTCCTCCTAAAATAGAAAATATTTCTAAGGTTAAATCGATTATTACCAATCAAGATTTGGAAACTATCATTAAAAATGATCCTGCCACTTGGTCAATTAAATTAATTGATTCCTCTAAAAATCCAGTTTTTGAAAAAAATAGTCAAAATTTTTCTGATCCAGAAATTTCTTCGTCTATAAAAAAAATAGCCAATCAAGATTTTTCTAGTTCAATTATTTATGCCAAATCCTTACCAGAGGGGATTAAAGTTAAAGAAATTATTTCTCCTCAAGATAATAATTTGTCCTATTTTTCCCAAATTTCCCTTCCTGGCCAACAATTTTTTATCTTTATTAAAATTACCAATTCTTCCAATTTAACTCAATCTACTTCTCTTTTGCCTCAATTGATTGACCAACTTTATTGGTATCGTCTTCAAAAATAATTTTATCGCTGGGTAAATTAACTGTTTCACCGTTGTACCAATTTTCATCATTTTTATTTTTAAGCATTTCTTGGGTTATTAAATTCCAAATTGGAGTGGCTCCAGATACTCCTGAAGCCACATAACTCATTGGACTACTATCGTTATTTCCTACCCAGGTGGCCACCAAATAACTTGGTGTCCATCCAATACACCAATTATCTTTTAAATTATTGGTGGTACCAGTTTTAACTGCCACTGTTTTCCCATCAATTTTTAATTTTGAATTTAAACCAAAAATAGGTGATCTGGCTTGATTGTCACTTAAAGTTTGATTAATACTTAAAGCCAAGTTTGGATCAATTATTTTTTGACTTTCCACCTCTTTAACATAAACATTTTCACCTTTGTAATTTTCTATTTTTAAAATTGGATTAATTTCGATTTTATCGCCCAAATTGGCAAATATAGTATAAGCTTGAGCCAATTCAGTCATTTTAACCTCGGCACTCCCCAAGGCTAATGACAATCCATAATTATTTTTATTTACCCAGGTATTAATACCCATTTTTTGGGCCAAATCAATCATATTAGTAACCCCATTTTCAGCCAAAAGTTTAACCGATGGTACATTTAAAGACGATGCTAAAGCTGTTTTTAAAGTTACTGTTCCTAAATATTTTCCAGTGTAATTTTTGGGAGAATATGGTTTTTGACCTTTTATATAATAAGTAACTGGACTATCATCTATTTTTGATTCCATGGTTTTTCCATTTTGCAAAGCCAACAAATAATTTATTGGTTTAATTGATGACCCTGGTTGTCTTAGAGAAGTAGCTATATTTACTTGACCATCAATATCTTTGGCTAAATAATCTTTTGACCCTACCATTGCTAAAACATCACCATTTTTAACATCTATTACCAAAGCTCCACCATTAGAAATCCTTAAATTTTTTATTTTATCAACTTCACTTTTAACTATTTCTTCGGCTTTTTTTTGAGTGTTTGTATCCAAAGTTGTATAAATATTTAAACCCAAAGTGGCAAAATTTTGATAACCGTATTTATCTTCCAATATTTTTTTAACATAAAACACAAAATGGGGAGCTTTAATATTTTGTTTTGATTTAACTATTTCTATTTTTTCTTGAGATATTTTTTCCGCTTCTTGCTTAGTTATAAAATTAGCATTCACCATCTCTTGAACTACTTTTTTTTGCCTTTCTATTCCTAATTCAGGATTATTTCCAAAAGGGGAATACGAACTTGGAGCTGCTGGTAAACCAGCCAAAAATGTTAATTGGGCTTCGTTTAAATCAAAAATATCTTTATCGAAATATTTTATAGCTGCCTCTTGAGCCCCATAAGCTTCTCCTCCATATGAAATTTGATTAAAATATCTTTCTAAAATTTCATCTTTAGTTAATTTATTTTCTAAAATAATGGTTAAAATTGCTTCTTTTATTTTTCTGTTCCACGATTTTTCGTTAGTTAAAAAAACATTTTTTACCAATTGTTGACTAATAGTCGACCCGCCCATTATTTTTTTATCTTCCGAATTTTTATAGTTATAAATTAAAGCCCTGATAATTCCTTTAACAGAAATTCCTTTGTGTTGATAAAATTCTTTGTCTTCAATAGCCAGAGTTGCTTGAATTAAAGTTTTAGGAATTTTGTTTAAATTAATCCAGCTTCTGTTTTCATTTTCGTAAAATTTATAAAGTAACACTCCGTTTCGATCATAAATTTTAGTTGATAACTTTGGGGGATTATAAATTAAATTAACATCTGGCAAACTTTTAATTAATTTCCAGCCTGAAAAACCAACTTTTACTAATAATAAAATCAATATTAATAAAACAATTACTTTTTTATTTATTTTTTTAACTAACCAAAACAGAAATTTAAAAAATTCAACCACTGGCCTACCTAAAAAGATCAATAATCTTATTAGATATTTAATAATAGTCATTATTTTATATAGATTGGTTTAACTTCACTACTGCCAACCCCTACTGGGCTACAATCTAAACAGACTACAGCTCCCACAATATCTTTTACTATATTGTGTTCTTGCCATTCTGCATTTGGAATATTTTCACCTTCACTAACTATTGTTCCAGTATCTTTATTAATCAAAACATTTTGTCTAAAAATAGTTTTTTGAGGTAAAAATTCTTTTTTAAAATACTCAAAATGTGATTCACAACCTTCATCTGGAACCGCCATTCCGCTTAAATTACAAACATTCATTCCAACAATATCTACTGGTTTAACTGGTTTTTTAACTGGTTTATCCTTTAAAATTTCGGTCATTATTTTACTCCACATTGGAGCAGCCCCAGTTGTTCCTGAAACCAATCCATTCATTTTAGAATTATTATTATTTCCCACCCAGGTTCCAACCACATAATCACCAGTGTAACCAAAAGTCCAGTTATCCCTTAAATCATTGGTAGTTCCAGTTTTAACTGCTACTTCTGGGTGATTTTTAATATTTAGAAACGATCCTCGACCAAAAACCATGCTTCTGGCCCCATCATCAGACAAAATTTGTTGAATTAAAAAAGATGTTTCCACTGATAAAACTCTTTTACCAGGATTATCTTTATTTTCTTCAAGTGTTTTTCCATTTCTATCAACTATTTTAAGAATTGGAGTTTTTTCTTGTTTTATTCCCATATTTGCTAATACTCCATAAGTTGTCATCATGTCGTTCATTAATACCTCACCACCACCCAAAGTTAGCGATAAACCATAGTTAGATGGATTATCCAAGGTTGTTAATCCCATGGCTGAAGCTGAAGCTACAAACGTTTCCAAGCCGTTTAATTTTAAAACTTTTACAGCTCCAATATTTAAAGAATTAGCTAAAGAATTTCTGATAGTTTGTAAACCATAATAATGATTTCCATAATTAGTTGGACAATAAGGTTTTTGATTTTCAACTCCAA
>CAYUUU010000054.1:0-5285 GCA_964448065.1 uncultured Gammaproteobacteria bacterium
CTAACTGTCTTAGAGCTACCCAAATTTAATTTTTCTATAAAAACTTTAAAACCCCCTAAAATTAGGGGGTTTTTTGATATCTAATAATTGTGTTACAATCCACTAGAACGTTAACAAACAGGTGTGAAAGAAGAATTGGAGGTTAAAATGTCTACACAAACAGAAGACTATTGGAAACTTGAAAATAAACTTTCTGAGATGGGCTATGATCAAAAAACTATCTCAAAGATCATAAACATTCAAAAGAAAATCGATTCACTTCAAAAATTTATAGATCGTAAAAAGTATTATTCCAAAGCAGAAAAGATTAGTTTTTTAGCTCATATTTCAGACAGTTGGCATGATACCGATATTAGTATTGATACATTCTCTGGAGCTGAAATAGAAGAAATTTTAAATGCATTAATTCCAGGAATTAGAAAATTAATCAAATATTATGAAAAAGAAAGTGAGGAATTATATAATGCTTAATTTCTAGTTATTAATCGAAGCTATTAAAAAATAGATGTGAAGGAGTGATTTATTGGAAAGATATCTAATTATTGGTTTTGGCCGTCGAGAACTTACTCCAGAAGAGATTGAAGAGCGTGATGCTTTTATTAAATATCTTCGGGAAAAAGAAGCTACCGAAAAAGAAGTAGTTGATAATTTAAATTTATTAGCTAATTCAATTGTTACAAGAATGGAACCTATTAAGGAGTTTCGATTACCGAAAATCTTGGAAAATCCAAAACATTGGACTCCAAGGAATTGGAAAAAATGGAACGGCACAGAGTTTGTAGAGTTAGAAAAAGACCCGACACGAGAAGATTAAAAGCATGATTAGTTATTTGGATAAAATTTTGCCACCTAATCCTCTCAAAAGTAGACCAATTATGATTTCCTTTAAATAATTGTTGGAGCAATTGATATAGCATTAATTGCTCCAACAATTTATTCGTTAAAATTCCTCAACAACCCAATCCTTCACACCTGTTACACTCCTCAAAACTTTTTGTGTTATAATTTCACCTGACTATAAATTGGTTTTTTGGGAGCCATTCCAAAAACATTATATTTTAAACCAAGAATAGCCAATAAAAATTATGGCATTGACCAAAATCGAAAAACAAGAAATCATGGAAAAATTCGCCCAAGTTAAGGGTGATACTGGATCTCCAGAAGTTCAAATTGCAATCCTTTCCAAAGAAGTAGAAAAATTACAATCTCATTTAGGTGATAACAAACATGACTCTCCTGCTAAGCGTGGTATTTTAAGCAAACTTGCTAAACGTCGACGTCTTCTTCGCTATCTTTCACTTCACAATCCAGAGAGATATACTGAAGTAATTAAAGCTCTTGGTCTTAAAAAATAAATTAGTTTTTAAAAATTAAAAATCTATGGAAATGTATACAAAAGATATTATCGTGGGCGATAAAAAAATTACTCTTTCAACCGGAAAACTCGCTCCTCAAACAAACGCTTCGGTTACGGCTCAATTTGGCAACACTGTTGTTCTAGCTACTGTCCTTATGGGCAAAGTCGATGATAATAAGGATTATTTTCCTTTATCAATCGAATTTGTTGATAAACTTTACGCTGGTGGCATTGTCAAAGGTGGTAAATGGATTAAACGTGATGGTAATCAATCCGATAATTCTATTCTTTTTGGTCGTATTATTGATCGTTCCCTACGACCATTATTTCCAGAAGGTTTTTTAAATGAAGTTCAAATTATTGTTACTGTTTTAAGTAACGACAAAGAATTTGATCCAGTTATTCCAGCCTTTTTAGCTGCCTCTTCAGCTCTAGCTATTTCCGATATTCCTTTTAATTCTCCAGTTTCAGCTGTCCGAATTGGTCTTATCGAAAATCAACTAGTTGTTGATCCAACTGTTAGTGAACTTAATCGTTCTTCTTTAGATCTTTTAGTTTGTACTGGTGCTGCTGGTGTAAACATGATTGAAGCTGACGGTAATATTGTTGAAAATAAAAATGTTTTAGATGCTATTGAATTAGCTAAAAATACTTGTGACTCTATTAATACTCAAATTATGGATTGGGTTAAAGTCTGTGGTAAACCAAAAATGGAATTTATTCCAGTTGGTCCATCTGCTGAATTAATCAAAGAAATCGATACTCAAATTAGTACCGATGTTGAAAAATTCTTAGAAGATGGTGTTGATGGTGGCCACATGATTGGTCAACAAATTATTACCGATAAAGTTGTTGAATCTTACCAAGCTAAAATTGATGCCGAAGAAATCAAACAAAATCAAGTTATTGCGGCTGTTGATTCTATTATTAGAACTCATCTCCGAGCTCGAACCATAAAAGGTGTTCGTTATGATCACCGAAAAATGGATGAAATTCGTCATCTTAATATTGAAGCCGGAGTCTTACCCTGTGTTCATGGTTCCGCTCTTTTCGAAAGAGGTTTAACTCAAGCTATTACAGTTACTACCCTTGCTCCTTTATCTGAAAAACAATATTTAGAAGATTCTAGTGGTGAAAAAACTAAAAGATATATTCATTATTATTCTGCCGCTCCTTTCTCTACTGGTCAAACCGGTCGAGTTGGTCGTCCAGGTCGTCGTGAAGTTGGACATGGTGCTTTAGCTGAAAAAGCTTTGGTTCCAGTTATTCCAACAGAACAAGAATTTCCATACACTATTGTTTTAACTTCTGAAGTTTTATCTCAAAATGGTTCATCTTCTATGGCTTCTACTTGTGGTTCCACCATGTCTCTTATGGATGCTGGTGTCCCAATCAAAGATAAAGTTGCCGGTATTTCTATTGGCTTAGTTGCTAATACTGATGATGATTATGTTTTATTAACCGATATTGCTGGAATAGAAGATCATTTTGGTGATATGGATTTTAAAATTACTGGTACTCGAAACGGTATCACTGCTATCCAACTAGACATTAAACGTCAAGGTTTAACTCTAAAAATGATTCAAGACACTTTTGTGGCTTCCACCAAAGCTCGTCTTCAAATCTTGGACAAAATGGAATCTGTTTTAGCCAGTCCTCGTGCTCAACTTTCCGAATTTGCTCCAAAAATTAAAATGGTAACTTTACCAGAAGACAAAATTGGTGAAGTTATTGGTAGTGGCGGTAAAACTATCAAAGCTTTAATGGAAAAATACGATGTTCAAATTGATATCGATGATGATGGTCAAGCTTCTATTTCTTCCCAAGATCAAGAAAAAATTAACAAAGCTGCCTTTGAAATTGAATCTATGATCAAAGAAGTTCAAGTTGGTGAAGAATATCAAGGTGTTGTCACTCGAGTAGAAAATTTTGGAGCCTTCGTTGAATTTTTACCAGGTCGTGAAGCTTTACTTCATGTTTCTGAAATGGCTACCGGATTTTTATCTGACCCTTCCTCAATTATTAAAATTGGAGACACCATTAACGTTAAAATAGCCGGTTTTAATGAAAATCACCAAATAAAATTATCAGCTCCAGAATTTAAAGCTGCTCATGTTGGTGAAGAACGTCCAAATACTCCACAACGTGGTAGTTTTGTCTCTAGAGATAATTTCAGAAATCGACAAAGTCGTGATTTTCCAAAATTCAGAAGATAAATCTTTTTCTAAATCTAGTATACTTTTTTGATGGCGGAAACTATTTTAACTACTACTGAGGCAATTAATCAATTGTCGTCAAAGCTTTCTTCGGTTAAAATTCCAGACGGTTTACAAGACAAAGTTAATCAACTTTTTGCTCAATTGTCTGTTAATTCTCATGATGAATCAATTTTTTGGAAAAACTATCAAAATATTTCTAAATATGTTGATTGGATTACTCAAATTCCTTGGTTTAATGAAAGTAATGATATTTTAGATTTAACCAATGCATCGGCTAAACTAAACGAACAACATTATGGTCTAGACAGTGTCAAAGAAAGATTACTAGAATATATTTCTGTTTTATCGCTTCAAAAACATCGTTTTCCCAACGAGTCGGTTCATGCTCCAGTTTTATTATTTGTTGGTTTGGTTGGAACAGGTAAAACTACCATGGCCAAATCAATTGCTAGTGTTTTGGGTCGAGAATTAGTCAGAATTCCTTTTGGAGGCTTAGGCGATGCTCATTATCTTCGTGGTTACTCTAGGTCAAATTCCGATGCTGAACCAGGCCAAATAATTAAAGGTTTAATCAACTGCAAAACTAAAAATCCAGTTATTTTGTTGGATGAAATTGACCGAGTTGCCGATGATGCTCTCAACACCATCATGGGTGTTTTAGTTGAAATTTTGGATCCAGAACAAAACAATCATTTTGTTGATCATTATATTGATTATCCAGTCGATCTTTCAAAAGCTATTTTTTGTGCCACCTGCAACAATACTTCTCGTATTGCTACAGCTGTCATGGATAGACTAGAAGTAATTCAAATGCCTTCTTACAACGATGAAGAAAAAATTGCTATTGGTCGAGATTATATTTTGCCAAAAGCTTTAAAAAGCTGTGGATTAACCTCACAAGATTTAACTATTAGTGACGATCTTTGGATTCAAATTGTTCGACCTCTTGGTTTTGATGCCGGAGTCAGGACTCTTCAACGAAATATTGAAGGTATGTGTCGTAAAGTTTCTAAAATAATTGTTGAGGGTAAGGCTAAAAAAGTTATTGTTGACTCTGAAAACATCAAGTATTTCTTACCTCAATGGTAGTTTGTTAAAATTAATTAAAAGTTATTTATATTCCGAAACGCTTTGTTGATCGTGTTTCAAAAAAATTATTATGATAAAAAATCAAAATCAAAATCAGAACATTGTTAATGTTCCCAATCAAGTTAGAGAATTTAAGTCTAAGTTTGATTCAGTTAAAATTAGTTCTTTGGGTGGGTTTGGCGACGTCACTCAAAATATGTTTGTTTATGAGTTTATTCCCAACGGTGACGTGGCTAAAAGTCAAATTATTATTGTTGATTGTGGTGTCGGGTTTCCAGAAGAAGATGCTTTTGGTGTCGATCTTCAAATCCCAGATACTCATTATTTGGAAGATAAAAAAGACCGAATTTTAGGTATTTTTATTACTCATGGACATGAAGACCATATTGGAGCTGTTCGTTTTATTTTACCTATTTTAGGTCAAAATATTCCAGTTTTTGCTCCAAAATTAGCCGCTGCTTTTATTGAAGCCAGATTAGCTGAAGTTAATATTCGAGCCAATCTTAAAACCTATGATGAATTAACTCCATCAATTATTAGGGGAGTTTTTACTATCGATCCTGTTCGAGTTACTCATTCTATTCCTGATACTTTTCATTTTGCTATTACTACTCCAATTG
>CAYUUU010000055.1:0-4993 GCA_964448065.1 uncultured Gammaproteobacteria bacterium
AAATAAAATTGGAGATATTGGAAGAACATAGAAAGAATAAGAAGAATTAGCAATATTTAAATTTTCATCTAACTTTAGAGTGACCTGATATTTTCCTGGCCAAAGGGGAGTTTTGAGTTGACAGGAATCAACACAGGAAAAACTGCGATAATGATTGGCTAAAACATTATCATTATTTAACTCTATTTCTTTAACAACAGATTCGTTTTTGCTAATAATTATTTTTCCGCCAGTTTTAAAAAAATAAGTTGATTCGTTTTTAATTTCTCCGGAAAAATTAATTGGAGTTAAAAAAACATCCTTAATTTTTGGAAAAATTTTAAAAGATTCAAGCTTGGCTTTGATGGAAGTATTTTGGGTATTAGAAACAGATAAAAGAATATGAGAACCAATTTTTCCAGTGGCTTGACTTAAATTATTATCACTGGTGGCAATATTTTGATTTTGATAAACAAAAAAAGTTTGATAATAATCACTTAAATCTATTTCTTTGGCAGTTTTAATTTTTAAAACTAATTGTTTTTTGGAACTGGCTTTTAAAACAAAAGGTTGGCCGATTTTTAAATCAGAATTAGCCAAAGAAAAATCTAAATTAGGAGAAATAACAGCTTGTTGATAACTAACAGAACCATCATTGCCAACTGGTACCCAGGGTAAGATTTGAGTATTAAGAGTAATATCTTGTAGGGAATTGTTAACAATTTCGTAGGCTTGAATAATAGTAACACTGGGTTTAAGAGTAAATTCGACTTGGGATGGAGAAAGGGTTAAATTAAAGTTTGACATAAAATTTTATTTAATTGTTTTAATTTTTGCTATTTTTGGTCCTTTAATATCATTAAGAAGTTTTTCATAAGTTGTTAATCCGAAATCCATAGTTCGACTAACTTCTTCATTGGTTAATCCTCGAGTTAAATCTAAACCTTGAAGTTTTAACTTTCGAATAACTGCTAGTGAAAATGCAGTAGCATTTCTTTCTTTTTTACCAAAAACTATTTTTAGTTCTTCAATTGATAGTTCTTTTTTTTTGTTTGTTTTTAGAGATTGATCGAATTGATATTTATGTCCAATTTCATGAAACAAAGAAGTTGTTTCTAAAAGTTCAATCTGTTCTGAGGTTAATTTATTTTTTAATTCATGGTAGATATTAGTTTTTTCAGTTAATTTATTGAAAATAATAGAAGAACTACCATTTTTATTAAAGAGAAGACCAGCTAACATTTCTTCATGTGTTCCAGTTAAAACAATAATATCTCTCTTTAGAGATGATTTGTTTTTCCATAAAATGTTGGCATTAAAAGCCATATTGGTTTTAGTATCAACAATAGTATATTGCTCAACAACAGCAGTTGGTTTTGGACAATAAGGAACAGTCTGAATGATAGTGAGAATACCGTTTTTGTTTTTATTTAGTCTGATTTCTTTATCAAGACCAAAATCATTGTATATTTTTATGGTTTTTTCCCCAACAAAATTTGTCAAATTAACATTTTTTTTAATTAAATCATTAGTTGATTTTTCTATAACATCTGCTGATGGTTTAACTTGTATCTGATCTAAAACTTTTTTTTGAGATTCGATATAACTATAATTAGTATTTTCGTAACTGGTAAATAATTTTTCACCCATAAATAAATTATAACAATAAAGAGTAATTAGTATTTTGGAATGGCTATAAAATTAATAGAATTTTGATAATTTCCGGCTGGTTGATTAGGGGGAATTAAAACTTTATAAGTAATAGTAGCGGTGTGATTTTCGACAGGTACATTTTCAGACATACAAATTTGAGCATTTTCTCCAGCGGAAGAATTGGCAAATTGGCGATAATAATTGTTGTTAGTAAAATATGAAGTAGTTCCATCTCCAGAAGCATTGAAACCAAAACCATAAATGGAATTATTTGACCAAATACCGGAAACAGATTCAGAACAACTGCCCGAATCACACTTAGTATCGGGAATAGTAACATTAGTTCCAATAGTGGTTAGTGGGTGGTTAGCAGTTACATAAACTTCATATCCATGTTTAGTTGGAGTAGTGACTGTTAATATGTTGGTAGCAGTAGAGCCAATATTGGGAGTAAGATGACCAAAATCAATATCTAAATTGTTGATAGAAAAAGAAAAAGGAACTGATTTTTCGTAAATATATTGAAAACCAGATTTAACTACATATCCAGTACTATCATATTGTCCTGGCGCATTTTGGCCAACAGTATCAGTTAACGTGTAATTGGTGGAATTTTTTTTACCCGAAGTCATATTAAAATTTCCCCAATCGATATGAAAACTGGCGGAATCAAAAGTTTGGCTAAGTGAGATCTCAGATTTCAGATGGCAGATCTCAGATAGAAGTAAAAAGGTAACAAAAAAAATAATTGGTTTAATTTTCATCTGATTCTTTATCAATTTCTTCAGTAAGTCGCTCGGAAGATTTTAAAATTGATTTGGCTGAATCTTTAATTTTTTTAACAGTTTCTTTTTGAGAAGAAAGTAGTTGAGGTTGAGATAAGAGTTCAGAACAGGAATCAATTATTTGATAAATAGCGGTTTTAAAATTAAGAGAAAACCAAAGAAAAATATTGGTTTCATCTTTGGTTAAATAATTTTCAACCTTTCTTTTATTTAAATATTCTTTACCTATAAACCAAGCTAATGGGGTTACTAAAAGCATAGAGGATAAAACAATAGCTGAATTAAAAGAATTTAAGGATTGGGCAAAAATTAAAACTAAAAACAGAGAATAAGACAAAGTGACTGAAGGTAAATTTTGAAAAGCAATAATAAAAAGAAGAAAATAAATTAAAAAGAAAAAAGGAGAATTAAGATTGTTGGTAGAAAAAACAATTAAGTTAACAATTAAAGCTAATAAATGAATTGATGGTTTTTTAAAAATTGACAGGATTAAAAAAATAATTGAAAACAAAGCAATAATTTGAGGAGCAAGATAAGTAAAGGAAGAAATTGAAAAAAAATAAGAAAGCAGAGACACAAAAAAGAATAAAAGAATACTAATTATTTTAGGCATTAATATAGTATTGATTATTAAAGTTAAACTATCAAGTATTTAATCAAAAAGGTGTTATGATTAATAGAGATGATGTTAGAAAAAATACATAAGATTACAGTAGTTGATGTTTTTATTATTTTGGGAATAGTTTTAATGATAGTTGGAATAGGGATTAATTTAAAAGATAATTTTTTAACTAAAGAAAAAACAGAAATTGTTAGTAATAAAAATTTGGGAGCTGGAATAACAAATGATGCACAAGTTAATATTAAGGTAACTATTGATGTAGCTGGCGAAGTAATTAATCCAGGAGTTTATGTATTAAAAAATACAGATAGAGTGGGTGATGCTTTGGTGGCAGCTGGAGGTCTTGGAGCTAAGGCAGATCGAGAATGGGTAGAAATTAATTTAAATAAAGCCGAAAAATTATATGATGGACAAAAAATTTATATACCAAAGATAGATAAAAGTTCATCAAGTTTGTCAAGTTCATCAAGTGTTTTGGGTTCATCAATTAATAAAATTATTAGATTAAATTCGGCTAGTTTGGAGGAATTGGACAAACTGGATGGAGTAGGTCCGGCCATTGCCCAAAGGATTATTGATTATCGAACTACAAATGGGGGATTTAAAAGTGTTGAGGAAATTAAATTAGTACCGGGAATTGGAGATAAAATGTTTGAAAAAATTAAAGCTGAAATTCAACTATGATTTTAAACTCTATTGGCTCGACAATATTTTTTATTTTTAATTTAAATTTTCGTTACGAATTTTTTGCGTCTGGCGAATGTGTCACCACGTTCGATGCCACAAAAAATTGTAACTTCAAATTTGTCTTTTAAAAAATAAAAATGACTAAAAAACAGAAGAACATTTTGATCTCAATTGGAATGTTTATCGTAATCATTTTTATATATAAATTTATAAATAAGGATAGTTTGATTGGGGTGATTTTTAAAACTTTACCACCACGAGAAGCGGCTTTAATGGCAGGAATGGTTTTTGGTGATAAAAATAATTTTGATAAACAAACTTATTATAATTTTTTGAACAGTGGAGTAATTCATATTATGGTGGTCAGTGGAACGAATATGATGTTGGTGTTTAGGGGATTGGTAGAAAGGATGGCTGGTTGGGTGGGGCGAAAAAGGGCAATTGTGTTTGGATTTGGAATTGCTTTGATTTATTTAAATTGGGTTGGTTGGGAAGTGCCAGTTATAAGGGCATTTTTAATGATGACAATTTTTTATTGGGCTCAAATGTTGGGGAAAAAATTTAATTTAGTTAGAACTATGATTTTAATTGTTTTAATAATGGTAGTAGCTGATTATCGAGTTTTAATTGGTGGTAGTTTTTATTTAAGTTTTGTGGCATTTGGAGCAATTACCATGAATTTCTTTAAAGAAAGAAGATGGTGGAGTGATTTATGGAATTCTTTTTGGGTAAATTTGTGGATTTTTCCAATTTTAGTCTTATTTTTTGGCAAAATTAGTTTAATTTCACCTATAACCAATGCTTTAATTTTATTTTTAGTAGAAATAGTAACTATTTTGGGGATTTTTGGTGGATTGATAGGGTTAGTGGTGCCGATTTTGGGAAAATTAATATTATGGATAAGTTTGCCGTTTTTAAAATACATACTTTATGTAGTTGATGGGGCGGCGGGAATTACTATTACTAATATGGAAATTAAATTTAATTGGGTGTGGTTGGTGGGGTGGTATTTGGTTATGGTTTATATTTTAATCAAGAAATCTCGATACGAATTTTTTATGTCTAGTGAATGTGGTCGCCCACGTTCAAGGCCATAAAAAATTGCATCTTCGATTTTTGATTGTTTAAAATATGAATCACAAATTAATTTTATTATTGTCACTTTTGGGGTTGTTGATTTTATTTTGGGTGACGTTACCAGGTAAAAAAGTAGAGGTAATTTTTTGTGATGTAGGCCAAGGAGATGCTACTTTGATAACTTCTAAAA
>CAYUUU010000056.1:0-4962 GCA_964448065.1 uncultured Gammaproteobacteria bacterium
TAGCAGTTTTAGTTCCAACAACACAAGGAACTCCAAGTTCACGACTAACAATAGCCGCATGAGAAGTTTGACCACCTTTGTCGGTTATAATTCCGTTGACTTTTTTCATGGCTGGAACAAAGTCGGGAGTGGTCATGGTGGTAACTAAAATTTGATTTTTAGTAACACGATCAATTTCTTTTGGAGTTTTTATAATAATAATGGTTCCACTGGTAATGCCAGGACTAGCTGATTCACCAACTAAATCTGGAGTTTGAGTAATTTTTTGTTTTTGATTATCAAGAGTTTTTTGATTAGAAACAATGGTGGTAATTGGACGAGTTTGAACAATAAAAACATTTCCTTTTTTGTCGATAGCAAATTCAATATCCTGTGGTTTACTGTAATGATTTTGAAGTTTTTGACCTATCTTGGCAATTTTAATAGCGGTAGCTTTGCTAATTTTTAATTGTTTTTGTTTGTAATTTGGAACTTTAATTTCTTTGGTTTCATTTTTAGATCTTAATAATTGAGTCTTTTGTTCAACGTGTTTTTCGGAAATAACCGACCAATTATTTTTGTCGATAATATATTGATCTGGAGAAACTATTCCCTGAACAATATATTCTCCAAGTCCCCAGATAGTTTCGACTATGATTTGATTTTTATCGTTAGTAACAGGATTAACAGTAAACATAATTCCAGAAACTTCTGATTGAACTAGTTTTTGAACAGGAACAGCAACTCCAATTTTAAAATGATCATAATGGTTTTTTTCTTGATAAAAAATTGATCTTGGAGTAAATAAACTGGACCAACAATCTCTGACTCGATTTAAAACATTAGTTTCCCCAACAACGTTTAAAAAAGTATCTCCTTGTCCAGCAAACGAAGCTTCTGGTGAGTCTTCGGCAGTGGCAGAAGTACGAACAGCAACCGGAATTTCTTTTAAACCACCAAAACCAGATAATTTTTTATAAGCAGACATAATAGCAATGGCAGTTTCTTGGTTAATCTTAGCTTCTTTAATTATTTTTCTAATTTTTTGAGAAGCAGTCATTAATTGATCTGGTTCATCGATGTTAGTTGATTTTAAAATATCTTTAATTTTTTCTTTTAATTTATTTTCTTCAATGAATTTAAAATAAACTTCAGTGGTTACCACAAACCCATTAGGAACAGGAATACCAGCATGGTACATTTCACCTAAATTAGCTCCCTTTCCCCCAGCTAAACTAACATCATCATAAGTAAGCTGATTAAACCAAAGAATATCTTTATTAGTCATATATAAAATCATACAGATTTTTTAGAATGATGCAAATAGGAATTATATATTATAGGATAACTTTGTTTTTACTAATATTTTAGCAGTCTAAGTCTTTGATTGCTAATTAGATATGGAAATTAAAAAATAAGGATTTAAAGGATAAAAAGATGTGTAAAAAATATGTATATTGACTTAAATCTATCAAAATATATCAAACCAAATAATTGTCTATTATTATAGGATATCTTTTAAACTGACCAACCACGATTTTTTTGAGATCGAATAGCTTCGGTTTCGTCTGGTCTTTTGTAGTCATCTTGATAACGAACTGTGGTGCCTGTTTCGGGGGTAGATGCTTCCAAAATAACAGTATTTTTAACTCCAACTAATCGATGAATAGTGTTAACTGGAATACTATATGATTTTCTAATTTCCATATGGATAGTTTCCAAATGATCAAGATCAGTTCCGATTACTAAATCACCTTCTCCACTAATAAGAACAAATGTTTCAATTTTTTCAGTATGAGATTGAAGTGATAATCGACAACCATCGTTAATTTGAATTTCTTTGAAGGTATAAGGAAGTTTTGGATCGGTATGAATAGTTTCTTGTCCCCATGGTTTAGAAATTATTTCTTTGTAACTTAAATTCATATTTTATTTTAACAAATTAACCACAATTCTTTCCAGGGCAATTTCTTTTGGGATAGATAATTGACCGCTTTTGTTTTGATAATCGAGTTCAATTAATTGTAGATAACAATTTTTTGTTTTGGTTATGTCAAATTTGGAATAAGTAGTTAATTGACGGCGTAAATTTCCTTTTAACAGATATAAAAATAAATCAAAAAGTCCCATTTTTAAAACTTCATTATATAAAGGCATAAAACCATTTAAGTTTTTTGGTTTAACAGCATTAAGGCAACCAAAAAGTTTATTGCTAAGAGCAAAAAGTTTAACTTTAGCTTGAGAAAAAGTTTTAAGTTGAGTAGCGTTTAGAGTTTTATCTTGCCAAATAATTAAATCGATATTGTCGGAATTTTTGATAACTTTAATTAATTTATCCAAAATTGATTTGTTGGTAGAAAAGAAATTTTCGATAATTAAAACTTTATTTTGAGCAAAAAGAGATGAGCTTTGAAGAAATAAATTGACTCGGTCGAGATCGACATTTTTATAATCAGTTTTAAGTTGATCGTGTTGGATATATTGTTCAAGAAGTTTGTTTAAAGCTTGACGGCTGTCGAATTGATTGTCTCCATGAAAAATATAAATCATAGTGATAGTTTATCAATTTTATAAAGTTAAAAGTTTATAAAGTTAAAAGTAGAATTTTTTAGTTACTATTGGTAAAATACAACTTGTCATTATACGGCTCCATCGTCTAGTGGCCTAGGACACCTGGCTTTCATCCAGGTAATCGTGGGTTCGACTCCCACTGGAGTCACCAGTTATCATTAATTAATGGAATATTGGGTTTTTTATTGCTTCGACTATGGTTTTAGGTAAATTTTCCATTTCTATTGGGTTATATTCATAATCAAATCCTTTTCTTTTTGCTAGACTTAACTTTCCCTGCCACACAGCAATTCGGACTTCTGAATAACTAGAAGTAATACTTTCTTTATCTTCAAAAGTACTTCCATTGAAGTGTAATGCGATGTATACGATTCGCTTATTACGCATATTACTTAAAACATCGTAATGGTTATCGTGGCTGCTTTCTTCTATAATCGCTGGGGTATAATCAGATTTTTTTTGAGTTTCGTAATGGTCTATATTTTTTTTACCAAAAAAGTTTTCTTTGTATATTGGTATTGTTTTATAAATTGGCGTATCGTTCCACTTGATTAAACCACTATCGACAATTTCTTGAAATAAGTTTTTAATGCCTGATTTTTCTAGTATTTCTTTATCTCTTTTTATTTGAGCTAATATTTCTTGTCTTTCAAGACTATCTCTGTTTTCAGCTTCTGTTTTTTCATTTATTCGTCTTTGCTCTATATTGTGATTAAAAGGTTCAATTTGTTGTCTGATTTGTTCAAATTCTTTTGTCATATATCAAAATATATCACAAGTGTTCATGAAGTCAATAAGTATGTAAAGTTAGGTAAAATGTGTATTTGATGTGTATTAAAATTGGATTTCAAACCTTTCAAAAACTTCTTTCATTTTGATCAAATATTCAATCAGGTGTTCGAAGTTTGGTACACTCAGCTCACATTAGCTTGGAAAAATTACTTGACAAGAAAAAGTGAATAAATTTTAGGTTCAAAAGTGTTCGACTGATAGTGGGCGAAACTTATTTTATAAAATCGTTTAATTTAGATAATCCAAAATTAACTAACTTATCGAAATCATGATATTTTTGCCAATGTTTGTGAAGAAGTTTTCTATATTCGGTTTGATTTGGATAACCATGATCTGGTTTTGATAAAACCGGTTTTAAGTCTTCATCAAGAACTACAGTAAGAGCTTCTTTAATATAGTCAAATTGATCATCATTTAACTTCGAAACTGGAGAATTTTGGTCATCACCCCAAAAATGGGTGAATTGAAAATGTAATCCTTCATGTAAAAAACCATCAATCGGGGTTGACCATGGATAGTCATACATAAAAATTTCGTAATTATCGTAGGAATAAGGACAACGAGGAAAAGTAGTGACATAGAAAATAAAATTATTAGATACCATCGGATGGTTGGTTATTTTTTCTAGAATTTCACAGGCGTTTTGATATTTAGTGTCGAAATCTTTTTGAATTGTTTTTATAGACTTATTAAGTCGGCTATTGGGATCTTCTTTCTGCTTTTCAAGATATGGTTTTAAGGTTTGTTTGGCGTCTTGTTTTTTAAGTCCTAAAATTTGTTTGACAATTTTCGTGTCATCTGGATTGTCGATATTATCAATCCAATTAAATTCCATAAATGAATTTTGTAGGGCATCAATCCAATTCCAGATGTCTTTTTGAATGTCGTAAACTATTTTGTAGTTATTTTTCATAAAGTTTTGATAACTTGTTGTAAATTTTCTTTTATTTTGTTTCCCTGTTTTCTGACCTCAGAAAGTTCTTGTTGGTTTAGATCAGTGTAGACTTTTTGAAATCGGGGATAAAACCAAACAAAACTCATCCATTTGCCTGTTGGTATTTCTTTATTACTTGGTTTTTCAATAATATAGCCGCTATCGTAAATATCTTCAAAAGACCAAATTAATTTACCGTCCTTAGCTAGGGCTAATGCGAGGTAATCGATGCATTTTCTTTCTTCACCTTTTAGCTCCTTCATTAGGTTTAGAAGAAAATTTATTTTTTCTTGATCAGTTTTATTTTCTCCAGTGATTCTTTGATTTCTTAAAACATTCCATTTATTACCAAGACTAGGAATGTCAGCTCCCCCGTCGGAGGCTAAAACAAAACAGGAATTTAGAAATTTCAATGGCTTTTTTTTCAGCGTTGCCTTTAAGTGAAACTTGGTCTTCTTCGATTGTTGGTTTGTTTTTGATTTCATCTAAATAATGGATTTTAATATTTTTTAGGTTATTAAGAAGACTAATCATTTCTTCTGTTTTATAAGGATTTTTAGTTCCGATTAAAATATCCATTTGACTGATTTTATCATCGACATGGCGAAATATTAAATCTTTCAAAAATATCTTTCATTTTGATTAAATATTCAATCAGGTGTTCGAAGTTTGGGAGACTCAGCTCA
>CAYUUU010000057.1:0-4918 GCA_964448065.1 uncultured Gammaproteobacteria bacterium
TTCTTTATAACCTTTAACCACTTCTTGCCAATCTTCAGCTGTCATTTTAGTATCTTCTTGAATACCTTTTTTAGCTTTAACTGTATTAATTACATGTTCTAATTTTTCATGTTCCATACCCTCAACCACATTACAATACATTTGAATAAATCGGCGATATGAGTCCCAAACAAATCGAGCATTACCAGTTTTTTCCACCATTCCTTTAACTACTTCTTCGTTTAAACCTAAGTTTAAAATTGTATCCATCATTCCTGGCATTGAAGCTGCTGCTCCAGATCTAACTGACACTAAAAGTGGATTTTTTACATCTCCAAATTTTTTACCAGTTATTTTTTCTAGATTATTAATTCCATTTTCAACTTCTTTTTCCAAGGCTACTGGGTATTGTTTGCCATTATTATAATAGTATTGACATACCTCAGTTGAAATTGTAAAACCTGCTGGTACTGGAATTCCAAGATTGGTCATTTCGGCCAAATTAGCCCCTTTGCCGCCAAGAATATATTTCATATCCTTGTCACCCTCAGCTTTTCCATTACCAAAAAAATAGACGTATTTTTTTATTTCTGTCATTTTTTAATTAAATTTGTAATGCCTTTTTATTATACACGGTGAAATGGCTAAAACTAACACTTGACAAGTATGTTAAATAAATCATATATTTAAACATCGATTAATTTAAAAAAAAAATGAAAAAATCAGTTGCCAATAAACTCGGAGTTCTTTTAGTATTATTTTTTGTAATTTTAGGTTTTAAAAAATATTCTTTAAAAATCTATTCTGCTCCAGTCAATTCACTTAAAGATCAATTATCAAGTGCTCAACTTTCGTTTTTTGGTCGACTTGCTAATGGAAACTCTGCCGGTACTATTATAAAAATAGGTACCAACGGAACCATTCCTTCACTTACTACTGAAAATCTTTTCCCTGGTGACACCATTGCTATTGCTGCTAGCACTGGCAGTAATATTTATACAGTCAAAGATATTGGTAACACTGCTTCAATTGAATTAGGAACCACTATTGGTGTTGGTAATACTATTGGTGGAGGTTATGTAGTCGCTACTCGTTCTGCAATCCATACCATCACTTTTACTCCCCAAGCTGTAACTCCAGGTGAAAAATGGAAAGTTTTATTAAAAGCTAGTGATATTGGAGAATCTATTAACGATGGTATGCCCGACCAGGGTGGATTTGATCTTGGAGCTGATGTTGGTAGTACCACTGTTGGACTTGGAACTCGTTTAAAAACTGCTGATATTACTTGTCCTGGTGGTGGTACAGCTAGTATTGGAACCACTACAATTTCTGGACTAGCCACCGCTAATAATGGAAATTACATTTATATTCAATGTGCTTATCCAGCTGGAAGCAATAGTACTGCCGGAGTTTCTACCACTATTACTATAGGTAGAGCCCTAACCAGTGGAAGTCAATTAATTAATCCAGCCCCAGCCCCTTCTCATGTTCCAGGTAGCGCCACTGGTAGTGTTGATGTTTATAATTTTATTCTTCAACAACTTGATTCATCTGATACTATTTTGGAATCAAGTTTTGGCAAAATTGCTGTAACTGAAAACGTCCGAGTTACTGCAGTTGTTGATCCAACCATTACTTTTACTATTGACAATACTGGAGTTACTACACCAGGAACTAATTTGTGTGGAAGTCCAATCGGAGCCGGAGCTGCAAACGTTACTGCTACTAGTGTTCCATTTGGTCCATTATCTTTATCTACTTACAACAACTTAGCCCAAAGATTTTCTTGTGTTACTAATTCTACTGGTGGCTATGTTGTTCAAGCTTTTGAAAATAAACCATTAACCATAGTCGGTAACGGTACCACTATTCCTAATACTAATTGTCAAGGCGGTTCTTGTACTACTGCTAGTGCTGGTGCCTGGACTAGTTTTACTAATTCTGGATTTGGTTACTCTCTAGCTGTTGGAACCACTTTTTCTGGTACAACTTTTGGAATTGCTACCACTGGTCAATACAAACCATTTGGAATTGGTTTTGCCAATGCTCAACCTTTAATGACTCGAACTACTATTCCTGCTGGAACTGATTCAGCTTATATTTGCTATCGTGTTACCGCTAGTACTACTCAACCAGCCGGTAGTTACGAGAATTCAATTAGCTTTATTGCTACAGCTACTTTTTAATCATTAATTATAAAAAGAATGATCACTGCCCAAGAATCAATCAAAAAAATAACTAAAACTAGTTTATTCCTTCTATTCCTAAGTTTTAATTATTTAGCTTTTTCTAAAAATATTTATGCCGATACTGTTAATAGTATCTCCGCTATTCCCCCACGATTAGAAATAAGTGCCAAACCAAATGGAGTTGCTTCTAAAGTAATTAAAGTCAGAAACGAATCTTCTGAAAATAAATCTGTTCAAGTTTCAATTAAAGATTTTATTGTTACTGACAATAAAGGAACACCTATTATTGTTGAGGATAGTGAAAAAAATAATCGTTGGGCAGCCAGTGCTTGGATTCAAGTTTCCCCTTCAACTGTTCAATTAAAACCAGGTGAAACCAAATCTCTTACCCTAACCATTATGCCACCAAAAGATGCCCTCGCAGGTGGTCATTATGCTATGGTTGTTTACAATCCAAACCAAAACGTTACTTTCTCTATGGAAGGAACCGGATCATCCGTTCAAACCAATGTTGGAACTTTAATTTATGTAAATATTCCTGGAGATATTACTCAAAATGCTAAAATAACCAATTTTTCCGCTCCTTCTTTTTCTGAATTTGGACCAGTTGATTTTAAAACTACTATAAAAAATCTTTCTGATATTCATATTGCTCCAAAAGGTCAAATTACTATTACTAATATGTTTGGTTTAAAAACTGCCAATCTTGACCTTGAAAATATTAATATTTTTCCAAATTTAAGCCGAAATTATCAAAACACTCTTCAAAAGAAATGGTTATTTGGTCGCTACAAAGCTGAAATTAATGCTACTTATGGAACCGCTGGTGGAGTTTTAGCTGCTACCGTTTTCTTCTGGGTTATTCCATGGAGACTACTTATTCTTTTGGCAACTGCCGTCGCTATTATTATCATCATTATTTTGGTTATTAAAAATCAACCAAAAAAACATCCAGATGATCAATCAAAAGTTGACGAACTTGAAAAAGAATTAGAGGATCTTAAGAAAAAATATAAAGACCAATAAAGATCTCATTTCACAGTTTTTAGATCTCAGTTTATTAAACAAATTAAAGCCCGCCGAAAGGCGGGCTTTTCTGATATCTGATAAACTTATATATGTGGTTTCTTCTTTTATTTTTTTATCTGACACCTGCCCGTCCGGCAGGCGGGTCTGAGATCTGTCATCCGAGATCTGTTTACGCTTTAGAAAAATCTGAATCTGTAAGTATTCATGCCTCTATTAACGACACTCGAGTTACTATTTTTGGCTATACCTCGCCTACCTCTAAGGTTGAATTAACTGGAATTAATATTTACGCCACTACTTATAGTGACGAAACTGGTTATTTTCTTTTTAATAAAACCATTCTTCCCAAAAATCCTTCAGAACTTTGTCTACAATCAATTGATAATGAATCCAGAACATCTAGTCCAGTATGTATTTCTCCTCCACCAGCAACCAACTACGACACTAATATTGGACCAATCCTTTTATCCCCAACCCTTTCTTTGGATAAAAATACTATTAATCCTAATTCAACTGTTGTTTCTTCTGGCCAAGCCATTCCTAACAGTCCTGTTAGTATTTATTTTTATCAAGTTAACGACAAAGCCCAAACCTTTGTCAAGGAAGCTCAAGCTTTTTCCTTGCCTGTATTAACCACTATTAGTGACAAAAATGGTTATTTTAGTTTTAGTCTTCCGACCTCTTATTCTAGCAACTATCGTTTATATGCCACCACTGAATTTGATCAAAATTTATCTCCCAAATCCAACACTCTTTTATATAAATTACCTTCCATTTGGTGGCTTTTTTGGCAACAAAACCAATATTTAATTTTCATTTTACCTTTATTTATTATCTCTTTAATTTTATTTGTCTTACTTTTATTTTTCTACTTCCAACCCCATCATTTACATATCAAAAAATATCTTCCTGCGATCAGAAATTGGTATCCAGCTTTAATTCCAACTCATAAAATCCCCAAATAGATTTTAAATCACCCCTAAATCACCAACCTATCCTTTTTTTGTATTAAACCCCTCAGTCCGCCAACTGGCGGAGCAGCTCCCTTATTATTTTCTCTACTTTTTCAATATTATTTAAAACATCATCATTATCTATTCTTAATGTTTGTATTCCACAACATTTTAAATATTTATCTCTTAAAATATCTGTTTCTTTTTTAATTAAATGAGAGCCTCCGTCTACTTCAATAATTAAACTTAATTCAGAACAGTAAAAATCAGCAATAAATCTTTGTATAGGTTTTTGCCTTGTAAATTTATATCCTAAATACTTTTTTCTTAATAATTTATTCCATAATATTTTTTCACTTTCTGTTTCTTTTTTACGATTATTTTTAGCTGCCCAAGTTAAATAATCACCATATCTCAAATGATATTTTTTAGTTTTTACTTCAAGTACAATATCATTTTTCATTTCAAATCCTTCCCCAACCCCTTCCCTTGACAGGGCAGGGGCAAAATTATTACTTTAAATATAAGTTATATGTAATAACTATTACATTGATAATGCTCCCCTGTCAAGGGGAGCTGACCCGCAGCGGCGGGGCTGAGGGGTTTTGATTTAAAGGTTTAGGGTGATTTTATAGTAAACTATTTTAGTGTCTAAATTTTCTGTTAAAACTCTATTAATAATTTTTCTTTCTCTTCTCATTGCTATTGTTGTTTTATGGAAATTTGTTTTACCTAAACAAAAAGTTAAAGCAACCTGGTGGAATG
>CAYUUU010000058.1:0-4918 GCA_964448065.1 uncultured Gammaproteobacteria bacterium
CTGACAAAATTTGTTTTCCACCTTGTTGTTCTAGAGTTTTAATATAACTAATTCGACTAATTCCTTTACCGTTAACTGTAGCTACATTCCAAAAACGAATATAACCAACAATTCCCAAAATTATTAAAACTGCCAAGACAGATCCGTGAACAATAATTACTTTTTTAGATTTATTTTTCTTTACTTTTTTAACTGTTTTTTCAATAACTTCTTTTTTCATATTTTTTAAAAAATTAATTAGTATTAAATCAATACTATCACGAAACCATAATATTTTTCTGAAAATTAAAACAACACAACTGCTGGTCTGTCCAATTGTTCAACGTATTCATTAACCGAATTTTTTAAAGAATCTTCCCTGGTTGGCAAAATTTCCAAAGTAACCCCATCTTTTGGTTTTAATACTATACTTCCATCAAAACAATAAGCAAAATGGTAAAAATATGGTTCATTAATTTCTTCAGTCCACCTTAATTTATCGCCCATTTTTTTAAAAAATTCAGCAAATTTAGCAAAATCTTCATCTCCTTCTTTAATATATGCATTTTTAAGATTTAATTCCTCAGAATAAAAAATTAAATCAACATCTTTATGGAATGTTCCTTGTTTTTCTGGCATCACCGTTCCACCGATCAAAAGTAAATGACCATCAATTTTTTGTTCTTCTAGCACTTCTTTTAAAGCACCGGCAAATTTAGTTAAGTTTTTTAAATTTTGTGGCCCCAATTCTTGTTTAACCTCGGTCGCTAACTTTAATTCAAATTGTCTAGGCATAAATTTTTCTCCATTTTCCATGCCATATGTTATCATTTTTTAAATGCTTCGTTTAGCGTTAATTATCTCTTTAATTTTAAATGGTGTTTTTGCTTTTCTTTTTTTAAAACCCAAATCAATTTCACCTACAACATATCAAGTTGACCGAATTATTGATGGTGACACTTTTGTTTTAACCAATAACCAAACAATCAGATTAATGAGTATCAACGCTCCCGAAATTGGTCTTTGTGGCAGTCAACAGGCTACCGATCAACTTACCAATCTAATTGGTGGTAAAAAAGTCAGACTAGAAGGGGACATCAACGATCATTTTGGTCGATTTTTAGCTTTGGTTTATGTTGACGATGTTTTAGTCAACGAACAAATGATTCTTTCTGGTTGGGCCCGTTTTACTTCCACTGCTTCCTCAAAATCAGAAATTTTAAAAGCTGCTTTTCAACAAGCCAAAAATTCTAAATTGGGAGTTTTTAGTGACCAATGTCTCCAACTTACCAACCCCATCAATCCCAAATGTAATATCAAAGGTAACGTCAAAGATGGTAAGAAAACCTATTTTTTCGCTGGTTGTGGCAATTACAGCAATGTCGCTCTCGAACTAGACCAAGGCGATCAATGGTTTTGTTCCGAAAGCGCTGCCGTATCCGCCGGTTTCACCAAGTCCGCCAACTGCTACAACAAAGTATATTAAGTTTTTAATAAAATTAAACATGTTTATTATTAACTTAGTAAAATAGTGTATAAACAAATGATGATTGCAAAACCGTTTATTAAATGGGTAGGTGGTAAAGGTAAACTTGTTCCGGAACTAGTTAAATTATTTCCTAAAAAATTTAACAATTATTTTGAACCATTTGTTGGTGGTGGTGCTTTATTTTATGAAGTAAAACAAAAAAATGAAATTGCTTTTTCAAGTATTAATGATATTAATAAAAAATTAATAATTGCTTATAAACAAATTCAACAGAATCCAGACAAACTTATTTCAGAATTAAAAAAAATAGAATCAAAATATAAGAAACTTTTACCAGAAGAACAAAAAGAATATTTTTATTCTATTAGAAAAAAATATAATGAAGAAAAGTTAAACGATATTATTATTAGTTCTTATTTAATTTTTTTAAACAAAACATGTTTTAACGGTATGTATAGAGAAAATTCGAAGGGTGGATACAATATTCCTTTTGGTGATCAGAGAAATCCTACAATTTGCAATGAAGAAAATATTATTAATGTCTCTAGTTGTTTAAAAGATACAGAAATAAACAATTTACCGTTTGAAGAAGCAATTAAAAAATGTAAAAAAGGAGATTTTATATATTTTGATCCTCCTTATTATCCAACAAACATTACTTCTAGTTTTACTAGTTATAATAAAGATTATTTTGGTTCAATAGAACAAGAAAAACTTCGTGATATTTTTGTTGAGTTAGACAAAAAAGGATGTTTTGTAATGTTAAGTAATTCTGATACTGAATTTATTAAAAATTTATATAAAGATTTTAATATAAATTATATTTACGCGGCTAGATCAATCAATTCAAAAGCATCTAAAAGAGGAAAAATAAAAGAAATTGTAGTTACAAACTATACAATCTGAAATCTACCAGATTTTACTAATTTTATACTATTGTAGTCATCAGGATTTTCAAATTCAAATTGCCAAATAGAATAAATATTTCCACCCGCTTCTTTATCAAAAAATAAAGTAATTACTTTTTTGTTTGTTTTACTTTGCCATTGTTTGAAAGGATAATAGAGTTGTCGAATGATTACATCTGAAGCTTTAAAATTTTTTGCTTCAATTAAAACAATTTGTTCTTTACCCTCATAACCAGCATCAACTTCAGTTTGAACACTGGAAACATTTATTTTTTGTTTTCCAACAAAAAAATCAAATTCTGGAGTATATTTTCGTCCACGAATAGTTAATACTAATGATGGATCTTTAGTAAATGTTCTAATTAGACTTGCAGCATATGCATAATCTAAGTGTTGCATTTCAGAATCACCAATATGTGTTGAATCTAAAGGAAAATCAAGTTTTGATTGATAATTTTCAATTTCTTTTTCTATTTTAGGAATATTCACATAACCTTCACCTTTAATTATATTATAAAATCCATTTTTAACCGGTAATATAAACAAATTATTTTCTATAAAAATGGTTGGCCTATTGTGTCTACAATCTTGTTTACATAAAATTCGAGGTTCTTTTTCTCCAGTTTTTTTAAAATCTTGGCATGACGTTTTAATTTGGTTGGCAGATATTATAAAAGGAGAATTGTCAAAGTTGTGTTCTAACACTTTATAATCATCAAAAATTTTTTTCCATGAATTATTGTTTGCCATTGACCAAATTATACACTGTTATTATTTGTTTTTAGTCAATTCTTTATATCTTTTTATAGATAAATCTAAATACTCTTTTTCAAGATCTATTCCTAAAAATTTTCTTCCATGTTTAATTGCTGCAATTCCAGTTGTGGAGCTTCCCGTAAATGGATCTAGTATAATATCTCCTTCTTTTGTACTTGATAAAACAATTCTATTTAATAAATCTAGAGACTTTTGGGTTGGGTGTTTTCCAAATGTTTTTTCTTCCTTTTTGGGGGTATAAATAGCCCAAACTGATCTCATTTGAAAACCTTTTTTCTTTAAAAAATCGTCTGGCCAATCATTATTTTTTACCAAATCATAATTAAAAGTATGAACACCTTTTTTCTCTTTTCTTGCCCAAATTAAAGTTTCATGACTAGCAGTAAAAAATCTGCAACTTAGATTAGGGGATGCATTAGGTTTGTACCAAACAATTTCATTTAATATTCTGTAATCATTTAATTGTAATGCGTAACCACATTGATAAATTGAATGATAAGTTCCACTAATCCAAATCGTTCCATTTGGTTTTAAAACTCTTTTACATTCTTTAATCCAAGAGATATGGAAGTTTAAGTTTTCATCCAAACTTCTACCAATATCCCATTCACCCTTTTTAACACTTACCATTTTTCCATTTTGACAAGTGAAAGTTCCATTAGATAGAAAATAAGGAGGATCTGCAAATATCATATCAACAGAATTATCTTTAATTTTTTTTAAAATTTTAAGACAATCACCTTGGTATAAACAAAAGTTTTTATCTTTAAAATATGGATCCATAAATAAATACTATACCGAACAAAACCCGAACACAACTAGTTAAAAATATAACAATTTTAGTATTTTATTAGATAAATTAAAACTAATTTTACTTTACAGACTCTTATTTTTGGACAGATGAAAGATCCAAGTCCATATTAAAAACTTGCCAATAATCATCTTTTTGTCTCATTTTAAATGTAAATGGTTTATTATCTTTACCATTTACAGTAATTGTCGCGGTTTTACCATTTTTTTTGATTTTAATATCTGTTAATACTTTGAATATATCTTTAGGTTGATAATCAAGTTTAAAATCACCAGATTCAATATTTTTTTGGATGCCTGATTTAATTGCAGCAGTAAGACTTGGTCTCATTAATGCAACTAGTCCTTCAGCAAAAGAATTTCCCAATTGTTCCCATTCATCCGTTGAACCTTTTTGTTCTTGCTCTTTTTTTGATTCTTCTATAGATTTATCTACTAAATTTTCAACAAGAGTATCCACATCAACAAATTTACTGAATGTTCCATAATCGTGATTTTTAACCGATTGGTACATTTTATACAATGAGTATTGAGGTGTCGATTTTATATAAAATGCTGAAGCTATAATTGCTATTGTAATTATTACGATTGTCAAAACAATTTTTTTTATCATACTTAAAATATATTAACACTTAATTTGTATTAATAACAAAACAATTGTTAATATAAAAACAAACAAATGTTTTTGAGTGGTAAAAACTTTAATTTTTTCCGTTTTCTTTCTTAATCGTTTTCCAGTGGTAAGCATATACCGGAATTCCAATTAAAATCATAGCCAAAGAATTAGATAAAGTTCTTTTGGTTTGGTTATTTTGTTCTTCTTTGTTTCTTCTATCCATTTCTTCAACTGAGATATCAGATTTTTCGGCCACGGCTGGGTCAGAATAATAAGAATATTCTGAAACTTTAAACACATAATTTTTTATTCCTAAATCCACCAATTGTATTCCTCCAA
>CAYUUU010000059.1:0-4905 GCA_964448065.1 uncultured Gammaproteobacteria bacterium
GGACACCAAGAATTGCTAATAGATTATTACGAAGAGTTAGAGATTATGCTCAAGTGAAAAATGATGGTTTAATTACTTTAAATGAAGTAATGGAGGCTCTTAAAATGTTGGGGGTTGACGAGGATGGTTTGTCAGATGCTGATCGAAAATATTTAGAGGTAATTGAAAAACAATATAATGGAGGGCCGGTAGGGGTGGAAAATATTGCAGCGGCTTTAACTGAAGATGTGGGTACAATTATGGAAGTTTATGAACCTTTTTTAATGAAAAAAGGCTTAGTTAAAAGAACACCAAAAGGAAGGGTGTTAATTAAAAATTGATGGTAAAATGCGATTATGAGTAAAAAAGAAAAAATATTTGATGAGGAATATAGTTTAAGTCTAAGAGAATTTATTGATAATGTGACCAAAAATTCTGAAAAATATGATAGTTTTGATAGAAAAAAGGAAAATAATAGTGGAATAAATACGGAAAGTTGTCAAAAAACAAAATAGTTTTTATTAAACAATATGAAAGAAAAGATTTTAGATATTGGATAATTTTTGAAACCTAAAATTTCAAAAATAGATCAAAATCTTTTAATTAATAAAGAAGATTTAAAAGGAAAAATTGTTGAAATTAAAAAAATTAAACTTTATAGAGATAAGGAAAGAATTAAAAAAGATTATTTACGAGGCATCTATATTATAGATGATGATTTGGAAGCTTAATTTGGGCAGGCCCGCAATGGCGGGGTAAAAATTTTATTATTCGGTTTGGATACCAAGTAACCAAAGCACGGCTTCTTTTCGATAGCGGCGATCACCACGAGCGTTAATGCGGATAGCAGGTAATTTACCTCTTTTTCCCCATCTTTTGATGGTTAATTTACTAACGCGGAGTAAATCAGCGACTTCGGCGACTGTTAGAAGGTCGGGAAGATTGTCTATAGAAACCCCGTTAATTTTCTTTGGGGTAGCGGAAGGTTGTTGTTTCACAAGGTTGTCTTGTGATTCTGTTTGATAGTCCATTGATTGGCTCCTCTTGTATCAAAATAATGATTAATTATATTCAGTAAAACATATTGGATATTAGTGTGTCAATAACTTAATCATTTTTAAATTTTTTATCATATATTTTTTAGGCTAGTGAATGTGTTACCACGTTCAAGGCCGTCAAAAATATATGACTGCAAAATTTTAAAAAAATGATTTATCGTGTAGAATGTATTTATGGATTATAAAATTGCATTTTTTGGAGTTAAAAGTTGGGAAAGGGAAATTATTGAAAAAGAAATTAGTAAATTGGATAGCTTTGGAGTAGGTATTTTTGAAAATGAAATTCAAGATAATTTAAAATTAGCCTCTGAATACGATATTATTTCACCATTTATTTATTCTAAAATGGATAAAGAAGTTTTAGATAAATTACCAAAGTTAAAAATGATAGCAACCAGATCGACAGGGATGGATCATATTGATGTTAAGGAGTGTGAGAAAAGAAAAATAAAAGTCGTTAATGTGCCAATTTATGGTTCAAATACAGTAGCCGAATATGCTTTTGCTTTGTTGTTGGCAATTTCTAAAAAAATAGTGGTAGCTCACCAATCAGTAGAAGATGGTGAATTTAGTCCAGAAGGATTGACCGGAGTTGATATATTTGGAAAGACTTTGGGGGTAATTGGAGTTGGAAAAATAGGTCAAAATGTTATTAAAATTGCTAAGGCTTTTGGAATGAAAGTTTTGGGAGTTGATGGATATCAAAATCCTGATTTGGCTAAAAAAATGGGATTTAAATATGTTAGTTTGGAAGAATGTCTAGCAAATTCTGATTTTGTTACACTTCATGTCCCAGCCATTCCAGAGACTTTTCATATGATTAATAAAAAAAATATTAAATTAATGAAAAAGGGAAGTTATTTAATAAATACTTCTCGAGGAGCAGTGGTGGAAACTGAAGCAATTGTGTGGGCTTTAAATAATAAAATATTAGCAGGAGCCGGGCTTGATGTAACTGAAGAAGAAATGTTAGTAGATAGTATGAGTGTGGTAATGAGTAAAAAAATAAGTAAAGACGATTTACAAGAGGTTTTAAGCTTCCATATGCTTCGAGATAGAGATGATGTGGTGTTTACACCTCACAATGCTTTTAATACCAAAGAAGCGATTGGAAGGATTGTGGCGACGACTGTAGACAATATTAAAGAGTTTGTTAAAAATAATTAAAAAGTTAAAAGCCCCAGTGTAAAAAGAAGATAAATCTTCTTAATTTCTAGGGCTTTTGGTTATATTTGATGAATGAAGGTGAGTTGTTTGATAGAGGATAGAGGAAATTTTTTTCTAAAGAAAAACTGCGCTATTGCTTTTTCGTCCTTTAGAATTAATTTTTCTTCTATACCTTTTTTTGTTGGTTTTTTTGGATAAATTGTTGATTGGTTTCCATTAGAATCAACAATTATTCTGGATACCCATTGGGTGTTGTAGATTATTTCGGTTATATCTTTGTTTGACATAATCAAAATAAAATTTTGAATATTTTCGATTGCTTCTTCTTTTTCTTTTTTGGATAAATGACAGGATTTTTTCCAAATTGTTATTTGCTTATACACATAAAAACCTTCTTTCTTTTTTAAAGGTGCGACGTTCTTTTATTCCCATGGAACAGGTGTTATTTTAACACTTTAACTTTAATTATCAATTTTAATAATGGTTTTAAAAAGATTGGAGAATAAGTTATAATGATTTAAGTTAAAAGTTTCCGCCAGCGGCGGATAAATATTAAATATGAAACCAGTCATTATTTGTGGGGGTATAGGTTCAAAAATGTGGCCAATGAGTCGCAGTACAATGCCAAAACATTTTTTACCATTGATTAATGGTAAATCATTATTTGAATTAAATTGGGAAGCTTTAAGAAAAAGATTTAGTCCAGAAGAAATATTTTTACAAACAAACGAAGTTCAAGCTAAAATTGCTAAAAATATAGTTCCAGAAATTATTGAAGAAAATATTTTTATTGAGCCAGAAATGAGAAATCAAGGTCCAGCCACTGGATTTGCTGCTGCTCAACTAATTAAAAAAGGATTTGGAGATGAACCTTTTATTTTGGTTCAAGCTGATGTTTTAAGAGAACCAGATGAAGAATTTTTAACAATGATTGGGGAAGTGGAAAAATTGGGAAAAATTAACGATAAGTATATTACTGGTGGTTTTACTCCACAAACAATTGTTCGAGGAGTTGATTATCTAGTTAAAGGAAATTTAATCACTGAAGAAAATGGAGTCAAAATATTTGAAGTGGCTGATTACATTGATCGAAATGAAGAAGAAAAAATTAAACAATATTTAGGCACAGACAAATTGCTTCTACATGCGAATCACACCACTATGACCCCAAATAATTTATTAAAAATGTACCAAAAATATAAACCAGAATGGTATCAACCATTGGTGGAAATTAGTCAAAATGGTGATGTTGTAAATGAATATGGAAAAATGCCAAAAGCAGGAATTGAAGAAGTAACCAAGATTGTTTATCAAAATAATGAAGCTTTAGTAGTGGAATTGCCTTTTAATTGGGTTGATTTTGGAACTTGGGAATCGGTGGCTAATTATATGAAAGAAAAAGGTTTTTATCAGACAGATGATGAAACCTTGGAAATTGAAAGTAATAATAATTTTGTTTATAAAAAAGATAAAAAATTTATTGCTACAATTGGAGTCGAAAATTTGGTTATCGTTGACACTGGCGATGCTTTGTTGATTATGAAAAAAGATCAAAGCGGAAAAGTGGGACAGATAGTTGATTTTTTAAAAGAACAAAATAAAACAGAATTGTTATAAAATTATTTATATTTTAATTTAAATTATGATTGATAATAATTACAATCCTCAAACAAACCAAAATAATCCAAGCATTATTAATAATACAGAAAATTTACAACAACCAGTTGTAAGTGAAAATTTACCACAAAATAATAACTTAGAAGCTCCAAAAAATAAATTAGTATTAATTGTAATAATAATTACTGTTTTTATAGCGGTTGTAGTTGGAATTATTTGTTTTTTTATTTTAAACAAAAAACCAAAATCTAATTCTAGATTAAATGCTTCTAATACTATTTCTAGTAATGTTTCTAAATCTTCTAAACAAATCAATTCAAATGTGCCATTTGCGAGTGAAGAAGATAAAAAATATATTGATGAAACTAATAAACAATACGGTATTCGTTTTAATAATCAGGTAGTTTTAACTACTACTGTACCGATTGATTGGGGTTCATCGTACAAACCTAAATCTTATGATGGATTGGCTGCAGTAGCAATTGATGTTTCTGGATGTAATCATATATATATCTCTAGTAAATCTTTGTTAACTTGTTATTTGGATAAAGCTGAAAAGAATTATTATAATGTTGTATTTAGTTCTAATGACCTAGGAGCTTTTCGTAGTTTTTCGGATATTGCACATGGTTATGAGAAAAAAACTTATCCTTTAACATCAATGGGGATAGTTTATGATGATGTTAATGCTTATACTGAATGGTATAAAATTGGTCTTTTACATGTGTATTTTGGACATACAAATCCTAATCAATATAATCCATATTTTTATGTTACGTTTAATAAGGCTAGTACTGAAAAGGATGCTTCATTTGATTCTGAAGCTAATGTTAATATGTTCTATAAAAAAATGTCAATTATTAATGTTCCTCATCCAGCGTCTGAATAATAATCAAAAAAATGTTTTTTAAAACTAAAACCCCCTCGAGAGAGGGGGTTTAATGTTTAAGGTGTCGATCCCGCAGTAGCGGGATTTCGTTGAAATATTATTTCAACTCAACTTGAGCACCAGCAGCTTCTAATTTGGTTTTAGCATCATTAGCAGCTTCTTTTTTCATAGTACCGACATCAGCAGGACAAGCAT
>CAYUUU010000060.1:0-4846 GCA_964448065.1 uncultured Gammaproteobacteria bacterium
AAGTTTACCAGTTAAAATTAATTGGCCTTTACCTGTCATAATATTGACTTCAATAAAAAGAATATCTCCACCGACTGAAGTCCAAGCTAAACCAGTAGATAAACCAATTTCATCTTTTTTACCCTTAAGGGTAGAACTGTAAATTTGAGGACCTAGGAATTTTTTGATAATTTTAGGATCGTTTAAATCAACCTTAGAAACATTAGAAATAATTATTTTTTTAGCCACTTTTCTGAAAAGACTGGCAATAACTCTTTCTAGACCTCTGACTCCAGCTTCGCGAGTATATTTGTCGATAATAAATTTTAAGGTTTCATCTTTAAAATCAACAATATTGGTTGGTTTTAAACCATTGGCTTTTAATTCTTTTTTAATTAAATAATTTTTGGCGATATGGAATTTTTCCTCTTGAGTGTAACCAGAAAAATCAATAATTTCGAGACGATCTCTGAGAGGACCAGGAATAGTAGAAAGATTGTTACCGGTTAAAATAAAGAAAACTTTGGAAAGATCGATAGGAAAATCGATGTAATGATCGGCAAATTCACGATTTTGCTCAGGATCGAGAGTTTCGAGAAGAGCCGAAGAAGGATCGCCACGATAATCAGAACCAATTTTATCGATTTCATCTAACATAAAAACTGGATCCATTGATTTGGCATCTTTTAAACCTTTGATAATACGACCAGGCATAGCCCCAACATAAGTTCGGCGATGACCACGAATTTCAGCTTCATCTTTGATTCCACCCAGAGAAGCTCGAACAAATTCACGACCAAGAGCATGAGCAATAGATTTACCCAAAGAGGTTTTACCAACACCTGGAGGGCCAATAAAACATAAAATATTGGCGGTATTAACTTCGTCTTTAGAATTGTCTTTGTTTTTATTTTTAAGTTGAAGAACAGCTAAATATTCCAAAATTCTCTCTTTAACATCTTTGATACCATAATGTTCGTCATCTAAAATTTTAGCGGCTTTATTAATACTAATATTGGACTTACTATATTTTCCCCATGGAAGTTCAACTACAGTTTCAAGATAAGTACGAATATAACTTGATTCTGGAGCCATAGAACCCATTTCAGTAAGGCGATCTAATTCTTTGGATAACTTTTTTCTGATTGATTTGGGAATATTTTTGTTTTTAATCTTTTTTTCTAGATCGGAAAATTCACCAGAAGTTGACTCCCCTAGTCTTTTTAATTCTTTATCGATTTGACGTTTACGTTCTTCTAAAACATTACGTTTAACTCCAGTATTAAATTTCTCTTGAGTTTTTTCTTCGATGGAGCGTTCAAGCTCAGCTACCTTCATTTCTTGAATTAAATAACTGGTAGCAATTTTTAATCTTTGACTGACTAAAAGAGTTTCCAAAAGGTCTTGTTTTTCATTAATTTTAATATCGACAGAAAAAGAAACTTGATCGGCCAGATCACTGCTGGAAACTCCAGTTGAAAGTTGCATCATGGCAGGAAGATCGAATTGACGACCGAGAGCAAAAGCTTTTTTAAGCTGACTTAACAAAGCTTCGGCTGATTGTTGAATTTCAAGTAAAGGTTCTGGAACAATTGGTAAATCAACATATTCAACATTATAGAAAGAATCTTTTTTAGTTAAATTAAGAATATTGACACGAGAAATACCCTTAACAATGGCATGAAGATTACCATCACTTTGCAAGATGTGTTCGATTCTGGCTAAAACACCAACATGGTAAATATCCTCATAGTCTGGTTTTTCAGTATGAGCGCTTTGTTGAGTGGTAATGACAACCATTTTATTGGTATTATCGTAGGCATAAAGTAGAGAATTAATTGATTCTTTACGACCAAAGAAAAGGGATGTTTCAACCGAAGGAAATAAAACAATATTTCGAAGAGGAATAAGAGGTAAAACTTTGTGAACAGGTTGGATTAGCGAACCAGTTTCTGGCTCTTGGATTGGAGTGGTTTGGTTTGTTTTATCTTTAATATCTGTCATAATTAGCAGTCTATCACTATGGTTGCTAAGTGTCAAATTATAGACGTCTTTATATTTTACAAATAGAAATAATAATAACAACGAGTCAAATTAAACTAAAACTGATAAAATAGGACGAATGATTAAAAAGGAAGAAAATAAAATTAAATTTGGAAGAGTAGTTATTGTTGGCCGACCAAATACAGGTAAGTCAACTTTGTTAAACGCCATAATGAGTCAAAAGGTGGCAATTACTTCTCCATTACCTCAGACAACTCGAAAAAATTCTCGAGTTATTTTTAGCAATGAAAAAGGTAAAATTATTTTTTCCGACACTCCAGGAATTATAAATAAAGTTAATGATTTGATTGGAAAACGAGTTAATACTGAAGCTCCAAAAGAATTAGGTAGAGCTGATGTAATTTTATGTCTATTGGATATTTCTAGACCAAAAAGTGAAGAAGAAAATAAGGTAATTGGTTTTATTAGAAAATCTGAGGCTAAAAAGATTTTGGTTTACAATAAAATTGATATTGCTGTTGGTAGTAAAGACCATTTGGCTGAATATAATTATTTGGAAGAAGAATTTGATAAAGTTTGCTCGGTTAGTGCTATTAAAGAAAAAAACGTAAAAGGATTAATTAATGAAATTTTTGATCTTTTACCAGAAAAAAGTGCGGAATCAACAATTGAAGATATAGAAATAATGTCGGAAAAAAAAGGGCCAGTTATAAGTATGAATTCAAAAGAATATATTGCTGAAATTATTAGGGAAAAAGCCTATTTGTTTTTAAGAAAAGAAGTTCCCTATTCAATTAATGTAGAGGTTGAAAGTGTTGAAGATAAAAGAAAAATGATTGTTATTAAGGCTTCAATTTTGACTAATGCTGATCGATATAAAAAAATGATTATTGGAAAAAATGGTAAAAAAATTAAAGAAATTGGATATAATTCCAGAAAAGAATTGGAATTAATGTCCGGACGAAAAATATTTTTAGAATTGATGGTAAAAATTGACAGACACTGGATGGAGAGAGATATTGAAAGTTAGTTTTTAGCCAAAGTTTTGGTAATTAAGTCGCTGAGCTTTTTAATACTGTCAGTATCGATAATAGAAACAGCTAAATCATATTTAAGTTGTTTTTGAATGGTTTTTAGCTGTTCTGGAGTAAGTAAATCTGATTTGGAAAGAATTATTATTTCTGGTTTTGAAGCTAAAGTGGAACTGTAACTTTCAAGTTCGTGACGAACAGTTTTGTAATCAGCTAAATAATCTTGAGATTCAGCAGAAATAAAATGAACTAAAAGTTTGGTACGTTCGATATGTTTAAGAAATTTAATGCCTAGACCCTTACCGATGGCGGCTCCTTCAATTAAACCCGGAATATCGGCAATAATAAGTCCACCTTTGGTAACTCCTAAATTTGGCTCAAGAGTAGTGAAAGAATAGTTGGCAACTTTAGCATTGGCAGGAGTTATTTCATTTAAAAAACTGGTTTTGCCAGCATTGGGAAGACCGATTAGGCCAACTTGAGCAATAAGTTTGAGTTGTAAAAAAAGATCTTTGGTTTTACATTTATATCCAAGTTGACGTTCTTGTGGAGTTTGATTAGTAGATGATTTAAAATAAAAATTTCCCCAACCACCAGTTCCACCCCGAGCAATTAAAACTCGTTGACCAACCTCGGTTACTTCAACTGAAGTACCATTGTCGTAATTAACCAAAGTGCCAATTGGAACCTGAATAATTAAATCTTCACCATTTTTTCCACTACAATTATTTTTGCCACCAACTTCACCATTTGGAGCAGAATAAACTTTGGAGTGACGAAATTGATTTAAACGACTGATATCAGAAACACCTTCAAAAATAACTGAACCACCATTTCCACCTTTACCACCGTCTGGACCACCCTTGGGACGGAAGGCATCAGAATAGAAATGGACAATACCATTTCCACCGTCTCCACCTTTTACTTTAATTCTAATTTCATCAATAAGCATGAAGGTATTATAACCTAGATTAGAAATAAAAAGAAAACCCAGCATTGTTTGATTATAAATAATCAAAATTACTGGGTTTCTTAAAATGTTTTTTGAAGTTATACCTCTAATTCTTCGAAAATACCTCGAAGAATAAGACATTCTTCATGATTACAGCTTTCTGGGCAAGGAAACCCCATCTTCTTAAGGTATTTATAATCCTCTATCATTTCTGATGAAAGATCATTTAAAGTAATAGGGCGTGGTAAATTGAAAATACTTTTTCTGAATCTTTCGTAAGGTACAGATATTCGACTTTTGAATGGAATAATCTCATTACTACACATAAGTTTCTCCTTTCAATGAACTCGGCCAAAAATCTTATAAATCTTTGAACAAAGTTCACAACCACAAACGTCGCCGTTCAGAAATTTTTGCCTCTGTTGGATCTTTTTATTCAAAAAATCCAGATACTTTTCATTACCTTTTCTGGTAATTCCATTCTGATGCTGTAAATGGATTACGGCAAATTCTGTCTTCCAAGAATATAAATGAACAGATTTAATTCCTTGATGATTAGGATCTTTTAAATACATACAATTCTCCTTTCCAAAATAAAACTTCAAAAACAAATTGTAAGAGAACCTTTTAAAATTTAAAAAAATAAAGCAAAATATTATTTTTTCTATACTTTAAATTTATTGGATTATACAACAAAAAATATTAAAGTGTGATAAAACTTTTTACCAACACCACCACAATAAACACTTCTTCTTAGTTTCGGGAGTTTGAGATTTAGGAGTTGATTGAGTACTGTTAGTTGGTTGAGGAGCAACAGTAATTTGGGGAGTTGGAGTTATTTTGGAATCGTTTGGTAAAACAACCTCTTTGGAAACATTAC
>CAYUUU010000061.1:0-4715 GCA_964448065.1 uncultured Gammaproteobacteria bacterium
TTTTGGTGGGAGAAAGACCAGAAGAAGTAACCGATATGCAAAGATTTATTAAAGGAGAAGTAATTGCCTCTAGTTTTGATCAAAAACCAGAAGAACAAACCAGAGCGGCTGAAATTGCTATGGAAAGAGCTAAAAGGTTAGTTGAATTGGGTAAAGATGTTTTTATTGTTTTTGATTCTATTACTAGATTGGCCAGAGCTTACAATTTAGCCATTCCAACCAGTGGCAGAACATTATCTGGTGGTTTTGATCCAGCTGCTTTGTATCCTTCAAAAAGATTTTTTGGAGCAGCTAGAAAAATTGAAAATGGGGGATCATTAACAATTATTGGAACTGCTTTAGTAGATACTGGTTCCAAAATGGATGATTTAATCTTCGAAGAATTTAAAGGAACTGGAAATATGGAATTAAGACTGGAAAGAAATTTGGCGGAAAGAAGAATTTTTCCAGCTTTTGATGTTTTAAAATCAGGAACCAGAAGAGAAGATTTATTGTTAGATCCAGCAGCTTTGAGCAAAGTTATTTCTATTCGAAGAATGTTTGATGCTTTGGGTGAGAAAAATGATGCGGCCGAAATGATTATTGAACAAATGACTAAAACTAAAAATAATGCTGAATTTATGGCAAAGATAGGGAAAAAATAAACCCCTCAGTTCCGCCATTTGGCGGACCAGCTCCCCTTGACAGGGGAGCAATTTAAAAACCCTTGCCCTGTCAAGGGAAAGGGTAGGGATAGGGTTTAATTTATTGGTATAATAGAAAGGTTATGTCTAATATTTTAGATTTTATTAAAGATGAACTGGAATTAATCAAAGAATTTTTGGTTGTTCAGGTAAGGTTTGTCAATGGATTTGGAAACAAATTTTTGGGTTGGGTGGGTTTAATTAAAAATGTAACCACCAAATCGATGTATCGCCAAAGAGGCAGATTTTCTCAGACCTTTATTAATATCACAATGGCGTTGTTTTCGTTTTTAACGATTGTTTTTTCTTCTAAATTGGAAGATTTAATTAACAATAAAACTAGCGATAATAGTACTGGAAGTAATTATTTAATTATGGCGGCAGAAAATGATGCAGCTAATACTTTAATTTCAGATTTACCAAAAGGGGAAATTACAGAATATCGGGTAGTTGAAGGGGACACTGTTTCGTCGATTGCTCAAAAATTTGGTATCAGTATCGATACCATTATGTGGGAAAACAATTTGAAATCAGTTGATGCGATTAAACCAAAACAAATTTTAAGAATTTTGCCGGTAACTGGGGTAAAGTACAAAGTAAAAAGAGGAGAAACCATTTATAGTATCGCTAAGGCTTATCAGGTTGATGCTCAAAACATAATTGATTATCCTTTTAACACATTTTCTAATGATGAAACTTTTGCACTAAGTTCTGGTCAGGAGTTGATTATTCCAGAGGGAATTAAACCTTCAGAGATAATTATTGATACTAAGAAATATACAACTCAAACTGTGGCTCCAATTGCTGGAGTGGTGGGAGAGGGTAATTTTATGTGGCCAACATCAGGAATGATAACCCAGAAATTCTCTTGGTATCATCGAGCTGTGGATATTGCTAATCGAAGTAATCCAAGCATTGTGGCTTCACAAGGTGGAACTGTGGTTACTGCTGGTTGGAATGCTGGTGGTTATGGTAATTATGTTGTGGTTGATCATGGAAATGGTTATCGAACTTTATATGCTCATATGTTAAATGGTTCAGTTTTGGTAAAAGCTGGTCAAAAAGTTAGTCAGGGACAAAAATTGGGAACTATGGGAAGTACCGGAAGATCAACTGGAACTCATTTGCATTTCGAAGTCCAATCAACCGGAGGAAATATTAATCCATTGAGCGTACTTAAATAAGATTTCAGATTTCAGTTCTCAGATATCAGATATAAACTAAATTTACAAAAGAACTTATATTTGTTAAAAAACAAATATAATGTAATACTGATTACATATGTCTTTTGAAATTTGTATTTTAAAAACAGATGAATTCAAAAAATTTATAGACAAATTAGATAATAATAGTAAAGCAAGATTGGTAAGGGATATAGATTTTTTAAAAAAGATAGCTAGTGCGTTGGGAACTAGATTAGTAGTAAGATTGGTTTGAGGCGAGAAATGTGCGGGGAAAAAGTGATTTGATTGATTGTCAAAAAAAATGCCTTTTGCTATTCTGAATGTATGAATAAAGTTTTAAGGTATTATGTTCGAGCTGTTTTATTTTTATTTCCAATTTCTTTTATTCCGATTTTAGCCAATAGCTTTAATTTTGGTAAAGAATGGTTTTTAATGGTGTCGGCATTTATTGGTTTAATTTTATGGATAATTAGTTTTTTAACTGCCAAAGAAAAAGTTGTTAAAACTAATAAAGTTCTTGGCTTACTGTTAATAACAGTAATAGTATCGGCAATTTATTTTATAAGATTGGGAAGTGGAATTCAGATTAGATCTTTGGTTGAAGGTTTGGGTTTTGGAACAATATTATCAATATTTTTATGGTTTTTTATTTGGTTGCAGATTGCTGACAGGGAAGAATTTAGTAAGGGAATATTGGCTTTAACAATTTCGGGAATAGTTACTGGAATAGTTTCTCTAGTTATTTTTGTTTTACCAGCCAAAAGTTTACCTTTATTAATTCCAAAGAAAAATACTTTAATATCAATTAATTCGGGTTGGTCTTTAACTGGATCATTATTTTCAGAAGTAGTTTTGTTTGTCTTTTTAATTGGTGAATGGTTAAAAAGATTAATTGTTAAAATGAAGGAAAAAGTTGAAGTTACCGATTATATTAAAGAAGCATTTTTGGTGGCTTTCTTGGGATTAATTTTAGCTTTGGATATTTATAAAATAATTAAAACCGGTTGGACAACTTTAGGTTTAAAAACTTCCTGGATAATTGCAGTTGAAAGTTTAAAAAATAGCCCATTTTTTGGAGTAGGTTTAGGAAATTTTGTAAAAGCTTTTAATTTATATAGACCAGCTAGTTTTAATTTAACCAAGTATTGGTCAGGAAATTTCTCTTTATCTAGTATGGGCTTTTTACATATTTGGACTGAGATGGGATTAGTTGGTTTAGCCTTAATATTTTTTGGAGTTTTAGGTTGGATTAAATCTAAAAAAATAATTAAAGTTTGGCAAATAACAATTTTAATTTTAATTAGTTTATTTTTACCTTTAAATTTAATTCCTATCTTTTTGTTGGCTTGGTCTTTATCAAGTATGGAGGTTTTTAAAATTAAAGAAATTAAACCTTTATTAAAAATAGGGGAGAAAGATTTTAATGTGATGCCATATGTATTGACGGTGGTTATGTTGGCAGGTGTTGGTTTTGGTGGTTTTTGGTATGTAAGAATGTTTTTAGGGGATTTCTATTTCAGAAATTCATTAGTTGCTGCTGCAAATAATAATGGCAGTGATACTTATAATTCACAAATAAAAGCAATTGGAATTAATCCTAATTATGCTTATTATCGAGAAATTTATTCTCAAACTAATTTGGCTTTAGCTCAAAATATTTTATCCAAAGAGAATGTTTCTAGTGAAGAAAAAGAACAGGCTTCAACTTTGGTTCAACAAGCAGTTCGAGAAGCAAAGGCGGCAGTGTCTTTGGAAGAAAATAATCCTTTTTATTGGTCTAATTTAGCTTCAATTTATAGATCTTTGGTAGGAGTGGTTGACGGAGCAGCTGATTGGAGTTTACAAGCTTATCAACAAAATTTAGTTTTGGATCCAAATAATCCAACAGTTAGTTTAAGTCTTGGTGGTTTATATTATGCAGCTGGAAAATATGATTTGGCCGAGAGAGCTTTTGAAACTTCAGTAATTGCTAAACAAGATTATGCTAACGCTTGGTACAATTGGGCTTATGCTGCTAAAAAATTAAATAAACTTGATGTGGCAGTAAACAGATTACAACAGGCTTTGACTTTGGTTGAATCTGGCTCAACTGACTATGATAATGCTAATAAAGAACTTGAGAGTTGGAAAGAGGAATTGTCTAAAGCTCAAGCAGCAGCCAAAGAACAAACTGAGAAAGAAACAACACAACAACAAAATGTACAACAGCAAACAGGTGAAAAAACAAAACAGGTAGTGGAAACACCAGTGGAAACTGTAACTCCAGCTATGGAAGTAACACCAAGTCCAACACTTTAGGGTAATTAGTTTTTAAATTAAAACCTCCCTTTTCGGGAGGTTTTTTGTTTATCTACGATCTATCATCTACAATCTATGATCTAATTTATTATCCACCACTTAAATTCGATGTCTTCGTTGATTGGGGAGTCGAGACCAACTATAAATGATCCAGTTGATTTACTTGTAATTTGTAGATTTTGGTTTTTGCCACCTTTAGTTATAGTAACGTAAACTTGGGAACTAGAAGAAATATTACTATTGGTAATAGTAATGTCTTTTTGATTAGCTAAAAGAGTAGAATTGCCAGCTAAGGAATTAGATTCAGTTTGGTTTTTAACTTCGATACTGGAATCCTTTTCAGGAGCGGCCACAATTAAATTTTGGTCAGCTAGAGCTTGAATAAGAGGACTATCGGTTGAGATATCAGTTGGCAGATTTTGGATTTCAGATGGGGAAATTGAATTTGAAGGAGTATTTTTTAAATTTGGATTTTGAGCAATAAGTTTTTCAATAGCTGATTTTTCAGTTTCAATTTGAGTTTTTTGGATTGAATCAGAAACCAGAGTAA
>CAYUUU010000062.1:0-4633 GCA_964448065.1 uncultured Gammaproteobacteria bacterium
TACCCCAGGATTCTTGTGTTAAAAATCCAAAATTTATAATTGGAGAATTATAGCACAATCAAAGCTACTTTTAATTGTCAATCTCTACTTTTCTATTCTCTTGCCTATTTTTATATTTTTTTATAAATGCTATTTGTTTTTCATTACTATTTTTACCAACTCCACCAACATCAGCCGCTGAAGTATTACCATCAATAGCAAAATCATCTAATTTATCTTCAGGTTTAACATCTTCTCCTAATAATTTATTTAAATTAACTCTTTTAAAAAGTCCATCACTTCCCCTTTCAAAACCTCTTTCTTTATAATCACGATCAATAATATCTGCTTTTCTTTCTGGAATTTCTGTTTTCAATAAAGGCACTTGATTATCTTTAATTTCTGAATTATTTGTTTGTCTATCTATAAATATAATTTTTCCTTCCATAATTTTATCTAAATATAACCTATATTATAATATATAAGTCATTTTTTATCAACTTCTTTTCCCATTTCAACTATTATACTAAAATATTGCTAAAATAAAGTTATGTCTGAAACCGAAACCAAACTTACTTTTCTGGAAATTCGCCTGCCACAAGACAACGAATATAGTTTCGAATCAATGTCTTCCCTTTTGTCTAATTTTACTCAATTTACCAAAAAATCATTTTTAGATAAATTTCGCAGTAAAAAATCCACCATTGCCTCTTTGGAAATTGTTTTAAACAAAGGTCAAATTCATTTTTTTGTAGCTGTTCCTACCGACAGTTTAGATTTTTTTCAATCTCAAATATTAGCCCAATATTCCAGTGCTATTATTCGTACCTCAGACGATTATCTTATTCCTTACAATGAATCTAAAGATTTTTATTTTACTCAACTTGGATTAAATAAAAGTCAAAATTATCCTCTTAAAACCACCAAAGATTTTAAAGATACCGATCCTCTTAACGCAGTTCTTTCACCTCTTTCTCGAGTTAATGGTTCCCAAGATTGTTTTGTTTTCCAAATTATTTTGGCTTCAGCCCCTAAAAATTGGCAAAGTGCCTCGTTTGATTTAATTCAAAATGGTATTTTGGTTAATGCTGAAAAAAATATCCGAATGGCTCACCCAGACAAAGCTATCCTTGAACAAAAAATTCAATTTCCTGGTCTTTTAACTCAAATTAACCTTTTTAGCACTAATAAAATTTTATTAACTTCTGTTGCTTCCTCTTTTGGAGCCTATGCTTCTCCCCGTGGCAATTTTATTAAAGCTTTTTCTCCTACTTTTTTTACCAAAAATAAACTTTTAAAATCTATTTTTAACCGTGATTTTGATACTAAACTTAAACACCAAATTTTAAATACCGAAGAATTATCTGCCCTTTGGCATCTTCCCAATGCTTTAACCAAAATCCCAAACATTACTTGGGGTAAAAAGCTTTATGCCGATCCTCCTGAAAACTTACCAATAGCCGATGGTGTCGATACAGAAGGCCGTAACAAAATTACTTTCTTTGCTAAAACTGAATTTAGAAATAAAGATTCTATTTTTGGAATTAAAGAAGGTGAAGACCGTCGTCGTCATACTTACATTATCGGTAAATCTGGTACTGGTAAAACTACCTTAATTGCCAATATGGCTATTGATGATATTCGTAAGGGTCGCGGTGTGGCTGTTATCGATCCTCATGGCGATTTATGCAATACTATTCTCGATTACATTCCAAGTAACCGTATTAACGATTGCTGTTATTTTAATCCTGCTGATCCAGATTATGTTTATCCATTAAATGTTTTAGAGGCCAAAAACGAATCCCAAAAAGAATTAATTGCTTCTGGAGTTTTATCTATTTTCAAAAAACTTTATGGCAATATTTCCTGGGGTCCTCGACTTGAACACATTTTAAGAAATGCTGTTCTAACTTTAGTCAATGTTCCTGGTTCTGACCTTACTCATATAGTGGAAATTTTAACTAATAAAAATTTTCGAGAAAAATGTATTTCTCAATTAACCAACCCCACTTTAATCAACTTTTGGCGCAATGAATTTGACAGAATGGATCCAAAATTTCAAAATGAAGCAGTTTCTCCAATTTTAAATAAAGTTGGTCAATTTATTTCTTCAACTAATATCAGAAACACCGTTGCTCACGCTAAATCAAAAATTAATATTCAAGAAATAATGGATCAAAAAAAGATTTTAATTGCCGATTTATCTACTGGTCGTTTAGGTGAAGATAATTCTGCTCTTCTCGGTGCCATGTTGATTACTCAAATTCAACTCTCAGCTATGAATCGTGTTTTCCAAGCCGCCGATGATCGATCTGATTTCTATCTTTATGTTGATGAATTTCAAAATTTTGCCACCGAATCTTTCATTAAAATTCTTTCTGAAGCTCGTAAATTTAAATTGAATCTTATTGTAGCTAATCAATACATGTCACAACTAGATAAATCTATCCAAGATGCCATTTTGGGTAACGTTGGTTCAATTATGTCTTTTGTAGTTGGCAATCAAGATGCTTTTGTTCTGGCCAAAGAGTTTGGTCCACAATTCCCCCCAGAAGATTTAATTAAAATTGGTAAATATCAAATAGTTTGTAAACTCTCTATTGATTCTGAAACAACTCAGCCATTCTATGCCACCACTCTATCTCCTTTAGCTTGCAAAAACCAACAACGTCACAAAGTCATTGCTACTTCTCAACAACGCTGGGGAAAAAAAAGATTGTAGATTGTAGATGTTAGATCGTAGATAAAAGACAAATTTATTTAATTAATATTTTAGTTTTTAGATACGAAATTAAACCAGAAATCATTCTTCCGATTTCATCAGATTCAGAAATTAATTCATTAAAAATTTCGATATTAATTATTTTTAAATCCTTAGCTAAAAGTAAATGATATTGCGTTTCTGAAAGAGAACCTTTAGCTTGATATAAAAACTGAATAAATTCATTTGTAGTTTTTCGACAATTACCTTCAACAATATTGGCAGGGACTGAACTAGCAGAACGACAAATTTGATCAATTAAACGAAATTTTTCTTCTGATGGAAAATCTTTGATTAATTTATATATTTTTAAATTAAATTTATGTGCCTTATCTAAAACTGCCAATTTATCGAATTGATTAATCATTAATAAATTGTAACTAAAATAACAAAATTATCAATATTTATCTACGATCTAACATCTACGATCTATGATCTAATTTATGGACGTTTCCATCCTGCCCATTTACAAGTAGGATATTTCGAACAACCATAAAATTTTCTACCAGTTTTAGTTCTTCGAACTACTCCATCAGCTCCACATTCTGGACATTTAAATCCAGCATCTTCTTGGAATGGTTTAGTATATTTACACTCCGGAAATCTACTACAAGAAACAAATTTTCCAAATCTACCTAAACGAACCACCAATTCCCCTTCCTTACATTCTGGACATTTCTCTCCCAGTTTTTCTGTTTCTATTTTTACTCTTTGACCATCAGCCGAAGCAACTTCTAAATCTTTTTCAAATTTTTTCCAAAAACTTTTCATCATTGATTTCCAGTCAATTTTTCCCAAAGAAATTTTATCCAATTCTTCTTCCATTTCCGCCGTAAAAGGTAAAGATAAAATATCTTTAAAATTAACCACCAAAAAATCATTGGTGGCTTTTCCTAAAACTGTTGGTTTAAATTTTCCTTCATCTTTTTCAACATATTGTCTGGCCAAAACTGTTGAAATAATTGGAGCATAAGTACTAGGTCTGCCAATTCCTTGTTTTTCCAATGAAGCCACCAAACTAGCATCACTATATCTTGGTGGTGGATTAGTTTCTGATTGTTCAATTTTAATTTGATTTTTTAAAATTTCTTCTCCAACTTTTAACTCTGGTAATATTTGATCTTCATGTTTATCACCAGTAATTTTTAAAAATCCTTCAAACAAAGTTCTAACCCCTTTAGATTGAAATAAACCATTTTTATTAGAAAAACTAATTGTAGTATTAGCCAATCTAGCTCCAGCCGCCTGAGTTGCTACTGCTCGTTTCCAAATTAATTCATAAAGTTTTACCTCTCGCAAATCACCTTCAAAACTTTTTACCAAAACGTTTGTTGGTCTAATTGCTTCATGAGCTTCCTGGGCATTTTTAGATGTATTTTTATAAACTCTAACTTTTTGAGCCAAATAATCTTGACCATATTCTTTTTCAATAAACTCTCTAAATTCATTAACCGCCTTATCAGACAAATAAACCGAATCAGTTCTATGATAACTAATTAAACCTTGTTCATACAATCTTTGTGCCACACTCATTGTTTGTTTACCCGACCAACCAAATCTTCGTGAAGCCGCTTGTTGCAATTTTGAAGTTGTAAAAGCTGGTAATGGTAATCTAGTATTTTGTCTTTCGTCTATTTTTTTAACCTTAAATGTTTTATCTAAGTTTTCAATAAATTTTTTAACTTCATTTTCATTATTAAAAATAGACTTAGTAAAGCTATATTCTCCATCAAATAATTTTATTTTTTCACTCTTAAAAATATTTTTTTCATCAACCTTAATTAATTCTGATTCAAATTTTTGATTGCTTTTTTTTAAATCAGCCAAAACTGTAAAATATTTTTCTTTAACAAATTTTTCTATTTCTTTTTCTCTTTCACAAATAAGTCTAAC
>CAYUUU010000063.1:0-4604 GCA_964448065.1 uncultured Gammaproteobacteria bacterium
TAAGAGCCTGAGACATTAGACGAGCTTGAACACCCATCATAGAATCTCCCATTTCCCCTTCAATTTCAGCTTTAGGAACCAAAGCGGCCACCGAATCAAGAATAACTACATCAACAGCATTAGAACGAACTAAAGTTTCGACTATTTCCAAAGCTTGTTCACCACTGTCTGGTTGGGAAATTAACATATTATCAAGATTGACACCAATAGCAGCGGCTCGGCTAGGATCAAGAGCATGTTCAACATCGATGAAAGCGGCAGTTCCACCCATTTTTTGAGCTTCGGCAACAACATGAAGACAAAGAGTGGTTTTTCCAGAAGCTTCTGGTCCAAAAATTTCGGTAATACGACCACGAGGTAAACCACCGACACCAAGGGCAATATCAACAGGTAGACAACCAGTAGGAATAACATCGATTTTCATATCAGCTTGTTTTTCGCCCATTTTCATAATGGCACCATCACCATAAGCTTTGGTAATTTGTTCCATAGCGATACGAATTGCTTCATTTTTTTGACTTTGATTACCACCAACAGGAGCACTTTTTTGAATTTCTTTTTTCTTTTTCATTTTGTTTTTTTGAATAAAATTAACTTAACATCTATAGTGATAACAAAAAGAAATATATCAAGTCAAGTAGCAAAACCGAAGAAAACACGAATTCATATTTATTCGATTTATTTTGATAAAATAGCAGGTGAACGGGGATTGGCGCAATTGGCTAGCGCGCATGCATGGGGTGCATGAGGTTGCAGGTTCGAATCCTGTATTCCCGACAAAACATCAACAACTTTAAATAAATTTAGACTAGGATTCCAAGTACAAAATTCTAAATCTTTTTTTGACCATTTTCTGGTAAAAGTTGAATTAAGGCCATATTTAGTTTTATTCTGATAAATATGACAAACAGTTAAACTAGGGAGTTTATACCAATGATTAGTATCAGTAACTCTAAAAGCAAATTTACGTTGAGTAAAAAACCATTTATTTTCTGAATTGTGTTTTAAATCAGCAAACAAAAAGTTGTGATGACTAAAACCTTTAAGGTTAGAATCAGAATAAAATTGACAAGTAATTTTATCTAGAGATGGTTTAATTTGTTTAGGAAATTTAATTATCCAAAAACCAATAAAATAATAATACAAACAATAATAGACACGATAAAGCTTTGGCATAGAAATAGTAGACAACCAGAAAAAAATAAAAATGCAGCAGAGTATAATTTCAAAACAACACGTTGGTGGAAATCTACCTTAAGGATACCATTTTTAGATGAAATTAATTGGTTTAGCTTTGGATGGAGGCGGCGGCGGTCATTTCGGATTGTTTTTGTTTTTGTTCTTCTTTATAAACCTTGGCAGATTCGCGAATAATGTCGTAAGCAGCTTTACGATCTAACCAACCTTTAACAACAACATCTTTACCATCTTCTAAACGCTTATATTCAGTAAAAAAGTGGACCAATTCTTTTAAGAAATGTTCAGAAACATCGGATATTTTTTGAATATTATTATAGTTAGGATTTTTAAGAGGAACGGCTAAAATTTTTTCATCGTCACCATTTTCATCTGACATAATTAAAACACCTAAAGGTCTGACTTCAAGTAAACAACCAGTGAAAACTGGAGAATCGGTAATAATCATAACGTCTAAATGATCACCGTCTTTGGAACGGGTTTCAGGAATGAAACCATAATCAACTGGGTAAAACATTGGTGAATGTAAAACTCGATCGAGTTTAATAATATCTAGACTTTCATCATATTCATATTTATTGGAAGTCTTTTTAGCAATTTCAACAATAGCATTAACGATTTTTGGTGATTGGTCACCGAGAGTTATTAATGAATTCATGTGCAGGATTTTACCATTTTTTTTGATTAAGTCAAAATAGTGATACACATTGGATGTGTAACTATTAAAAATAGTTAATTTTAGGTAATGCGGTATAATTTAAGATATGGCAATCAAATTTGGAGCAAACGAATTAATCAGAGATCAGCATTTTTTAGTTAATAGCCAAGAAGTTAAACAAACTAAGAATGGTGATAATTTTTATATTTTAGAATTGAGTAATAAGGACGGCAAAATTGAAGCTAAAATTTGGAACAATAATATTCCTCAATGTAATTTTGAAGTCGGAAAAATAATTGAATTAAATGGAAAATCCCAGGAATATAACGGAAAAACCAGTATAATAATTGATAGTTGCCAAATAGTAACTACTGAAGAAGCAAAAGATTATTCCCCTTCTGTACCAACTTTAGTTTTTGATATTGAAACTTTAGGGAAAAAATTTGAAGAGTTAGATGAGGTAGAACAGGATTATTTATTAAATAATTTGGAAAAAGCTGAACCAGACAAAGAAATAGCTAAAAACAAAACAGCTTTATATTCTATTTTTGGAAAAGTGTGTGCTATTGGAGCAGTTGATTTTAATAAAAACACTGGAGTTGTTTTAAGTTTGTCAGATAAAGATATTCAACCAGAAAATGAAAAATTTACATACAAAGTGTTTAAAACAGAAAAAGAATTATTAGAAGAATTTTGGAAATTGACTGAAAATTATGAACAATTTGTAACTTACAACGGTGACACGTTTGATTTTCCTTATTTAATGATTAGGTCGGGAATTAATCGAGTTAAAATGCCTTTTGAAATTAAAAAATGGGGATCAGATAAATTTATTGACTTACAAAATAAAATTAGACAAAACCATGGATTTAAACTAGAAATGTTGTGTAAAGCTTTTGGAATTAAAAATCCAAAAGGAGAAGGTGTTCATGGTGATCAAGTTTCGGAATTGTATAATGCTGGGGAATTTAATAAAATTGCTGATTATGTGGCCAGAGATGCAGTGGCTACAAATGAATTGTATTCAATTTGGAAAGAGTTTATGTCAGGACAAATTTAATTAAGAATTAATAATTAAGAATTAAAAATATGGATATAGAAAACAATTACGAACAAGAATTAGTTTTTAAAATTGAAAACGAAAACAAAATAGAAAAACAAAATAAAAAAGAGAAAAAAGTGGTTAAATTGGCCACAGAACAATCTAAGAGATTAATGATGGACAGAATTAATGGACGAACCGGAGATTGTTAAAAAACAAAAAATAAAATAATCGAGAGAATAATTGTATAAATACCAAAAATCCAAAATTTATTGCTAGAAATAATTTTCTTTAAAAATTTTAAGGCTACAATTCCAACCAGAAAAGTAACCACAAAAGAAATTAAATTAGTTTGGTTAATCATTGATAAACTTAGGATATCCTTGGCATCTAGGAGAATGGCTCCAAACGAAGCTGGGATAAATAAGCAGAAAGAGAAATTAAACGCGTTTAGAGGCGATAAACCTAGTAAAAGGGCAGAAAAAATAGTTAACCCAGATCGAGATACTCCTGGAAGAATGGCAATAGCTTGAAAAATACCAATAATGAAGGCTGATAAGTAAGTTAACTTGCCGTCTTTTTTAGGTAAAAATTTGGTAGCTAAAACTAAAACTCCGGTAAGTAAAAAGAAGAAAGGTAAAAAATTAGGATTAGCAAAGAGAGTTTCAAACTGATCTTTTAAAAAGAAACCAACCAAAACAGCTGGAATGGAACCAACGATAATAAATTTTAGATTGGAAAAGAAATATTTGAGTTGGTTTCTAAAAAAGAAAAGAACTGATAGAAAAGTGGCAGCATGAAGAAAGATATCGAAAGTTAAAGATGGAGTTTGACCAAAAATGTGTTGAACTAGATTTAAATGACCGTCAGAAGAAATTGGTAAAAATTCAGTAATACCTTGAACAAAACTTAAAATTATAGATTGAATAAAAGACATATCAGATTATACATAATTAATAATTAATAATTAATAATTAAGAATTAATAATTAATAATTAAGAATTAATAATTAAGAATTAATAATTAAGAATTAAAAAATCTTAAAACCCATCTCTAACCTGCCTGCCGGCAGGCAGGCCCCTTCTTTGACAAGACGGGGAAATTGTTTGACATTATAGGGTAATTTTGATACTATACTGACTGTTTGGCTAATTTATTAGTACGAACAGCATAAATACACAGCGTGTTTATGTATTTTTGAAAACAGGAGGTTTTGTAATGGGTAAGGAAACAATTCCGTTGGTTATTAAAACCAATCCCTTCGTTTTACTTGAGTTAAAGTTTAAAAGCTTATCTCGAGAAGACGAAACTATTTTTGGTGTTGAAATCGGCAACCTAAAAAAATGGCTGGACGAAAACATCAGTGATAGCGAAGCAAAAAAGTTCGGAGATAATGTTATTTCCGAACTAAAAGGAAAGGGTCAAGAAGAACAAAGAAAACTTCTTGATAAGTTCCGAGGTAAGCTCCGTAGAGGAGAAAAAATCTAATCCTGTTTTGACACAAAATAGCGGTCGGATGATTGAAATAAAACATAAAAAGATGACATATATGTCTATCAATTTATTTTTTTATTTCATCTCTGGCCGTTTTTTTTGGAAAAAATTTGACCAACCCAACCTACGCCAAGGCTATGGTATGGTAACAAAAAATCCCCCACCGAAGTGAGGGGTTTGAATAATAATATAAAAGCTTAACGCTTTGGAGAT
>CAYUUU010000064.1:0-4565 GCA_964448065.1 uncultured Gammaproteobacteria bacterium
AAATCGTTACCTTAACTGCTCCTTATAACGAAGCCAAAGAAAACCTCTACGCTATTTATATTAAATAATTAATCAAGGATAAAATTCCTTGCCAATTCTTCAGATTTAATTTCTTTTATTCTATTTTTTCTAGCTTCTATTTGAATTGCTTCAGATATTTCTCTTATAATTTTATCTCGTTTCCTTGGAGAAAAATTATATGACGACTCACCACAACGAGATTTATCAAATCCTTATCTTATATTTATTGTTCTTGCTTTTAATCCTTCTTTTCCCATAAAAATATTATAACACCAAAAAAAACCGGTCTACACTACAAAAATATTTTCTTTTCTAAAAAATTAATTTAAATCGTTTACGATCTCTTCGCCGTAATTAACCACATTAGCATTGGTCTCAACTTTATCGTTTGGCAAAACCACCTTTTCTACAGTCTCTCCCAACACTTTAGACTCACCATTAATTTTAGCTGCTTGAGCTATTCTTAAGGGCACCAAAGCCATAATAGCTAGAACAAAACAAACAACAATGGTTCGCATATTTCTATCATGATTAGTCATATATAATCAGTCTAAAGAAAAAAATAAAATAGTCAAGTGGATTTTTTATAAACGAGGTCTTACTATAAAATTTTCAGCCAATTGAATACTTTCAACTTCCCTAGATCGATTAATTTTCATATCTCCATCAATTGTTAAACTAATTCTCTTCAAAATTTCATCCCTCTCTTCATGAGGAATATCATAAATACTAAGCCCTAACGAAACAACTTCTTTTAACCCTTCAATCCTTTCACTTTTAATCATATTAAGTATTAATATCATAATTTAACCCTATAATAATTATATAAATTCAAAAATACCATTTTAGCAACTTATTTAACAAAAATAATTTTAATTAAAATAAATAAAATTATAATCATTTTAATTCCCCTATTTTTAGGTATCTTGTTTAAAAACAACCAAATAGCAAACAGAATAATATATTGCCAAAATCCAAAAATTAAAAATCCAAATATTACATCAAAATATTCAAAAGATGCACTTTATATATCAAAAAATTAAAACAATCTTTTAAATTAGATATAAGCTATAATAAATTTTGATTCATAAACTCTTGTCTTCATAGTTCAACGGATAGAACGACCACCTCCTAAGTGGTAAATCTAGGTTCAATTCCTAGTGGGGACACCAAACAAACTTTGATCAATTTATAAAAAAATAATATTCCAAAATTTTTAAAAAATTTTTTACTTTTTTTAAAAACATATTTTTGTCTTAAATTAGTTTTATTTAAATTTAATTAAATTAATCTAATTTTAGTAATAAAAAATACTAAAAATATTAATTCTCCGCATTTTTTAAACTTAATTAAATATTTTAACCGTAATAGTTTTTCTAATTACCGAACTTTTTTTTGATTTTTTAAATCAAATTATTTACCGCGATTTAGTATTTAAAAAACTCTAACCTAAAGACATCATTTAGTATCTAATAATTACTTTTTCTCCGTAAACACTATTTTTTATCCAATATAAATAACCTTTTAATAAAATTTAATTAATTATTTTTTTAAAAAAATTATTGTTAAAAAGATAAAATAAATTTGTCCCTAAAATATATCAATTAAAATCATTTCTAATTTATAAAATTAATCTTTAAAAACTAAAAATAGTTTTTGAAACACCAACATTAATATTGATTAAAAACAGAATTATCACCTAAACAAAGATTAAAACTAATCTCTTACAATTATTAGCAATCAAAAAAATAACTGCTAAATGTCATAACTTTGGGTAGTAATAACATCCAAACCTATTTTCTTAAAATTATTCTCTTTAATCTGTCTTTTTGAAACAATTCACTAGCAATTAATTTCAAATCTTTCAATTTTACTGCTTTATACTTTTTAATTTCATCTTCAACTGTTTCCAAACTATTTTCCAAAAGTAACTTTTGTCCCATAAAATCGGCCATAAAACTACTTCTATCCATCGCTAATTTAGTTTTTCCTAACAGATATTCTTTGGCTCTAAATAGTTCATCCTCTGTCAAACTATTACTTAATCCCAATATTTCTTTTTCGGCTATTTCCATAGCTAAATCTAGCTTATCCAAATTTACTCCAGATTGAATTCCCCAAAAACCAGTTTCTTTAAAACTTTCACTAATTGAATAAACATAATAAGCTAAAGCATTCTCTTCTCTAATCTTGTCATGAAGTCTAGAAGAGCTGTTTCCTGCCAAAATGATATCTAATAACCTGAAAGCGTATTTTCGATCATCTTGCCAACTAAAAGCTTCTCCTCCAATACAAAAATGACCTTGTTCTAAATCTCTTTTTTGAATTAATTCTTTTTTATCCTCAACAACAATTTCAATTTCCGGATAAACCACCTCTTTTTTGTTTAATTTCTCAAAATTATTTCTAAATTCATTAATTAAAGTATCATCTACGTCTCCAGCGGCTATCAAAGCAATATCACTAGATCCAAACAAAGTATTTCTGTAGTCTAGTAAACTTTCTCTAGTTACTGTTTTAATATCTTCAACTTCACCAGCAATATTCCAGCAACCAATTTTTGATTCTCCATATAAAAATTTTATAAACTCTCCACTTAACCCCATCATTGGATTATCTTTGTACATTCTAATCTCTTCAATAATTACTCCCTTTTCTTTTTCTAACTCTTCATTTTTGTATTTTGAGTTTAATAAAATATCTGCTAACAATTCTATAGCCCATTTACTATGTTCTTTAGTAGTGGTGATATAGTAAGAAGTCATTTCATGACCAGTACCAGCATTGTAACTAGCCCCTTTAGTATCAATTTCCTTATTTATTATCTGAGGAGTTGGTCTTTTTTCAGTTCCCTTAAAAGCCATATGTTCCAAAAAATGGCTCATACCTGCTTGGTTCTTATTTTCGTATTTTGACCCTATTTTTACAAAAACTTCAATAGTTACCGCATTTAATCCTTTTATTGGCACAATTGCCCCTTTAATTCCATTATTTAAATTAAAGCTTTTAATCTTATTCATAAGTTTCCATTATAAATCAATTTCTTGTTAATTAGCAATATCTATCAATTTTTGCTTGATATATTGGCCATTTTTAAACGAACAATTTTTATAAACTGTCTCAAATTAATTAATTAAGTGTAACAAAATTAATCATTTTAGATGGGATATAGATCTCTTTTATTATCTGTTTACCTTCAAGCCATTTTTGCATCTTTTCCGATTTTTTAGCTCTCTCTATAAGTTCTTCCTTAATTATTAATTCTTCATTATTAATTATTAACTCATCCCTCACCTTACCGTTAACTGAAACCATTATTTTAACTTGATCAGCTACTAAATATTTATCTTCTGCTACCGGCCATTGAGCTACATGAATTGAATGTAGAGACACATCATGATGCGTCTCTAACATAATTGCCCACAACTCTTCAGTTGTATAAGGAGCAAATGGTGCCAAAAGTTTTATTAATGTCTTAATATCTTCATTATCAACGATCGATGATCTAAGATCCATCATCTTGTTTAGAGCTTCCATCATTTTAGCTATCGCCGTATTATATTTAAAATTCTCTAAATCCTCAGTTACTCCAACAATTAGCTTGTTTATTAGCAATTTAATTTCTTTATTGCTAGCAACTGCATCAGCATTCTGAGCGCTAGTCGAAGAAATTATCTGAGATCTGATATATTTCTCAAATCTATCTAAAAATCTTTTCACTCCCATTAAAGTCTTTTCATTCCAAGCCATAGTAGCATCGAATGGTCCCATAAACATCAAATACATTCTAACCACATCAACTCCATATTTGTCAGCCACCACTTCTGGAACAATAACATTGCCCTTGGATTTACTCATTCTTTGATTATCTGGGCCCAAAATTACTCCATGTGACAATCTTTTATAATATGGTTCTGGTAATTCTTTTGGAACCACTCCAAGGTCCCATAAAAACTTATAAATAAATCGAGAATAAAGTAAATGAAGTACATTGTGCTCATCTCCACCAATATATACATCTACTGGACCCCAATATTTTATTAAATCTTGACTAGCTATTTCTGTATCATTATGTGTATCCATATACCTCAAAAAATACCAATCACTACCAGCCCAATTTGGCATAGTATCGGTTTCTCGAGTTGCTTGTTCACCACATATTGGACAAGTAGTTTTAACCCAATCAGTCATTTTTGATAAAGGACTTTTACCGTCATCCGTTGGTTCATAAGCTTCTACTTCCGGCAAAACTATTGGCAAATCGGTTTCTTTAACAGGGACACAACCACATTTAGGACAGTTCACCATTGGTATTGGTTCCCCCCAATAATGTTGTCGCGAAAAAATCCAATCTCGTAAATGATATGAAGCTGTCCTTTCCCCAATTCCTTTTTCTTTTAACCAATCACTCATTTTATTAATTGCTTCTTTTTTATTTAAACCATTTAAAAATTCCGAATTCATTAATATTCCATCATCAGTATAAGCTTCTTTTTCAAAATCATGATCTTTATTTGGTTTTAATACTGGAATTATTTCCAACC
>CAYUUU010000065.1:0-4366 GCA_964448065.1 uncultured Gammaproteobacteria bacterium
AGATGGGGGAACAAGCCCGGAGATGGAATTTGGATCTATGGTTGGTAAAAAACTTGAAACAGACCCGACATTCTTGCCACAAATAAAAAGAAACAATGTCATGGAGCATGAATTTAGATGTATGTTTAATGGCATAGAATTAGTAGGTTATGCTGACTCATTCTGTTCTATTACAAATAAAGAATTACAAGAATATAAAAGTGGCGTTCGCCCGTGGGATAAAAAGAGAGTAGATGAACACGGACAAATTACAATGTATCTTCTAATGCACTACTTAATAACAAAAACAAAACCAGAAGATGTAAAAGTAACTCTTTGGTGGATGCCTACAAAACGCGCAGAACATGGAGACTTCACAGTTGATATAGAATTTGTAGAACCAATAGAAGAAAATATAAAATCATTTAAAACAAAAAGAACAATGAAAGACATACTTTCTTTTGGTTCAGAAATAAAAAAGACTTATAAACAAATGGAATTATACGCAATTACACATGCATAGAATAATGTTATCCACAGTTTGCAATCGTATATAATATACGATATAATATATCTAAGCTAGTGGGTTAAGTGTTAGTAATAAAAGCGACCTTTATTACTAACATTTAGCTCATTAATAAGGTCGATTTAAAAAAGCTAAGATAATTTATTAGATAAAAATTAAGATAAAAATAAAAAAAATTATGTCAACAAAAAAAACAACAGCAATACAAACAGTAGCTAGTGATGAACAACTAGCAATATTAAGACAAGAGTTTCCACAAGAAGAAGGATTTAAAAGAACACTATTACCTCGTTTAGGAATGTTTAGTCAGGATGTTACAGAAGGTAAAGGAAAGGCTATGAAAGTAGTATCAGAAGCCGGTACATTCTTTATTGAAAAAGAAACAGAAGAATTAAATGAAGAAGGTAAAAAAATTTGGGAGAAAGAAGAACTAGGAACAGATATTAATGTAAATATCATATTCCAAAGAAAGCAATTAAAGTATTATGATGAAAAAACAGAGACCTATACATCATCATCCGTATATGATAATGACGATGAAATAATACCTCTATTCTGCAACAAAGCAGAAATAGATAGGGGTACACCAGCAGAGTTAAAGGCTCGTGAAGTATACCAGTACGAGAAAGACGGAAAGATAAAAAGTAAATTAGAAGATAACCGTATTTTATATGTATTATATGATGGAGAATTATATCAATTAAATCTAAGGGGATCATCAATGTATTCATGGATGACATTCTTAAGACAGAAGACATCACCATCAGCATATCTTATAAAACTATCATCAGAATCCAAAAGTAAGGGGACAATAGATTGGAATCAAATGACCTTTGAGGTAGTAAGAGATATAAACGGAGAAGAAGCAGGAGTTATTATTGAAAAAGTAAGAGAAATTAAAGATGCAATTAATTCAGAAAAAGAATTTTTTGCTAACCAAAACACTCAAGCACCAAAGAAGAGTAGTTTAGATGAGTTTTAGTTTTTAATTGTTTACATTGCCGATAGATTCCTAGTAGTTTAAGGTTCGGATAATGGGTTTTGATAATTTTAATCTACCGAAGTAAAGAATAAACACGCCTTAAACCTAGGCATCTGTCGGCAATAATAAGTAATTAAAATATATGAAAATTGTAGCAACAGATATTGAAACAACAGGATTAGATCCATTAAAACATGAAATAATAGAACTAGGATTCGTAATATTCGATGATAAAACATTTAAGGTGTATGGACAATATAACTTCAAAATAAAACCAGAACATATAGAGACAGCACATCCTAAAGCACTAGAAGTTAATGGCTATAATCATAAAGAATGGAAAGACGCTATATCGCTCAAAGAAGCACTCATGTTTTTTACTCAAGCAACAGACAAAGCAACATTCCTAGCTCATAATGTTTCTTTTGACTGGTCGTTTATAGATACATCACTTAATAGGCTTGATATAAAACATACACTAAATTACCATAGACTAGATACACTTTCAATCGCTTGGGCTAAATTACCTCATGATAAAGTACACTCATTCTCACTAAAGACTTTGTGTACATATTTAGGAATTGAGCCAGAAGATAAAATACACCGAGCAGTAAATGGAGCTATTAAATGTTATGAGGTTTATAAGGAATTAATGAAATAATGGAACTATTTGAACACCAAAAGAAAATAATAAATGATGACCCAGAGAAGACCCTCCTTGCCCTTGGTACAGGTTCAGGCAAGACAAGAATCGCTCTTTTACTTGCTCGTGGAAAAACTCTTGTAATATGTCCTAAGACACAAAGAGATGATAAGAATTGGGAGCGTGAAGCACAAAAATTAAACCTAAGTATAGATCTAACAGTCATCTCTAAAGAAACATTTAGGAGGGACCATGAATTATTAAAACGATATGATACAGTTATTTTAGAAGAGGCACATACTTGTTTAGGAGTTACACCAAATATAAGATGGGTAAAAAAACAGCCACGACCAAAAGCTTCACAGTTATTTGAGGCTATTGAAAGTTTTATAGAAAGAACAAAACCAGATAGATTATATATTGTAACTGCGACAATTATAAAAAATGCTATGACAGTATGGGGAGCAGGTAAACTACTTGGTAAAAATTGGAATTTCTATGAGTGGAGACAAGCGTTTTACATGAGGTTGCCTATGCCAGGGCGTGAAGTATGGGTACACAAGACTGATTCTGCTACTAAAGATAGACTAGCTGGTATTGTACAGAAACTAGGATATACAGGTAGATTATCAGATTACTTCGATGTACCTAACCAAACATACAAAACAATATTCTTAGATCTAACTGAAAAGCAAAAGAAACGGTTAAAAGAATTACCATTAGAATATCCAGAGCCTATTGTTCTTTTAGGTAAAAAGCACCAAGTTGAGAATGGAATACTTTCAGGAGACGAGTTTTCAGAAAAAGAAATATTTGATAATGCTAAAATAGATACAATTATTGACCTTGCAGAAGAATTTCCTAGACTTGTTGTCTTCGCTCGATACATCGCTCAAATAAATGAGATAACAAAAGCGATGAAACAAATAGGTAAAAAAGTATTTATTCTAACAGGAGATACAAAGAATAGGGGAGAGTTAATAAAAGAAGCAAATGAATGTACTGATGGCGTGTTTATCGCTCAAAGTAGCGTATCTGCAGGATGGGAGTTACCAGAATGGGAGGTCATGGTATTTGCGAGCCTTTCATACTCTATAGTTGATAGAATACAAGGAGAGGGGAGAATTCTAAGAGCAAATAATATCAAAAAAAATCTATTTATAGATTTAGTTATGAAAGGTGGTATAGATGAGGCTGTATTTAATTGTATTAATACTAAAAAAGACTTCGATGCAAGAGTCTATTTAAAATTATGATAAAAAGAGAAGCACAATTTACAGAGTTGTTTAGGCACTGGATTAATAAATACCCACCAGATAGACCAACAGCGTACGAACTTAAACAAACAACAAACGATTCAATACCATTTTCTGATGTAAAAGAACACCAAATAGACGCCTTAATGGCTGTTAAATGGGGAGATAAAGGATTGTTATATAAAGCACCAGATGATTCAAGAGGTATAAAACCTTTTGACTTATTCTACATGAAAGGATGTCCTGCTTTCATAGTTATTAAATACCCTAAACTATTTGTACTTATCGACATCGAAACTTTTATTGAAGAGAAAAAAAGAAGTAAAAGAAAATCACTTACATGTGATCGAGCAAAAGAGATAGCATGGAAAGTAGTCAATAAATAATAAAAGCCTTATACAAGGCTTTTATTTTAAACTAAATATTCTAAATCTTCCTCACCGTCTTCAAACTCTAAATCATCGTCTATAATTTCTTCGGCTTCTTTATTGATTAAATCTTCTTCTGCCATATTTAAGATATAATTATTTATTAATAACGACCATCTATATAATTGATAAAGTCATTTCTTTATTTTCTAAAAACTTTAACATTTTATCAAGAGTTTTTCTTGAATTTATTACATCTAAATACCCGTCTTTGTTTATATCAGAATAACTATCTCCAACAAGTAAGCAACCAAGTGTATCTTTATAATAGTTGCCTACATGAAAATAAATATAACTTCTATTTTCTACATCTTGCACCCAATAAACTTTGCCAAACTTTTCAGAATAATGAGGTTTTACTTTATAAAGACCCTTTGGAATACAAGAGATATTCTTTTGATTATTCTTCCAAGCAAGTTCTAACACTTTACAATTAAATGTTTTTCCTTTGTAAGAAATAGTCAAATCGCCAAGTGTTTGCTTGTCATTATTCTCTATTCTTTTAAGTAGTGCTATTGGCATAATTTCTTCTTTAAAATCTTCTAAACATTT
>CAYUUU010000066.1:0-4139 GCA_964448065.1 uncultured Gammaproteobacteria bacterium
GCATATTTATCTAGAATTTCGGTTGATGGGTGGTACATGAGTAATTAATAATTAAAAATTAATAATTAAGAATTTAAAAAACATTTAATTCCTTATTATAGATAATAATTCGTCACGCTTTTGAATCATTAGATCTTCAGTATTAGCTTCAAGATTTAGACGAAGAAGAGGTTCAGTATTGGAAGAACGAATATTAAAACGCCAATCCCCCATTTCGAAAGTCATACCATCCATACGTTCAATTGGAGCGATGGTTTTAGAACCATAGGTTGATTCAATTTTAGTTAAAACACTAGTAACATCGGCAACTTTAGAATTTATTTCTCCGGAAATATGATATTTAGCCAACATTTCATCGATAATAATATCGAGTGGTTTGTTGGTGGTAGATAAAAATTCCAAAAGATAAATAAAAGTAACTAGACCAGTGTCACATAAGAAAAATTCTTTAAAGTAATAATGGCCAGAAACTTCACCACCAAAATAAGCACCTTCAGCTTTCATACGAGCTTTGATATGAGTATGACCAACACGATTAGCAAAAGCTTTTCCACCACAAGCAGCAATGGTTTCAGGAACTACTTTTGAGGCTCGAATATCATAAACAATACTACAACCAGGGTGTTTTTCGATGAAATATTTAGCTAAAATAGCAGTCATAAAATCACCAGGAATGAAACGTCCATGTTTATCGATAACGAAAAATCTGTCTCCATCGGGATCGAACATAATACCTAAATCGCCTCCTTCGGTTGGAACTCTGTTTTGAATATCAATTCTGTTTTCGGCTAAAAGTGGATCACCACCATGATTTGGAAAATTACCATCTATATCCCAAAACATTTTGACAAAATTAATATTTGGAAGTTTTTGAGAGACTAATTCTAGAAATGGACCAACCATACCATTGGCAGTATCAGCAAAAATTTTGAACGGTTTGATTTTGGAAATATCAACTAAAGATAGAACATAATCAACAAATTCTTGACGAATATTTTGAGATTCAACAGTTCCTGAAACAGCTGAGTTGGCAGGTAAATCATTGGTCAAAATATATTCTTTAATTTCTTTGATTCCAGCATCTCCGGAAAGTAATTCAGGAATTTTTTTGACCATTTTAAAACCGGTATATTCTTTAGGATTATGACTGGCAGTAACCGTAATTCCGGGAAGATTGCGAGTTTGACAAGCATAATAAAAAGAATCAGTGGAGGCTAAATCGATATCGATAACATTAACTCCAACACTGGTTAATCCCTTGATTAAGGCATTTTTCATCGATTCACCAGAAACACGACCATCACGACCAACAATAACTTTTTGAGGAAAATTTAAATATTTAGCAAAACCACGACCAATATTTTGAGCTAATTGTTCATCAGCTTGAGTTGGATAAACAGCTCGAATATCATAAGATTTAAAAATGGAAGTATCAATGTCTGTCATATAATTTAATTAATAATTAATAATTAAGAATTAATAATGAGGGGTAGTGAATAAATAATAACACACGGAAGTTTGTTTATTTAAGCTAGATTTTTTGATAGAATTGGGGCATGGATGCAATAAAATATGATGACTTTGCCAAAGTAGAATTCAAAATTGGCCAAATAAAAGAAGCCATTGAAGTTGAAGGTTCAGAAAAACTTTTAAGACTTCAGGTTGATTTTGGTGAAGAAAAACTAAGAAATGTCTTTTCAGGAATTAAAAAATGGTACAAACCAGAAGATATTATTGGTAAAAAAACAGTATTTGTAACTAATATTATTCCCAGAAAAATTATGGGCGAATTATCAGAAGCAATGATATTCGGCGCAGAAGATGAATCTGGTGAAAATATGAGTACTTTATTTTTAGATAAAGATTTACCGGTTGGATCAAAAGTTTTTTAATATGAAAATTGTAAATGAAATTAAAAATGATTTGATCAAAGCAATCAAAAAAGCTGAAAGTGGATATAGTGATTTATATCTTAATCAAACGATAGAAATTGAACATCCAAAAGATGTTAATTTTGGGGATTATTCAACAAATATAGCAATGGTATTAAGTAAGAAATTTACAAAATTTTTAGGAGGACATGTAGATAGTGAAAAAAACCCAGGACTTAAAAAAACAACTAAATATGGTTCATTAAATCCATATGAATATGCATTAAAAATAGTTGAAGAATTTAATAAAAATTCTGATTTCATTGATAAAATAGAGGTAGTTAAGCCAGGTTTTATTAATTTTTATTTAAAACCAGAATTTTTAATCAAAGAAGCAGAATTAATTAATTATGAAATTGAATTTAGAGACAGATTAAGAGAAAACGGAAATAATAAAACAATGGTAATTGATTATTCAGCTCCAAATATTGCTAAACCTTTTGGAATTGGACATTTAAGATCAACTGATATTGGACAGGCTATCTATAATATTTACAAAATTTTGGGATGGAATTGTATTGGAGATAATCATATTGGTGATTGGGGAACTCAATATGGAAAATTAATGGCAGCTATTAAAAAATGGAACGATAAAGATTTGGATGATTTAACAATTGAAGATTTGGAAAAACTATATGTGAAATTTCACAAAGAAGCAGAGACTGATGAAACTTTGGTTGATGAGGGCCGAAATTGGTTTTCTAAATTGGAAAATAATGACTCTGAGGCTAGGGAAATTTGGAAAAAATGTGTGGAAATTTCTTTAGTTGAATTTGATAAGGTTTATGAAATGTTGGGAGTGAAGATTGATTTTATTCACGGTGAATCGTTTTACCAGGATAAATTGGAAGAAACTATTAAAGAAATTAAAGATAAAAAGATTACTAAAGAAAGTGAGGGGGCAGTGATTGTAGAAATGGAAGGAATGCCACCGGCTATGTTGCAAAAATCTAACGGAACAACAACTTACTTTACTCGGGATATGGCAACGGTTAAATATAGGGTTGATAATTGGAATCCTGATTTGATTGTTTATGAAGTTGGAGCTGACCAACAACTCCATTTTAAACAAGTTTTTGAAACAGCTAAATTGATGGGGTGGACAAAAAATTGTGAAATGGTTCATGTGGCTCATGGATTAATTCGTTGGCCAACTGGAAAATTTTCGACCAGAAAAGGTGATACCATTCATTTGTCTGATGTGATTGAAAAGGCTAAAGAAAAAGCCAGAGAATTGGCAGAAAAAAGTAAAGTGATAAAAGATTTAAATAATTATCAAAAAGAAGAAGTAATAGAAAAAGTAGCTATTGGAGCTATTAAATTTAGTGATTTATCTAGTGATCCTAAAAAAGATATTATTTTTAATTGGGATCAGGTGATGAGTTTGGATGGAGATTCTGGTCCTTATTTACAATATACTTTGGCTAGATGTTTGAGTGTGTTAAATAAAACTCAAATTAATGAGCAAAAAAATATTGAAGAAATACCAAAAACGGTTAATAAAGACGAAATGGCTTTGATAAGAGAATTTTATAAATTTGAAGAAAAAATTATTGAAGCTTCAGAACGTTTTTCACCAGCAGTAATTACAGAATATTTGATTGGAATTGCTAGAAAATATAATGAATTTTATGCAAAAAATAGAATAATTAATCAAAAAGAAGAAACTTTTAGAATATTTTTAACTAAAACTGTCGCTATGATTTTGGAGACCGGATTGAATTTATTGGGAATTGATAAAATCGAAAAAATGTAGAGTATAATGGGGTTATGATTGAAAGATATCCTGTATTACAAGCAGATGATTCTAATAAATTACCAGAAAATTTATCTGTAATTTACAAAATTGGTCAGGAAATTATATCTAGAAATAGAGAAGAAAACAGTGAATTATTTGGAGGAAAATTTATTAGCCACACGAGAGTATCTTTAGATTATGATGGTCAAATAAAAGAATTATTATTTTGTGGTAATAATTTTGCTGAAGGAAAAGAAACTGATTATTATGGCGATATGGTGTCGGTACGTAATATTAATAAAAATGTTTTTTTGGTTAGAAAAAATGAAGAAGAAGCCCAAGAAATGAAAGAAGAGGAAGCAATAAAATATTTAGAAGATTTAGTTTTATAAATAAAAATGATTGAAATACCTATTTTTTTTAAACAAACCAAAAAAGAATTACCTCCAAAAGAAAAAGAAAGTAAGGAA
>CAYUUU010000067.1:0-3969 GCA_964448065.1 uncultured Gammaproteobacteria bacterium
CTTCGAAGAAATAAAAGATAAACAAATTTTTAATGTTCCATTTACTTCAAGTTGTGCCACTACCCTTTTCCAGCAAAAGTCAGGTTCAAAATTTCTTTTGGAACTAGCTTTCACTCGCTTTATCGGCTTTTGCAGAAAATAAATGTTGGACAGGTATTTATCTGTAGGACAGGTAAAGCGATATGGAAGTTCTTGTCTTTTTTCTTATATCTCATCTATATTCGTCAAACTCAAAGCATTCCGCCCGGCAACTGCTGGGTAATTCGAGTCGATCTATAAACATGGCTATAAGCTTTAATTTCTAATCCGCCACCGATAACGTTTTTGTCATCTAGGAAGATTAAAAAGAAACATAAACACCATTACGAATAATGGAAATTACTTTATGTTCCTTGTGCTGATCTCTAATAATTTAAAATTGGGAATATTCTCTCCGCTTATCTTAAAGGCCTCAACTGTTTAACGTGTTCAAATGTTTCTTGTGCTTTATACAATGACTTTGGACAGGTCATTCATGTTGCTTTAATTGGACAGGTATCCCCAACTCTTTGTTTAAAGAGCAGTGGTACAACTTGAATGTAAAAGTTCTTTAACAATCAATTGTTATCGATTGTTGAAATTAGTATATCATATTATTATAGGGTTGTCAAGACTTATTTACAATTCTTTATTAACCTAAATAATCTTTATCTATGCTTATTTCAATGGTGATTATATACCACCCTATAACATATGTCAATAGTCTGTGACATATACTATATATATGTAAATATAAATTTAAATTTATTCCTAAACCATAATGTCACAAAAATTTGACATTTAATCCTATTAATATATAATGTACTTATGACTAATCAAATTCTCGTCAACACTGGCTTATCTCCGGATCAATCAGAAATTTATCTTTCTTTAATTGAACACGGCAGTCAAACTGCTATCTCCCTGGCCAAAACCACTAAAGTAAAACGCACTTACGTTTATAAAATTTGTCAAGAATTGGCTCGTCAAAATCTTATTGCTATCGAGCAAAAAGGTCGAACCACTTTCTTTAATCCTCTTTCCCCAAATATTATTCTTAACAAACTCTCTGAAAAAAAATCTCAAATTGAATCCGCCGAAATTGGTCTCCAAAATTTACTTCCATCTCTTTTAAGTAAATTTCGTCTTATCGATAAAAAACCCGTCATTACCTATTATGAAGGTATAGAAGGTATCAAAAAAGTATATTTAGATACCCTTTCTGAAAACAAACCTATTTTGGCTTTAGTTGAAACCTCTAAAGTTCATCCTGAAATTTACCAGTGGGTTACCACTGTTTATGCTCCAAACCGAGTTAAACAACAAATGTCTGTTAAAGCTATTGTAACTACTGGAAGTAAAACCAAAATTTATACTAATCTAGACAAAGCCCAACTTCGCGAAACTAAAATTATCAACAGTAAAGACTTCCCTTTTGAACACGAAATTAATCTTTATGGCAACAAAATTGCCATTATTAACCATAATAAAAACGGCCCACTCATCGGCATAATCATTGATAATTCTCAAATCGCCACTACCTTTAGATCTTGGTTTAATCTAACTTGGAGTAAGTTATAAAATGTGAAACTGGACCCTCGTCTCTAGAAGTTTCAAAAATTAATTCCCCTTTGTAATTTTTTGTTACTGAAACATTAGGTATATTTTTTTGATAATTATTTACTCTAACACTTTCATTATCAACTCCATAAATTATCAACTGACCAATAGTCATCCCTAATGATTTAATCATCTGGTTGTAATCAACCCCTTCATCAAAAATCCCAATTTCTCTAAATAAAGACTTAATATCTCCTATTGATTTACTGTCTGGATAAAAATTTGGGTCTTTTTCAAAAATATAATAAGTGTTTGTAATTTCTCCAAACTTTTCAACTACATCACTAACTGGTTCTTTAACCAATTTCAAACCAACCAATTTAATATATGCTTCTATTTGTTCTTTAGTCGGTGCCATTCTGTTAAATTGATGATCATCATCTACACCATCAAAAATGTGTTGAACAACTGTTTTTTTTACTCCAAGAGATCTTAGATTATCTTTATATTTATTTACCCTATCTTGATATTCACCCACAGTAGTATCAGCAAAATCTATCATTAATCTTCCATTTTCAGATAAAACCTGCGATATATTATCAAAGAATTTCAACATATCTTGTGGTGTTTGATTATGTAAAACTGTCCTTTCCAAACAATAAGCAAAATCAAAAGCATCATCATTTGAATCCAATTTCAAATCAAACCAACTTTTTTGAATTACCGTTAAATAAGGATCTTTTAACCTAATTCTTTCAACATGGTTTGGTTGTACTTCCAACGCTGTAACTTCATAACCATCATGATGCAGAGCCACACAATGCCTTCCTGTTCCAGCTCCAATATCCAATATCTTTATTGTATTTGGCCTTTCCTTGTTTTTAATAGAAAATTGTTCTATCTCATCTTTAATTATTTTTACCTCTTTTTTAGTAAATTCAGGTGAGTTATATTTTTCAAAATCAACATCAGAATACAAACTTTTTAATTCAGCAAAACGTTTTTTCAAATCTTTTCCCTGAAATTTATCATAAACCTTTTCAATATCTTCTGATTTTTCTATGTTTTTAGCTAAAAAGTCAATTCCTTTCATTACCCCAAAATTATTCATAAAACACACCATAAACTTAATTTTTTCATCCAAATTCAATCTTTCATCAATTATTATTGAATCAGCAAATTTTGTTTCATGAATCGAAGCAAAAGAAGCCATATAGTTTTCAATTGCTGTCAAGTCGTTTTCATGAAGTAAATTAATTGTTATTTCACTAATATTTGGATATACCCTATCTTTAGTGTTATTTAACTTTATTAATTCTTCATCCGAGCAATAATTAGGCGACAATTCAAATGGTCTATTACTTAACCATACTTCATAAGCTAAATAAGTAGCCAACAAACCTTTTTGTTTAAAACTAGGATCTGTTGATATTTTTTTTAATACTTCAATTCCATCAACAGTTTTATTATCGCCATAAATTATTTCTAACCAAGGATTGTCATCATCTTTTGTTGACATTAACATAAAAAGTTCATCTCTAAATTTCATTGCTTTTTTATCCCAGTAATCTTCTGCTATTTTATTAATATAATCACTCTCAAAAAGAAGTCCTTCACTCTTATCATAAGATTCTTTCCAACACAACAATAATGTTCCTAAATAATTTTTAGCATCATCATTTAATTTATCAGAATTGACCGTTAAAACATCTCTGACTGATTTGTAGTTTTCTTTTTCAAGATCATTTTTTAATGTTATATCTATTCCAACACCTTTCAATAATCTATCCATAGAATCTTTTCCAAAATCTCCATAGACAACATCAACCATTAACCCAATCATCGATTTTTCTTTTGAATTTTTTGGTTCTTTAATTATTCTAACCAAATTATCCATATAACAATTATATAAATCTAAAAACTTTTCTCCTTCTTTTTTATTTCTCGAATCCAGACATACCAAATTTGAAACAAAATTAACTGAACTATCTCTAATAACTTGATTATCACTCTCCAAACCAGAATAAAAATCTTCTAAAATTTCTGGTTTAATTTTTAAACCAATATTGACAGCCGACCACAAAAAATATTCTGTTCTTTCACCAATTTTAGTGGCTAATTCATAATCTTCTTTTCTACCAGTTTGCGACAAATTTAGAATATCATTTTTAAATCTATCGGCTATTAAATCAACATTTTCAGACATTAATTCCCTATCATCAACCTCGGATACAAGTCGTAAATACTTTGAATATTTAAAACTATCCATTTTTTCAACCTTTTCTCTTGAAAATTCAGATTTAAAAATTTCTCTAATTTTTCCTTCATTATCAAACGGCATAAACTATTCTACCATTATCATTATTTCTAACCTTTCAATTCCCTGACATT
>CAYUUU010000068.1:0-3820 GCA_964448065.1 uncultured Gammaproteobacteria bacterium
GATTTAAAAAACTTTTGGCGAGGATTAAAGATTTCGAATCCATGACAGATTATAAAACAATTTATTCTTCTTTTCTCATTGAAGGGAAAAGAATGACGTCTTTGATGGTGGCAGAGTCGGTTAAAAATTGAACAAAACGATCAATCCCCATTCCCCAACCGGCGGTTGGTGGCATGCCGTATTCCAAAGCACGGATATAATCTGAATCGAATTGAGAAGCAATTTCAGAACCTTGATCGGCTAATTTTTGTTCATCTAACCAACGAGCGGATTGATCTTTTGGATCGTTTAATTCGTTGTAGGCTTTTAATAATTCAGTACCACAGATGAGTAATTGAAAAGAAGCAATTTTGGTAGAATCGTTTTCTTTTCTTTTGGCTAAAGCAATCATTTCAGCTGGGTAATCTAAAATAAAGGTTGGTTGAATTAATTGTGGTCGAACATATTCTTTATACAAAGCATCAAAACAAGCTCCAAGACCATAAACATCTTTTAAATCTAATTTAAGATTTAATTCTTTTAACTTTTGTTTAAACTCGTCTTCATTTTTAATTTCGTCGATATTAATTTTAGTTTTTTCTAAGATGGCATCTTTGAAAGTTATTTTTTGAATTGGTTTGGAAAAATCTAGTTCGACACCTTGGAAAGTAGTTTTTAATCCACCCTTAATTTTGGTTAAAATATGTTTAATTAAATCTTGGGTAAAATCCATTAAAACTTCATAATCAACATAGGCCCAATAAAATTCAATTTGAGTAAATTCAGGATTATGAAAACGAGAAACACCTTCGTTTCGAAAATCTCGGCTAACTTCATAGACTTTTTCAAAACCACCAACAATAAGGCGTTTTAAATAAAGCTCATCAGAAATACGAAGATACATATCCATGTCTAGTTCGTTATGGTGAGTGACAAATGGTTTAGCTGAAGCTCCACCATAGACAGGTTGAAGAATTGGAGTTTCAACTTCCATAAAACCATGATCATCTAGAAAATGGCGCATTTCAGATAAAACTTTAGTTCTGGTTTCAAAAACAAGGCGCGATTCTGGATTAACAATTAAATCTACATAACGTTGACGGTAACGATCTTCTTGATCTTTTAATCCATGATATTTTTCTGGTAATGGACGGATATTTTTAGCTAAAATTTGAAAATCGGTAACATTGATAGTGATTTCTCCGGCTTGAGTTTTGAAAATAGTTCCCGAAACAGAAATAATGTCTCCTAAATCTAGAAGTTTAGTTAAAGACATTTTGTCTTCTAAAATATTTTGTTGAAAGAAAAGTTGAATTTTATCAACTCTATCTTGGAGATCAGCAAACATAATTTTGCCGTGACCACGAAGAGACATTATTCGCCCAGCAACCAAAACAGATTCATCCATTTTTTCTTTGGCTTCGATAGTAGTTAGCTTATCTTTTAAATTTGGTTGTGGGTATGGATTTAAATTAAGACTTTGAAGTTTGGCAAACTTTTCTTGTCTTTGTCGTTGAAGTTCGTTTAATTTAATATCGGTCATACGATAATTTTACACGAAATCCTAGCTAATAGAAACAATTTTATAAGTGATTTTACCGACAGGGGCTGAAACTTCAACTTCATCATTTAATTTTTTACCAATAAGAGCTTTACCTAGTGGGGATTGGTCAGAAATTCGATTAGTTAAAGGATCGGCTTCTAATTGATTGACAATAGTAAATTGTTTTTCTCCATCGTTGGAAAGCTTAATTTTGACAGTACAACCTAGTTGAATTTCACTTAAACGATCACAATTATCATCAATAATTATTTGATAATCTTCAAAAACCTGTTCAATATTATCAATTTTATCGTTGACAACTTCTAATTCTTCTTTGAGTTGAGTAACCAAACCATCTTCACCAGATTCATCTGGTTGGGCCACATCTTCAATTTGACTAACTAAATGATCTTGTTTTTTTTTAAGCTCCGACAACTCTAATACTAACGAATTATAACCTTCTTGAGTCAAGAGATTTTTGTGTTTCATTTCCGGAAAATTTTACTAATGGTGTATATCTTATGTTAAACACTTTAATTTGTCAATTTATTTGTTATTTCTTGTAAAATAGTCTATGTGGAATTTTTTTAGATTAACTCCAAAAAAAAGAACAGTAAAGATTAAATCACCCAAAGGAGTTATTTTTAGTAATCCAACTGGAAAGAAAAAATACCTGTTTTATGGCGCAAGTGTAATAGTTTTATTATCAATCGTCTATTTAATATATTTATATCAACCATTGGTAGGATCTTTAATTACTTATAAAGTAAGCTTTAAATTTGGAAGTAAACAACAAGAAATAATTAATTCAGAAAACAGAGCTGCAGCAGTAAACGAATTTACTTTGAGAATCCCTAAAATTTTAGCTGCTTCGAGAGTGGCTAAAAATGTCTCCCCTTTTGATAAAGAGGAATATTTAAAAGTATTAGATAATAATTTGGTGGCTCAGGCTAAAGATACTGCTTTGCCTGGAGATGGAAAAGGAACAACTGTCTATTTGTTTGCTCATTCAACCCAACAAGGAATACAAACTGTTAGAAAAAATTCGGTTTTTTATTTGTTGGGAGAAATGCAAATTAGTGACCCTATATTTATTAATTATGAAGGTAAAGTTTATACATATCGTGTATATAATAAAAAAGTAGTCAATGCTTCGGAGGTTGAGTATTTAAAGTACAAAGATGAAAATAAAGAAGTTTTGATTTTACAAACTTGTTGGCCATTAGGTACAGATTGGAAAAGATTATTAATTTTTGCTGAAAGGATTTAATATGGGGTTAGATTTATCTTTTAGTGATAATTATTGGGAAGATTTGGAACACTATTTAATAAGTCCAAATTTTAATAAGCAACGAATTAAAAAAGGTTATGATTTTATGGATGAAGCCCATAAAGGTCAACTTCGTAAATCTGGAAAACCATATATTTCTCATCCAGTGTGGATTGCTAAAGTAGTGGCTCAACTTAATATTGGAGAAGAAGCAGTGTTGGCAGCCTTGTTACATGATTGTGTTGAAGATACTTCAGCCACTATTGAAGATATTGCTAATGAGTTTGGAGATGAAGTAGCATTGTTGGTTTCTGGTTTAACTGAGGTAAAAACTAAAACTAAAGGTTTAAAAATTAATGATACTAATATTGAAATATTTCGACGATTTTTCTTTTCTTCGGTAAACGACGTTAGAGTTTTAATAATTCGATTAATTGATAAACTACACAATAGTTTAACTATAGAATATCTACCAAAAGATAGGCAATTAATTTATGCTAGAAACATAATGAAAATTTATGGACCTTTGGCAGAATATGTGGGATTACACTTCTTTAAGAAATTAATTGAAGATAATGCTTTTAAAGTTCTCTACCCCCAAGAAGCTCAAAACATTAAAGAGGCTTTTAATGAAAGATCAAAAGATGAAATTAAGGCTCTTAATTTGGTAAAAAATGAATTGGAAAGAATGTTGGAAGTAAATAAAATTAATAATACTGTGGTTGAGGGCAGAATTAAAAGTTTATACAGTACTTATTTAAAAATTAAAAGAAAAGGTGAAAAATATCAGGTAAAAGACAGAGTAGCTATTAGAGTTTTAACTGATAATTTAGTTGACTGTTATACAGTTTTAGGATTATTACACGCTAAATATAATTATTTACCAGAAGAGTTTGAAGATTATATTTCAGCCCCTAAACCAAATGGATACAGATCAATTCAAACAACAATAAATTGGAAAGATAAATTAACAGTAGAAATTCAAATTAAAACTAAAGAAATGCATGAATTTAATGAATTTGGACCAG
>CAYUUU010000069.1:0-3569 GCA_964448065.1 uncultured Gammaproteobacteria bacterium
ATGCAGGCTATTGGTCATGAACTTCTTAAAAAAAATCCTGATTTAAAAATCAAATATTTTTCGGCTGAAACTTTTGGTAACGAGTTAGTCAATGCTCTTAAAACCAAAAATATGAATCAATTTAAAGATAAATATCGTAATTTAGATTGTATTTTGGTTGATGATATTCAGTTTATTGCCGGTAAAGAATATACCCAAGAAGAATTTTTTCACACTTTCAATGCTCTTCATATGGCTGGCAAACAAGTAATTTTAACTTCCGACCGCAAACCTAGTGAAATTGACCATCTGGAAGATCGTTTAGTTTCTCGTTTCATGGGTGGTTTAACTGTTGATATTCAACTTCCCGATTATGAAATGCGAATTGCCATTATTAGTCAAAAAATCGAAGAGAAGGGAATTAAAATTACCACCGAAGCTGTCGAATTTTTAGCTAATAATATTGAATCTAATATTCGAGAAATCGAAGGTAAACTTCAACAAATTTCAGTTCAATCTCTTGCTCAACAGGTTAATGAAATTGATCTTAATTTTGTTCAAAACTTTTTTAATCCCAATCTACGATCTAACACCTACGATCTAACCACTAAATTAAATCCTAGGCATATTATTTCTGTTTGTGCCAAACATTTCAACATTAAAACCAGTGACCTTTGTGGACAAAGTCGCAAAAAAGAATTAGTCACTGCTCGACACATTACTGCTTATTTACTTCTAACTCAAATAAACCTACCCTTAGAAGAAGTTGGACACCTTTTAGGTGGCCGCGATCATACCAGTATTATGCATGCTCGAGACAAAGTGACCCAAGAGTTTTCCACTAATTCACAAACTCGTCAACTTATTAACCAAATTAAAAGTGCTTTTTAACTCCCCAAAAGTTTTCCACTTTTCCAAACCACTTATCCACAACTTTATCCACATTTTATTTTTTATTTTTCCCCCGAAGCTTACCCAAACCAAAGTTAAAACTATAAGATACAATCATCAATTTATTCCTATTTATAAAACATTTTTTATCAATTCACATCCAAAACTAATCATTAATTCTTTATTTTTCCGTCAAATATTTAAACTTAACCACTTATCTACCATCTCTACTAATGATTACTACTATTTTTTTAATTAATTATTATTAATAAAACATTTTTTCCACTTTAAAATAAACCTCTTCTTTGTTAATATAAATCAATGAAACTTTCCCTTTTACAAGAAAATTTAAATACTGCTCTAAGTAACGTCTCTCGATTTGTTTCTTCTAAAAATCAGTTACCTATTTTGAATAATATTTTATTATCCACCGATAATGGTCGCCTTAAACTTTCAGCCACCAATTTGGAATTAAGTATTAATTATTGGATTGGTGCCAAAATTGAAGAAGAAGGTTCCTTAACTATTTCCTCCAAAGAAATTGTTGAATTTGTTTCTTATTTATCTTCAGGCAAACTAGAACTTAATCAAAAAGGTGATAATGTTCTATCTTTAAAATCCGATAAAGCCGAATCAACTTTTACTATTACTCCTGCCTCTGATTATCCAGAATTTTCTAAACTCGATCCAGAAACCAGTTTTGAACTAGATTTAAATGTTTTAACTCAAGCTATTTCTCAAATTGCTTTTTCAGCTGCTATCGATGATAGTCGTCCAGTTTTAACCTCTATCCTTTGTAATTTTTCCTCAGAAAAATTAATTATTGTCGCTACTGATGGTTTTAGATTATCTTTCAAAGAAATTATTTTTGAAAACCCAATTAATCTTAAACAAGATTATAGTTTTTTAATTCCCGCTAAAAGTTTATTAGAAATCACTAAACTCGCTAAAAACGCTTCTAAAATTAAAATTGGCCTAACATCAGACCAACACCAAGTAGTCTTCGTTTTAGAGGACATAGAGATAGTTTCTCGACTTATTGAAGGGGAGTATCCTCCTTATCAAAGAATTATTCCAGAATCTTTCACTACTAAAATTTTTATTAACAAAGATGAATTTCTTCAATCAGTTAAAATGGCTTCTGTTTTTGCTAAAGAATCAGCCAATGTAGTTCGTTTAAGTGTTAAAAATAATTTTATTGAACTAACTGCTAATGCTCCTCAAATTGGTCAAAACAAAATTAATGTTGAAGCTAAAACCGAAGGAAACAATCTTGAAATTGCTTTTAATTACAAATTTTTAATTGATTTTTTAAATGTCTGTAAAAGTCAAGAAATTACTATTCAATTAAACGAATCTCTTACCCCAGCTCTTTTTTCCGACCCTTCCGATCCAAACTTTTCTCACATAATAATGCCAGTCAGACTCCAAGATTAAAAGATTACTTTAATTATGTTTACCATTCCGAAGCTTTAGCATAGGATGGCCAGTCAGACTCCAAGATTAAATTATTTAATTATCTGAAATTTTAAAAACGTAAGTTTGGCCTTTAAAAGTAGGATATTTTTCCATCCATTCTTTAATTTCGGTTTCTGCTTCCGGTTTATCTTCTTCTTTTTTAATTACAACTTCTAAAACTTCAGGTTTTATATATCTAGTTATTTTTATTTTTTCGCCCTGATAAGGTAGAGCATCAACAGTTGGTCCGTTTTTTTCCGTATCAACCGATTCGTTTCCAATAATTCCAGTTGGGGTTATTTCTCCAGTTATTGTTGGTGTAATAGTGGGTGTAATAGTGCTAATATTCGTACTTTTACCTGTGTTTCCATAAAAAATTTTTAACAAAACCAATATTATTACTAATCCTCCTAAAAAAAAGAAAACAAAATATTTTTTTAAAAAATTTAACATAAGTTATTTTAATCTATTTTTAAAAAACTATTATATTCTGGCAAATAAATTAAATTCACTAAAAGTACTTTCATGGACTCCACCATATACTTCACCATTGTTTTTTCTACAAAAATTATTACCATTCCCACCATTAGTAGGCCTACTAGTAGAATGAATCCATAAAGGTTGACCTTGCGAATTTCTGCCAGAATATATTCCAATATGTTCTGGTGAACTACTAAATCCAATATCTCCGATTTGAAGTAAGTTTGGATCAGTAAAACGTTTTGATGATGGTAGAGAAAAGATAATATCTCTAGCACTAGCAGTTGTGTTCAATATTCCATATTGGTGAAAAACCCAAGCTACAAAACCCGAACAGTCCAAACCATATATTGATCTACCTTTTTCATCTTTACCTACTTGTTTACCCCATCTAGGATCAACTCCACTAACCAACCTGTCATGACCACCACCAAAATAATAACAAACATTACCTATTAACGAACGAGCCATGGTTACTATTTTTTGACCATCAACCGAACCTGTAGTTGGTGGAAGAATTATATTTCCTCCACTTGCCACCGGTATTTCCACTGTTGCTGTATTAGTTGCTCCTTTGGGTGGAACTAAACTGGACACTAAACCGCCTTGAAATAATTGATAACCAAACAAACCCACTATAACTGCAATTATTATCGGTCCAAAAGTAATTCCAGATATAGCTCCAATTAACGTTGCTGGAATTGCTACTATTCCCATCGCTGCCTTTACAAAAAATCCTCCAACTTTTCCAAAATTTTCTT
>CAYUUU010000070.1:0-3545 GCA_964448065.1 uncultured Gammaproteobacteria bacterium
TCAAAGAAAATCTAAACCAACAATTAAATAATTTTAAATCCAGAAATATTTTTCATACCAGTTTTTATTTAGTTACAATCATCTTAATCAATCTTTTAATCCTAATTTAATATAAAATAGATTATCTTCAAATGAAAAAATCTTCACTCTTTTTTAAAATTTGTCTGACTATACTTTTTCTTTTTTCTTTATTCCTTTATTTATACAAAAATACCTCTGTTCCTCCATCTTTGTATTCCGATGAATCCGATATTAGTTATCAAGCTTTTATTTTTAATAAATATCAAACCGATTATTTTAGCAACAAATTTCCTATCCATTTTCATTCATATTCAGATTGGCAACCATCTTTTTTCATTTACTCAGTCGCTTTAACTCAAAAGTTTATTGGTCATACCGATGCTTCAGTCCGAATCCCTGCTGCAGTTTTTGGAAGCTTAACTGTTCTTATTTTTTGTTTAATCATCAATCTTTTACTTAAAAGTGAATTTTGGTCAATCATTGGTGGACTTTTACTTTCAATTTCTCCATGGCTTTTTATTTTTAGTCGAGCCGGTTTTGCTGTTACCAACATGCTTTTTTTAACTCTTTTAGGAATTTATTTTTGGATAAAATTTATTAAAAATAATCAAACAAAAAATCTTTTTCTTTCTTTTATTTCTTTTGCCTTACTTACTTATTCCTATAGTACCGCCAAACTTCATTTAATTTTTATTTTTTTAACTCTTTATTTAATTTGGTTTAAAACCATTAATAAAATTTCTCTTAAAAACAAATTAATTGCCATTATTTTAGTAATTCTAATTTGTTTACCAATCGTTTTCGATACTCTAAAAGGTCGAGCCGGTTATCGTTTCTCTTACATCAGTATTTTTAGCGATCCTACCATCAGTAAAACTGTCGATAATTATCGTCAACAAGATTCAGCCATGGTTTATGGTCAACAAATTGGTTTAAAACCAATGCTTATTTCAAAAATTTATCATAATAAAATTGTTCAAATTTCTGAAAAGTTTATAACCAATTATTTTTCCTCTTTTTCCACTGAATTTTTATTTCTAACTGGAGATGGCAATCTACGACAGGGGATTCAAACTGTTGGTAATTTACTTCTTCCAGATTTCTTTTTAATTATTCTAGGAATTTCTTGCGTCTTCTTTAAAAAATCACCAAATAAAAAGTTTTATTTATTCTTTTTAATTAACTTAATTTTGACTCCAATTTCTTTTGCTCTAACCAGAGATTCTAATTTTCCCCATGCCACTCGTCTTATTTTAATGCTACCATTTTTAATTTTCTTTTCTCTTCTTGGTGTTAAACAAATTTTTGAATTCAGTAAATCCAAAATTTTAATTAGCTTTATTTTATTTTTATATTTAATTTGTTTTAGTAGTTTTATTCATCAATATTATTTTCATTATCCCAACATTTCAGCTCGCGATTGGCACTATGGCATGAAACAAGCTGTCACCAAAGCTATTAATATTAATTATTCAAAAACCTATTTTATAAACTCTTACGAGCCATTTATGCCTTTCTTTTTAAATTATTCCGAATATCTTCCTCAAGATAAAAATATTTCTCCTTCATCATCTTTAGTTTGGGATAATAATCAATTTTTCACCGGCATGCAAACTGAAAATAAATATTATTTAGGTAATATTGAATGGTCCAGTATGTTCAATAATCTTCCTAAAAATAGTTTATTTGTCGTTCCCGAAAGAGAACTGATTAAAATTAAAAATAATCTAGAAGACTACAATAAAAACCATCAAACCAAGATTACTCTTCAACAACTTGATCAAGTTGAAAAGAAATATACCGAGCAAGAACAATTTTATTTAATCACTTTTAATTAATGAAATCTAAAAAAAATATTATTATTCTAATTTGTCTTTTTTTACTTTCTTTTATAACCTTCTATCGACTTTTACAACCAGGATTTTTTTCCATGATGGATGATATGCATGTCTTTAGACTCGATCAATTAGATAAATGTTTAAAAGATGGACAAATTCCTTGTCGTTTCATCAAAGATGGGGGAATGGGCTATGGTTACCCTCTTTTTAACTATTATTCTCCTTTAACTTATGGTGTTTCTGAGGTTTTTCATCTTGTTGGTTTTAGTCTTATCGACAGTCTAAAAATTACTTTTGCTTTTTGTCATCTTATTGGAGTTTTTGGTATGTATTTTTTTGCTAGTCTTTTTTTTGGCAGTTACGGTGGTTTTATCTCCGCTATTATTTTTCTTTTGGCTCCTTACCAAGCCACCGACAGTTGGGTTCGTGGTGCTATTGCCGAATCAATGGCAATTAATATTATTCCTTGGGTTTTTTATTTCCTTACCAAATTTATTAATTCTAAAAATAAAAGATTTTTGATTTTTGACTTTAGACTTTTTGGTTTAATTATCTCATTAACCTCTCTTTTATTAAGTCACAATCTTACCAGTCTAGCCATTGCTCCAGTTTTAATAATTTACTCCCTAGTTCTTTTATTTAAAAATAAAAATCTAAAAATTAAATCAATTTTTAAATTGGCCATTCCGGTTTTAATTTCAATTGGAATCAGTTCTTTCTTTTTACTTCCGGCTCTTTTTGAAAAGAAATTTGTTACCATCGACACTATGACTCAGGGTTATTTTCAATACATTATTCATTTTGCTACCATAAAACAGCTTTTTATTTCTCGTTTTTGGGGTTACGGTGCTTCATTATGGGGCCCAGTCGACGATATGGCTTTTTCAGTTGGAATCATTCAATGGTTAATTCCATTACTTGCCATTATCTTTCTATTTTTCAAAAGAAAAAAAATAAAAGAAAACCCCATCTTTATTATTTTGTTTTCTTTAGTCTTCTTTTTTTCAGTTTTTCTAACTCACAATAAATCAACCTTTATTTGGAAAGCACTTCCTTTTATGGCTTTCTATCAATTCCCTTGGCGTTTTCTTTCAATTGCCATTTTTGCTTCTTCTTTTGTCGCCGGTTCGATTATTTTATTAATCAACAAAAAATTTCAAATTATAACCGTTATTTTAATTTCCATTATCACTATAATTTTAAATTTTTCCTATTTCAAAGAAGATATTTGGTATTCCCATCTAACTGACAGTCAAAAACTTTCATCAACCGAAATTATAGCTCAAAGTGGAGCTGGTCTAAAAGATTATTGGCCAAATTTTGGTCAAAATTTTCCCAACAGTTTTGCTCCAGATCAGCCAACCGTTTCCGAGGGCATTACTGTCAATAATTATGTCAAAACGAGCAATAAAATTACTCTAAATACCATTTCTAATTCTAACGGCAAAATTACTCTTCCGTTGGTTTATTTTCCCAATTGGCAACTGTTTATCGATGGTCAAAAAACCGATTTTACTATCGATAAAAATTTAGGATTAATTGAATTTAATATAAACCCAGTCAATCATTCCGTTTTATTGGAACTAAAAAACACTCCAATTCGTACTATCAGTAATTTCATCAGTCTTATCAGTCTAGTTTTGGTTATAATTATGGGGATAAAATCAAAATTCAAAAAAAATGAAA
>CAYUUU010000071.1:0-3323 GCA_964448065.1 uncultured Gammaproteobacteria bacterium
GCGCGCACGGTTTGGGACCGTGAGGTTGCAGGTTCGACTCCTGTATCCCCGACTTAAGTAAATTATTTGCTAAAAAATTCTGAAATTGTTGTTTTCCAGATTAAGTAGCCTTGACCGTTTAAATGGATTCCATCGAGAGTATATTGTTTATCTAATTGATTAGATGAATCTAAAAATTTTGAGTAGAGATCAATATAAAAAATGTTAGAATTATTACTTAAATCTTTTAATTTATTATTAAGATCAGAAATATTTTGATTGGTTATTGGACGTTTGGTTTTATCTATTTCAAAATTAATTGGCAAAATACTTTCAATATAAATTTTGGTGTTAGGAGAATTGATTTTGATTGTCTGAATAATTTTTTGATAATTATCTAAAACAATATTTGGTTCAATATTGGCAAGCAAATCATTAATACCGATCATAATAAATATTTTTTGAGGTTTATTTTTGACTATTTGGTTAAGTCGGTTTAATACTCCGGTAGTAGAATCGCCATTTATTCCACGATTTTTAATATTATTATTTGATAATAATTCACTCCATTCACCACCATCGGTTAGACTGTCTCCTAAAAAATAAATATCGTTTTTTGATGAAGATAAATTGTTAAAAAGAGTTTGTTTTTCAACATAATAGGAGGAAGTGACACTAGGTCGAAAATAAGAAACTAAATTTTTCTTTGAAGAAACATAAATTAAAGAACTTAAAAAACAAAGATTAATGAGAAGTAAAAATTTATTAAACTTAGTCATATTTAATTCTATTACATATAAATAACAATATGTTAAAATTACTCTTAATGCGGGTATAGTTTAGTGGTAGAACGAGAGATTTCCAATCTTTCGGCAGGGGTCCGATTCCCCTTACCCGCTCCAGATGAAAACTATCAAAGAGGCTCAAAAAATAGTAAAAGATTTTGCCAAGAGAAATAAATGGAAAGATGTTCCCAATATTGATAAATTTGATCATCTTCATGAAGAATTGTTAGAAATGTCACAATATCTTAGATACAAAGATGAAGCAGAAAGAATTGATTTTGTTAAAAATAATAAAATGATTTTTAAAGATGGAATTGGAGATTTATTTTTTGGAACTTGTCGTTTAGCTAATCAATTAGGAGTGGATATTGAGGAAGCTTTTGAAATGGTGAGTAAAGAAATTTTGGAAAAGTATAACCATAAAAATCCTGAAAATAATTTGACTAAAAAATCTATTTAAGAATTTCAGTAATTTGATCGATAATATTTTTAGACGTTTCTTCTATTGAATTATTGCCGGGGTGAAATTGATTTATTAATAAAATGTCTGATTTTTTGGCAGCTTTTTTAATTTCCCATCCGGTTTTGTGAATTCTGGATTCTAAATCAGTGTCATTTCTTTTTTGAGAAAGCCAATTTTGATAGTCAAAAAAACTCATTTCGGGAAGAATAAACATTTTTAAAATTAAAATATTTGTTTGATTTATTTTTTTTAAATATTTTTCAGTTTTCGACCAACCACTCATTTCGATTTGGGAATAAACAACAGGAGTGGCTTGATTAAGAGAATTTTTAAGACTTTCCTTGGGAAGACCATAATAACTTTCTCCCCTTTTAATAAATTCTAAAAGCTCACCATTTTTAATTGATTGGCGAAAAACTTGATGGTTTTCATAAAAGTAATAATCGTGACCGTGAATTTCATTTTCACGAGGTGGACGAGAAGTGGCAGTAACAGTTTTAAATAAAAGATTTGGTGATAATTGGTTGATTTTTTCAAAAACTGCATCTTTACCACTGGCAGTTAAACCCGATAAAAGTAATAAAATTTTGTCATATTTTTGTTTTAGTTTTTTCTTGGTTTTGGTTTTAATCCAAAAATTTTTCTTTTGAGGATGTGGTTGAAATTTTTGGTAATCGGAAATTATTTGTTTTAAATTATCGGGCAAAAGAGTTAAGTTTAATTCGGAAATTTTTTTAATGATTTCTTGGCCAGACGCAATTTCTTTTTTGGAAAGATTAGATTTCATTTATTTTTTTATCTAAAATAATATCATTGTCCCCGAAAGTGAATTCTGCTTTAATTTTTTTGCCTTGCAAAACTGGAGGTAACCAAAAAATATCGTCTGGCCACATAGATTCAAAGGGAATTTTGTTTAAATCAAACCACTGTGGTTTCATTTCTTCTGATTCAGATGGTTCACCTTCCCATTCATTAGTAAAAAAAGTTAAAACTTGCTGATTCCATTCTGGTTTGTTTTGGAAATAAAAATCTAAAGTAGCAACTTGATTAATATTTTTTGGAATAACTCCAATTTCTTCTTTTGTTTCACGAATAGCAGTATCTAAAATATTTTCATTTAACTCTGGTTTACCACCAACACCATTCCAAAAGCCTTTTCCAAAACCACGTTTTTTCATAGCTAAAAGAATTTGATTGTCTTTTATTAAAAATAAAAGAGTGGCTTGTTTCATATATGATTTTACACTTAAAATGCCTAAAAATGGTAGAATACCTTTGATTTTGCCACGGTGTTGGAATTGGTATACAAGCATCGCTCAGAACGGTGTGTCGCAAGACTTGGGGGTTCAAATCCCTCCCGTGGCACTTCTTGATTAATTGGTATTTTATGTGTATAATTACGCCGAACTTTAAAAGGGAGGTGTTTATTTTGAAAATATACGAGATGTATAAAAAAGATGGCAGAAATTTGCCTAATAGAATTACAGAAGCAAGATTGGTATTGAGCATAGTTGTGTTTTTTTTAATGGTTTTTTCACAAGGTAATTTGGTATTACAGTGGGTATCCTTTTCGTTTTTTTTATTGGTAATATCAACGGATAGTCTTGATGGTTATTTGGCTCGTAAATTTAATCAGGTTACTGAGTTTGGTAAGGCACTAGATCCTACTGTTGATAAGGTTTTAATGGCGTCGGTATTGGTTCCATCTTTTTTTATTTACAAGGATTTTCAGTGGCTAATTGCAGCCATAGTTGCTTGTGAACTTGTGGTGTCTATCATAAGTTCAATAAAGAGAAATCCAGTTAACTGGCTTGGTAAAATAAGGATGATTTCGCAATGTATAGCAGTGTCTTTTCTACTACTGCCTATTGATAATCTGTTTCTTATTAAGAAGATCTTTTTTATAATTGCCTTATTGGCAAATTTGAGCTCAATGATTTCACACCTCTTTAGAGGTTTTAAAAAGAAAGCTCAAAAATGATTGATAGCGATATTAATAATACTTTTAGTATTAAAATATCGCTATTTTTTTTGGTCTATAAAATATAAATAAAATTGGTATAATAAAAACACTTCATGCCGAAGTAGCCAAGATG
>CAYUUU010000072.1:0-3219 GCA_964448065.1 uncultured Gammaproteobacteria bacterium
AATAGAAAAAATCTAATCCTTGAGATTCAAATTTAGTACCATCTTTGGTTAAAACAGTACCAAAAAAAGTGGCTATTTTAGAATTATTATTTTCTTTGATGGCAACAGAAATTAATTGAAACCAATTAGGTTTTATAGTTAAATCATTGTTTAGTAAAACTACCCATTTATATTTGGCTTTTTTTATGCCAATATTTACAGCAGTGGCAAAACCTAAATTAGATTGTAGATGATAGATCGTCGATCGTAGATTAGAGAGATTATTTTTTTGGAAAAAATCGGTGAAAATTTGACAACTGTTATCTTTAGAACCATTATCGACAAAAATAAGCTCAAAATTAGAATCTGGGCAATTAGATATGGCTTTGATTAGTGAATTTAAACAGTCGGTTAAAAAACTAGCACCATTATAATTTGGGATTATTACAGAGAACGTTAGAGCTTTAGATTTTTTGATCTTTAGAGATTTAGTCATTTTGTTTTGGGAGTTGAATAATGTCGCCGATTTTTAGGTCTAATTTATTTGAATCGTTGGCGTTTAATTCAAGGACATATTGAGCTGGAGTTTTATTTTGATAAATTTTTTGAGAGTTAATTTCTGAGGCAGTTTGAATATCAACTATTTTACCTGTTTTATCTAGCCAAATCATATCAAGAGGAATAAGGGTATCTTTCATCCAAAAAGGCAGTTGAGTTTCGAAACCAAAAGTAAAAAGCATGCCGCAATTTTTACAAAGAGATTCTCTTTTGGACAAGCCTTTAATCTTTTGAGCTGAGGAAATGGCCATTTCGATTTTGTAATTTTGATCTTTAATTTTTATATTAGCAATATTGGCGTTTTGAGGAACAAAAAAAGCTAGATACCAAACCGAAACAACAATTAAAATTAAAGCACTAAATAAAAGTACGATTATAATTTTTGACATATTTTTTGGCCTACTTTGTCCCATGTATAGTTATTTTTAACATATTTAAAACCGTTTTGACCTAGTTGTTGGGCTTTGTCCGGATTATTTAAAATAAATTTTATTTTTTTGGTTAAATCTTTTTGATCGTCGATTTTAAACAATAATCCTCCATTAGTTTGGCTAACTAGTTCTTTTAGGGCTGGAATATTGGCACAAATTACTGGCTTTTGTCTGGCCCAGGCTTCTAATAACACTAAACCAAAACTTTCCTGAATTGAGGGTAAAACTAAAACATCACAATTATCAATAATTTTAGATAAATCTTTTTGAGGAAAGTTAAAAATGAATTTAATTTTAGATTTTATTTCAGGTTTAAGAGAATTGACTAATTTTTTGATTTGAGGATAAAAGAGAGTCTTTTGACCGGCAATAGTTAAAGTAAGAGCGTTAGAACGTTGGAGCTTTAGAACGTTATTAAATGATTTGATTAGGAAGTCGACACGTTTGTGAGCAGCCAGGGAACCGATAAAAAGAATATTAAACCCTCCCCCGACCCCTCCCTTGACAGGGCGGGGAGTTTTTAATTTTTCTTTAATATTTTTTATAAATTTAGTATCGACACCGTTGCCAGCGAGGATAATTTTTTGAGGATTAATATTAAAGTTTTTAATAAAATAGTCGGATTCAGATTTGGTTAAAGTCCATAAATAGTCCGCTTTCTGAAGAGATTTAATTAAAGGAAGTTGTTGGAAATCTTTATCGGTTGGATGAAAAGAGGAATTTATTAGAATTTTAGAACGTTGGTGCGTTAGAGCGTTAGAAATAAATTTTAAAAAATTAGCATAGAGGACGATGGTGGTGGGAAGTGGTCCAGCCACAATCAAATCGGGTTTAAATTGGATAACTTTAATAGTAGTTTTTATAAAAGGAATAATTTTAAAAATTGGGCCTTTTTGAAAAATTCTTAATAAGTCTTGGTTAAGAAATAAATTGAGTAATTTTAAAGGTCGACGAAGATGATGATATATAGGTAGTTTTAGAACGTTAGAGCGTTGGAACTTTAGAGCGTTAGAGATTTTATATTTTGATTTAACAAAATCGTCGGTGCTGGAACAATTTGATGACAGATATAAAGTTTCAAAATTTTGAGATTCAAAATACTGACCAAGTTTATAAATAACTTTTGAACCGCCATCGACGGCTGGTGGAAAAATATGACTTAGTAATAAAACTTTCATTAATAGTCTTATTATACTTCGTGTTATGCTAATAATTAGTTCATGCTAAAAAAAATAATTAATTCCAAATTGTTAAAGTTTGTATTTTCGGCAGTTTTAATTTATTTTGCTTTTAAAAAAGTTAATGTATTGGAATTGTTCAATAAAATTAAGTTAATTCCATTTTGGTTTGTAATTGTAAATATTTTGTTAAGTTTTTTAATTGTAGTAATAGTTTCTGGCAGATGGAGTTTGTTGTTGTTTTCTAAAATAAAAATTAAAACGATTTTAACTTTTACTAGGGCTAGTTTTTTGGCTTCTTTTTATTCGTTGGTGTTTCCAACTGCAATTGCTGGAGATATTTTAAAATGGTTAGTAATAGACGGAAAATATCCTAATATACCTAAAACTAAAGTATTAGCATCAGTGGTTTTGGACAGATTTATTGGTTTTTCAATGTTTATGTTTTTGGGATTAATTTCGGCAATTGTGGGTAAAAAGATGGGTTTAATAATTCCTGATTATGTTTTTTATTTGTTAATAATTTTGACAGCGATTTGCATTTTGTCTTATATAATAATTTCTTTTTTTGACATATCAAAAATAACTCAAAAAATTAAATTTTTACAAAAATTTAGTGATGCTTTTGATTTATTAAAAGGTAAAAATAGAGGTCAAATTTTTAAATGTTTATTAATATCAGCTATCAGTGAATCGTTTTGGATTTTACAAATGTGGTTTGTGGGTTGGAAATTTGGGACTAATTTAGGTTTATTACCAGTATTTGTATTTATTCCAATTATTTCCATGATTTTGGTATTACCAATTTCAATTGGTGGATTTGGAGCCAGAGAGCAATTATATTTATTTTTCTTTTCTCAAGTTGGTAGTTCTAATGAAAGTATTTTATTAATGTCAACATTTTTGGGAATTTTAGGAATAATAAATGCTTTATTTGGTGGAGTGTTTATGTTTTTCGATCCAAAAATTAGAGAAAAGGTAAAAAGTTTATAAACTAATTCTTTTTTCCCAAGGATAGTTTTCATTTCCAAAATGTCCGTATTTAGCGGTCTGTTGATAGATTGGCCTTTTCA
>CAYUUU010000073.1:0-3067 GCA_964448065.1 uncultured Gammaproteobacteria bacterium
TGGCAAAAATATATTTATTCAGACATGGACAATCAGAATTTAATTTAAAAAAAATCTTTACTGGTTGGATGGATGCAAAATTAACTGAATTAGGAATTGAACAAGCTAAAAATTTGGGAGAGATGTTGAAAGATAAAAAAATAGAAGTAGCTTATGTATCGAGATTATCGAGAGCTAAAGATACTTTGGCTGAAGTTTTAAAATTTCACCCAGAATGTAGAGAAATTATTGTTGATGATCGAATGATTGAAAGATCTTATGGAAGTTTGGCTGGTTTGGGACATGAAGAAACAATTTTAAAGTATGGCCAAGAACAATTTGATAAATGGCATCGAGGTTGGAATGATCGACCTCCAGAGGGTGAATGTTTTGCTGATGTGGAAATTAGAGTTGGACAATTTATTGAAAGCTTAAAAGAAAAATATGCTGGACAAAATATCGGAATTGCTATTTCAGCTCATGGAAATTCAATTCGTTTGTTCAGAAAAATAATGGAAAAAGCAACCCCAGAAGAAGCCAGTGCTTGGACAATTCCCTATGATCAATATTTTGAATACGAAATATAGATAGAAAAATAAATTAGTTTCGGGTAAAATTCGGGTATGGTTATTGAAGAAATAAAAGTTAAAAAGGCCCTAAACAGACTTAATAGTAAATTTTTGCCCTATAAATGGGATTTAAATGTTTATCGTGGTTGCAGTCATAGGTGTCAATATTGTTATGCTCTTTATTCACATAAATATTTAGAAAACGGAAAAAATTTTTTTGACACAATTTATGTAAAAATTAATATTGTTGAAGCTTTGGAAAAGCAATTGTCTAGTAAAAGATGGAAACATGAGGTAATAAATTTAGGTGGAGTAACTGATAGCTATCAACCAATTGAAGAAAAATATCAGCTAATGCGAGGAGTGTTGAAAGTAATGATTAAATATAAAAATCCAATTATAATTTCGACTAAATCGGATTTAATTTTAAGGGATATAGATTTGCTAACTGAACTGGCAAGAGTGGCTATGGTAAATGTGGCCGTGACAGTAACAACCATGGATGAGGAAATTCGAAAAAAGATTGAACCCGGAGCTAAACCAAGTATCCAAAGATTTGAGGTTTTAAAACAATTGGCAGGAAAAAATATTGGACTAGGGTTACATTTTATGCCAATTTTACCAATGATTACTGATAGTGAAGAAAATATAGAAAATGTTTTTAAAGAAGCCAGTAAAGTACCAATTGATTATATTATTTGTGGATTTTTAAATTTAAGATCAGCCACCAGAGCTAATTTTTTGGATTTTATAAAATGGGATTTTTCCAATTTGTTTGAAGATTATTTAAAACTATACCAATCACCTTTTATTGATAAAGATTATAGTAAAAATGTTTATCCAATTATCTATAAATTAAAAAACAAATATCATTTAAATAGTGACTATAAAAAATTTGTTCCTAAAGAAATAATTCCTAAACAATTAGATTTGTTATACTTGGCAGATGAAAAATAAAGTAAGAATTCTAGCACCAGCCGGAAATTTTGAGTCGTTAATGGCGGCAGTAAATGCGGGAGCGAATGAAGTTTATTTTGGAATTGGGAATATGAATATGAGAGCAGCTGGAGCCAATAATTTTGAAATAACTGATTTGAAAGAAATTAGCAAAATTTGTCAAAAAGCTAAAGTAAAAACTTGGGTAACCATAAATACAATAGTTTTTGATGAAGAGATTAAAGAGATTAAAAAGATTTTAAAAGCGATAAAACAGGCTAAAATTGAGGGAATTATTGCCTCAGATTTGGCAGTAATTAAAGAAGCCAGAAAACAAAAAATTGAAGTTTGTGTTTCGACCCAAATGTCGGTATCAAACTTAGAAACAATAAAATTTTTGAGTAAATGGATTGATCGAGTAGTTTTGGCTCGAGAATTAAATTTGGACCAAATTAAAAAAATAACCGAAGGGATTAAAAAACAAAAAATTAAAGGACCAGGGAGAAAATTAATTGAAATTGAAGTTTTTGGTCATGGAGCCATGTGTGTGGCAGTATCGGGACGATGCCAAATGAGCTTATTTCATTATAATTTATCGGCCAATCGAGGAAAATGTGTCCAAGTGTGTCGAAAAAAATATGAAGTGACTGATTTGGAAACTAAGAAAAAATTGGAAATTGATAATAATTTGGTGATGAGTCGAAGTGATTTATGCACAATCGGATTGTTGGAAAAATTAGTAGAAACAGGAATTACCACCATAAAAATTGAAGGTCGAGCTAGAGGGGCAGATTATGTTGATAAGGTGGTAACAGTTTATAAAAAAGCCTTGGATTTAATTAGTGAAAATAAATATAAAAAAATTGAAAAAGAAAAACTAATAAAAGAATTAAAAACCGTTTTTAACCGAGGTTTTAGTAGTGGTTTTTATTTAGGAAGAACGACAGAAGAATGGGCCAAGGGAGAAAATAGTTTGGCCACAGAAACTAAGATTTTAATTGGCAAAATTGACCATTTTTACCCTAAAATTATGGTGGCTGAGAGTAAATTAACCACCAAAGAAAAAGTTATGGATTCCGATAAATATATAATAATTGGACAAAATAGTGGGGTAACTTCTGGTCAATTTAAAGACATTAAATTTGATGGTAATATTTTGACTTTTAAGGTCGACAAAATAGTTAAGAAAAATGACAAATTATTTATTTGTCGCGCAAATAAAAATTAGTGGCGGCTTTAACTAAAGTAGCGCCAATTAGAGCCACAAAGAAAATTGGATTAAGATCTTGTTTAAAGATAACCCAACCAATTAGAACAACCATCATAAACCATAAGGCATTACGGTCAGAAATAGCTTCATGAAAACGTTCTCGTTCATCTTTTTTAATCTGAAGCATAATATGAAAAATATCAGCCAAAAAAAGAATTATCCAAACTGTAGAAAAAATATTTTTAAAATTTTGATTCACAGGGAAAGATTCTAAAATGGCAACTGGGGCCACCAACAAAAAGGTGTATAACCAACCTTGCCAGGTAACTGGGGTTAATCCCCAACCAGTATATTTTCTAAGAGTAAACCATTT
>CAYUUU010000074.1:0-2871 GCA_964448065.1 uncultured Gammaproteobacteria bacterium
TCTTTTTCAAAATCATGATCTTTATTTGGTTTTAATACTGGAATTATTTCCAACCCAAATTTTTTAGCAAAAGCAAAATCACGATCATCATGAGCTGGAACTGACATAATGGCTCCAGTTCCATAACTGGCCAAAACAAAATCTGATATCCAGATTGGAATCTGTTTATTGTTTACTGGATTAATTGCGTATAATCCCGAGAACACTCCGGTTTTATCTTTGGAAAGTTCCGTTCTTTCTAAATCAGACTTTTTGCGTGCATTTTTAACATAATCTTCAATTTCTTTCTTTTTTTCACTTGACAAACTTGATGAACTTGACAAACTTTTAACTAAATCGTGTTCTGGTGCAATCACCATAAACGTCGCTCCAAACAATGTATCAGGTCTTGTTGTAAACACTTCTAGATTTTCTTCTCTATCTTTTATTTTAAAATTAATTTTAGCTCCCTCACTTTTTCCAATCCAATTAATTTGAGCTTGTTTAACTTTATCAATAAAATTAGTTTCTTTTAACCCTTCAATCAACTTATCAGCATAGTCTGTTATTTTAACTACCCATTGAGATATATTGCGTCGACTTACTTCCGCTCCACATCGTTCACATTTTCCATCTACCACCTCTTCATTCGCCAAACCAATTTTGCAACTTGGACACCAATTTATTGGCATTTCTTTTTTATAAGCCAATCCTTTTTTAAATAATTGAATAAAAATCCACTGAGTCCATTTGTAATAAGCTGGATCAGTAGTATTGACTTCCCGACTCCAATCAAACGAAAAAGCTAAATCTTTCATTTGTTGTCTAAACATATCAGTATTTTCTTTAGTTACCTGTTGAGGCTTCTTTTTCATCTTAATGGCATAGTTTTCAGTTGGCAATCCAAAAGCATCCCATCCCATTGGAAACAATACATTTTCACCTTGCATTCGTTTAAAACGAGCATAGACATCTCCCCCGGTAAAACTAAAAGCATGACCTACATGAAGTCCACTGCCGCTTGGATAAGGGAATTCTACTAATATATATTTCTTTGTTTTAGAATTTAGAATTTCAGATTTAGGATTTTGAGCCTGATATAGTTCACTATGTTCTTCCCAATATTTTCTCCATTTAGCTTCAATTTCTTTAAAATTTTCCATAGGCTATTTTACTACATTTTTTACACTTTTAGACCATAAAATGGTATTATTAAATTCATATCCATGTCTTTACCTTTCAAAAAAATAATTTTTATCTCAATAATTTCTCTTGTTAGTTTTTCTGCCGGAGTAATTCTTTACCCTTATCTTTTTATTCCTAAAATTATAAAATTTAAAGAAACCAGAAAAAATTATAATTATCAATTTATTAATCCTTTATTAGAGTGCGACAGTTCCAGTATTAGTCAAGATAAAAATTTAAGCTCCCTTAAAAAAAATCTAGAATTTATTATTAATCAAGATATTAATAATGGCAAAATTACTTTTGCTTCAATTTATTATCGAGACCTAAACAATGGACCTTGGTTTGGTATTAATGAAAAAGAATATTTTTCTCCAGCTAGTTTAATTAAAGTTCCAGTTTTAATAGCCTATCTAAAAGAGGCCGAAGATGATCATTCTGTTTTGGATAAAAAAATAGTTAACAATAAAAGTTTTGATTATAGTCAACAAAACATTAAGCCAGAATCAATGTTGGAATTTAATAAAGAATACACTGTTGATGATTTACTTAATCGAATGATTATTTATTCTGATAATGCTGCTTACGAATTATTAATTGAAAATATTGATAATTCAAAAATTTTTGCCGTTTATAAAGATTTAGATGTTGATATTTCTAGAGCTGAAAATGATCCTAATGGAAACATTATCACTGTTAAAGATTATTCTTCCTTTTTTAGAATTTTATTTAATGCTTCTTATTTAAGTCAAAAAATGTCTGAAAAAGCCTTAACTATCCTTTCTCAAACTCAATATTCCAAAGGTTTAGTAGCTGGATTACCAACTGATGTTAAAATCTCTCACAAATTTGGCGAACGTCAATATTTACCCAGTAAAGAAAAACAACTTCATGATTGTGGAATTGTTTATTTAACTAAAAAACCTTATTTAATTTGTGTTATGAGTCGTAGTACTGATTTTGATAAATCAGCCAGTTTTATTCAGTCAGTTTCCAAAACAGTTTACGATTATTTATCTAACGAAAATTAATTTTTATTTCTCCGATTAAATCAGTTCTTTTTATTTCAATATTTTTTGATTTTAATCTGTCTAATATTTCCTTATTCGGGTGACCAAAATTATTTTTTGCTCCAACACTTATTATTGCCATTTTCGGTTTTAAAATATTTAAAAATTCTTCACTTGTTCCATTTTTAGATCCATGATGACTAACTTTTAAAATATCTACTTGGTCTTCAATTGGTCGAAGAATTTTTTTCCATATTAGTCGTTGTTCTGTTTCAATATCAATATCCGCGGCCATAAAAATCTTAACTTGCCCTGAGCTTACCGAAAGGTTTCTATAAGTCAAAATCCCAGCAATCGAATTTTGATTATTATCCATGTCAATTTCTATTTTTTTCTCAGGATTCAGCACCTCAAATGTAATCAGATTATTTTTAATTACATCATATTGCTTCACATTTTTTGAATAAATTTCTTGTTCAATTTTGTAATATTTTTTAACATCTTCTAATCCTCCAGAGTGATCACTGTCCCCATGAGTTATCATTAACACTTCAATTTTTTTATCCCAAAATGGTAAATTATTTTCCAAACAATTTAAAACTTTTTTATTTTTTGGACCAGTATCAATTAACATTTGCCAGTTTTTAGAAGTTATCAAAGTAGCATCTCCTTGGCCTACATCACAAAAAATTACCTC
>CAYUUU010000075.1:0-2866 GCA_964448065.1 uncultured Gammaproteobacteria bacterium
AATTAAGTTTACCGTTGTCTTGGTTATAACTAACTTTTTCAATTTGAGTTAAAGGATAATCAAGAGTTACAACTAAATCGTTTTCATTATGAGTATCAGTAACCAATTCAAGACCACTTAATTTGGAATAATTAGCATCAGGTTTGGTTGGACAAAAAACTTTAGTTTCAATATTACTTTTTTTAAGCAATAAAGCTAAGGCTAAAGCTGAACCAAGAGAATCGATGGTTAATTGAGGAACAACAACTAAAGCGGTTTTGCTGTTAGTCATCAAGTTTCTAATTTCTTGTGTTTGATAGTTTTTCATAAGAATACCTGCTTATTTTTAATTCTTATAGGCTATTATAACATCATTCAGTTTAAAGTCAACGTAAGGCTTAAAAGTTATGCCACAATCGGTTCCTGACTTAAGTTTTTCAACGATATTTTTACCTTGTCTAATACCTTCAACCTTAGTGTCTTTGATGATTTTACCATCGCGTTTAAGATGAATTAAATCCCCTTTACTGATTTCACCTTTTGTACATTGCATACCAGCAATACGAACTTTATCAATCTTAAATTCAGCTTTGATAAAACCTTCACCAATAATGGTTTCATCGATAGTTGGTTCCAAAAGATGGAGAACTTGATTTTGAATATCTTCGATAATTTCGTAAATTATACGAGATTCAAAAATTCTAACTTTTGAAGTTTCGGCAATTTGAGCAATATGTTTTGGAGTAGAAACATTAAAGGCAAATATTTGAGCCTTGGCAGCTTCAGCTAAGAAAATATCATTATCACTGACAGCCCCAATACCAGAAGAAATAACAATAACATCGTCATTAAAACTGTTTTCGAGAGCCTCGAGGGTTCCTTTGACATCGGCTTTTAAAATAACTTTCAATCTAGGATTTTCTTCGGTAGATTCAAGTAAAACTCGGTGGCAATTTTCAGTTTTAATTAAACATTCGGTTTTATCTTCGATAACTAAAGATCCAATTTGAGGAACTTTTTCAAAACCTAAAACTTCGACAGGAGTACTAGGTGGAGCGGTTTTTAGATTGGTTCCAGTGTAATCAACCATGGCTTTAACTTTACACAAAACATCTTCAGAATAAACAATATCCCCTATTTTTAGAGTTCCGTTTTTGACAATTAAGGAAGCAACTGGACCACGAGCTTTGTCGAGACGAGATTCAATAATAAAAGCTTCGGTACAAGCACAAGGATCAGCTTTTAATTCCATTATTTCAGCATTTAACAAAATCATGTCTAAAAGATCATCAATTCCTTTGCCGGTTTTTGCAGAAACAGGAATAACAGCAGTTTGACCACCGTATTCTTCTGGAGTAAAACCAAGTTCAACAAGTTGACCTTTGACTTTATCTGGAGAAGCATTGTCAAGATCCATTTTATTCATGGCCACAATGAAAGGTAAATTATTTTTCTTGATATGTTCAATACATTCTTTGGTTTGAGGCATAACACCTTCGACAGCAGAAATAACTAAAACTACCATATCAGTAACTTGAGCTCCATAACTGCGCATATTATTGAAAGCAGCGTGACCAGGAGTATCAATAAAAGTAATTAATCTAATTTGACCGTTTTTTTCGGTAACTTTAGCTTGGTAAGCACCTATGTGTTGAGTAATACCACCAGCTTCTTTGCGCCAAAGATTAGTAGAACGGATCTTGTCTAAAAGAGAGGTTTTACCATGATCGATGTGTCCCATGACAGCAACGATAGGCGGCCTGAATTGAGAGTTATTTTCTTGGGCCATAAATTTTTATTTAACAAATAATAGAAAATTATTTGCTAGCTTTGAGGTCGGAAGAAATTTTGATTTCTAAACCAACTAGCTGACCAGCTAGACGAACATTTTCGCCACCAGCACCAATAGCTAAGGCTAATTGAGATTCTGGAACAACAACGAAAGCGGTGTTATTTTTGATGTCAATAATTTTAGCGTTTTGAGCTGGAGATAGGGCTTGAATAATAAATTGATTGATGTTGGAAGAAAAAGGAACAACATCAACTTTTTCTTCGTGTGGAAGTTCACTTAAAATAGCTTGAATTCTTGATCCTTTTTGACCAATACAAGAACCAACAGGATCAATTCCTGATTGATTTGAAGACACAGCAATTTTAGTTCTTTCACCAGCAGATCGAGCAATTCTTTCAATGACAACAGAGCCATTGGTAACTTCTGGAACTTCTCTGGCAAAAAGTTCTTTAATAAAATTATTGTCTCTTCTGGATAAAATAATTTCACTACGTCCAAGTTCGCCTTTTTCGATTTCTTTTAATAAAAAGAATTTTTTGGTTCCTAAAGGTATAACTTCATCTTTAATTTGTTCGTCTTTTGGACAAATTCCTTCAGTTTTACCAACTCCGACAACCATTTTATAAGGATCACTTTTTAAAACCACACAAGAAATTAAAGTTCCGACTTTCTTTTCATATTCAGCAATGACTGATTCTTTTTCAGCTTCGTGAATTTTTTGATCGATAACTTGTTTAGCAGTTTGAGCAGCAATACGACCGAAACCTGGAGGAGTAACATCAGTTCTGTCTTCGCCATCAATTTTGAAAACTTTAAAAGAACCACTTTCTGGAGTTAATTCAGCTACAAATTGATCTTCGTCTGGAACGATAATACCGTGTTCTTTTTGATCACGTTTGTAAGCCCAAATTAAACCTAATTCAATAGAATCTAAAATAGATTGAACGTCAATATTTCTTTCGCCAGCAATTTGTGCGACTGCAGCGGCAAATTCAGTTTTTGGTAGTTTTTTTAAGTCCATTTTGTTTTTCCTTTTTTATGGGTATTAAAAAAGGGCTTGCCAGCCCCTCGGTTAAATACCACAAAATTATTATG
>CAYUUU010000076.1:0-2789 GCA_964448065.1 uncultured Gammaproteobacteria bacterium
CGCCAACCTGAATGACAATAGCACCGCCAACTAATTTAGCAATTCTTTCTTGGAATTTTTCTTTGTCATAATCAGAATTAGTTTTAGAAAGTTGAGCTTTTAATTGAGAAACACGATCTTTAATTTCCGAGTTAGATCCACTACCACCAATAATTTTAGTTTTATCTTTATCGGAAGTAACCGAATCGGCATGACCACAAAATTCTGATGGTTCGGCCACATCAAATTTAACACCTAAGTCTTCGGAAATTACCATACCACCGGTTAAAACAGCAATATCTTCGAGCATAGCTTTTCTGCGATCACCAAAACCTGGAGCTTTAACAGCTAAAACATTAAAAGTACCTCGAATTTTATTAACAACCAAGGCAGCCAAAGCTTCACCGTCAATATCATCAGCAATAATGACAATATTTTTGGTTAATTTAACCAATTTTTCCAAAAATGGTAAAAATTCTTGAAGATTACTAATTTTTTTATCGGTAATAACAATGTAAGGGTTTTCAACTACAGCTTCCATAACTTCAGTATTGGTAGCAAAGTAAGGAGACAAGAAACCTTGATCAAATTCCATACCGGAAGTTTCTTTGGTTTCTAGACCCAAACCTTTACCTTCTTCGGCAGTAATTAAACCATCACGACCAATTTTAATTATTGATTTGGCAATTACCTTACCAATTTGAGTATCAGCTGAAGAAATGGTAGCTACTTTCTCGATAGAATCTTGATCGTCTGATTTAATGGTTTTTTTCATAGTATCAAGTTCATTAAGAACGACTTGAAGACCTTTTTCCAAACCTTTTCTAATAATCATCGGATTAGCCCCAGCGGTAACATTTTGAAGACCTTTATTAACAATGGCTTGAGCTAAAACAGTAGCAGTAGTGGTACCATCACCAGCTAAATCATTAGTTTTGGAAGCAGCTTCTTTAATTAATTGAGCTCCCATATTTTCATAAGGATCTTGAAGTTCAATTTCTTTGGCTACTGAAACACCATCGTGGAGAACAATTGGACCGCCATATTTTTTGTCGATAGCTACATTACGACCTTTTGGACCAAGAGTAGTAATAACGGCATTAGCCAAAGTGTTAACACCATTTAAAATTGATTGTCGAGCATCAGCTCCGAATTTTAATTGTTTGGACATAGATTGATTCGCTAGAGCGTTAGAACGCTAGAGCTTTAGATAAATAAATAATTAATTGATAATTGCCATGATGTCATCAAATTTTAAGATTAACAAATCCGTACCATCCTCTTTGTATTCTTTACCACCCCATTCTTTATAAATAACAATATCACCAACTTTAACAGGTGATTTAATTTCCCGATCATGGTCAAAAACAGAATCACCAACAGCTAAAACTTTTCCTTGTTGGGGTTTTTCCTGATGATTAGATGGTAATAAAATGCCTGAAGCGGTGGTTTGTTGTTGTTTTTCTGGCTCGACTAATAAAAAGCCAGCGACTGGATGAATTTTGGTCATAAATAAATAATTAAAAAATTAATAATTATCAGTCAAAATGACTGACTGCTAATATTATAGTCGGGTGATTTATTAAATCAAGGGAGTATTTAATTTTTTACTGGTAAAATTAATAAGATGAAATTATTAAAAGCCAAGATTTTTGGAAAATACACCTTTAATTATCTACCGGATGATAAATACGTAGGACAAAGAATTGCTTTGGAAAAATATGAACCTTATGAAACGGAGTTGATTTTAAAACAAGTAAATAAAGGCGATATTATTATCGATATTGGCGCTAATATTGGTTATTATACTGTTCTGTTTGCCGATAAGGTGGGTAAAACTGGCAAGGTAATTGCAATTGAACCAGACCCAATAAACTTTGAAATTTTGCAAAAAAATATTAAAGAAAATAAATTAAGAAATGTGGTGGCGGTCCAAGCAGCAGTGGGAAGTGAAAATAAAAAAATGATTTTATATAAATCTGAAGAGAATTTAGGGGATCATAAGTTGTGGAAAAACGGGGCGGCTATAAATAAAGAGGTATTTTGTAGAAAATTGGATGATTTATTGAAAGATTTGGGGTATGAAAAAATTGATTTAATAAAAGTGGATACTCAAGGTTGGGAACCAGAAGTGTTTGCTGGGGCAAAAAGAACAATTGAAAAAGATTTACCAATTATCTTTTTTGAATATTCCCCCGTCAGTTACAAATTAGCCAAACTGGACCAGATAGAAATGATGAATTGGTTAAAAAAACTTTATAAAAAGTTTTGGTGGATTGATGAATGGTTATACATTTATAAATGTTTAGAAAAAGAAAAAATTGATAAAATTTGTGCCACTAACAAAACTGGTTATGCTGATTTATGGGTGAAAAAAGAAATGAGTTTGAAAGATAGATTTGGTCAATTTAAAAATTTAAAAATAAAAAAACTGATTAAAAATTTGCTAAGTAAATAAAAGGTATAATTGCCTATGGCTATAAAAGAATTGTTACAACTTGGTGATGAAAGATTGACTAAGGAAAATTTGGAAATAACTGATTTTGGAAGTGAAAAAATTAAACAAGTAATAACTGATTTAATCGAGACAATGAAAGAAAAAGGATTGGTCGGAATTGCCGCTCCACAAATTGGAGAAAATTTCAAAATGTTTATAACTGAACCTAGAGAAACTGAATTTAGAACTAAAGACCAAGCTGATGAATTAAGAGTATTTATTAACCCTAAAATTATGGAAGAATCGGAGGAAAAAGTGATTATTTATGAAGGTTGTGGAAGTGTAGGAAGAAGCCAAATTTTTGGACCAGTTA
>CAYUUU010000077.1:0-2758 GCA_964448065.1 uncultured Gammaproteobacteria bacterium
CATTTTGTTATTTAATGATTATTAATCATATTTTAATATTTTTTTTAAAAAATATTTGATTTATAGGTGTTAAAAATAGTTTTGAATGGTTTATAAAAAAGTGTCGACTAAATAATTATAGTAGAAAGAACTGAATTTTTACCACTGCCAAACGTAGATACTAAAAAAGGTATTGGTTTTTGGGTGGAAAAAATTAATTCATTATCGGAAGTAACTAAAAATGATCCATTTCTGGGCAGTAACAGAATTACTTCAATAATTGATATAGATGGAGTTTTGTGTGAATTTGGTAGAAAAAATAATTTTGACGATGGAGTTTCTCGACTTTTGGGATTGAAATCGATAATTGAAAAATCTGAAGATTTTATTGTCTATTCAAGTCGAATACATGTGAATGAAAATGGTTGGTTGTGGAATAAAATTAAGCCTATTTTTGGTCAAACTAGTATTGTTCATTGTCCTTTTATGGTGGAAAGTTCTAAAGAAAGGTTGGAAAATTTTGTAAAAAAAGCAAATAAAAATTGTGATTTTAAATATATGGTGGGTATTAGAAAAATGCGAAGTTGTTTTGCTATAGATGACGATTTACAAGAAATTGTTCAAAAAACGCTTGATGAAAATAAAAAATTAGTAATGATTGGAAGTAGTTGTGTTGATAAAATAATTGCTAAGAAAAATTTAAATTTAGAAAATTTTTTCTATTTTGATACAGGTCATCTTTTGGTTTAGTGTAAAATTGGGAATGGAAGTAAAAATTGAACCAAGTTGGAAAAAAGTTTTAGAAAAAGAATTTAATGAGCAATATTTTAGTGAATTAACCGATTTTGTAAAATCGGAATATAAAAAATCAACTGTTTATCCACCAGCTAAGTTTATATTTAATGCTTTTAATTTAACTCCTTTTGATAAAGTTAAAGTTGTAATTTTAGGTCAAGATCCTTACCATGATGTTAATCAAGCCAATGGTTTGGCTTTTTCAGTTAATGATGAAATTAAAATTCCCCCTTCTTTGGTAAATATTTATAAAGAGATAGAAAGTGATTTGGGTCAAAAAACTATTAATAAAAATGGAAATTTAGAAAATTGGGCAAAACAAGGGGTGTTAATGTTGAATGCGACTTTGACAGTCCAAGCCCATATGGCTGGATCACATCAAAATAAGGGTTGGGAAAAATTTACTGACGCAGTTGTAAAAATATTATCAGAACAAAAAGAAAAATTAGTTTTTATTTTATGGGGAAGTTATGCTCAAAAGAAAGGATTGATTATTAATGAATCAAAACATTTGGTAATTAAATCGGCTCACCCTTCTCCTCTTTCAGCTTACAATGGATTTTTTGGGTCAAAACCTTTTTCTCAAACAAATACTTATTTGATTTTTAACAATCTTGACCCAATAGAATGGTAATTTAATATTCTTTAGAGTTTTCTTGGTGAGTTAAAACTCGGATTCCAGCATCTCGAAGAGCTTCAAGTTCTTTTTCTCCAGGATAGACAGTAACACCGATTTTAGTGGCGAAAACATCTTGTTTAACCTTATCAGTTAATAGTTTCCAATAAGCAACTCCACCAGTTAAAATGATTTGGTCAATTTCTTCACCTTCGAAATCAGGAATTAGAGCGCAAATTGATCTAGAAATTCCAGCAATCATTTCATCAACAACATCTTTGTCTTGATCATTCATGGTTTCATAATTTTTTTCCAGTTCCATAGTGTCTTTGGTTCCAAGATGAGCAAAAATACCACCACCACCAAGAACTTTATTCATAACTTCTTCTTTAGTGTATTTACCAGAAAAACAAAGTTCGATTAAACCTTGAGCTGGAATTTGACCGGCTCGTTCTGGGCTCATTGGGCCTTCACCAGCAAGGGCGTTGGTAACGTTTATGGTTCGACCTTTTCGATGAGCTCCAAAAGAAAAACCGCCACCAAGATGAGCTACAATTAAATTTAAATCTTCGTATTTTTTACCAATTGATTCGGCATATTTTCGAGAAACTGCTTTTTGATTTAAAGCATGCCAGCCAGCGTAACGTTTAATTTCAGGGATACCAGTAACTTTATGTTTTAATTCTATTTCGTCAGTGGTAACAGGATCGACAATAAAAGCTTTATTGGCAATATTAAATTTTTCGGCTAATTTTAAAGCAATTGGAGCTCCAATGTTTGAAGCATGATTGGCTTGAGGACGATTTTTTAAATCATCGATCATTTTATCGTTAATAGTATAGGTACCAGAGGTTACAGGAGGAAGCATTCCACCACGACTGACTATAGCATCCAAAGAAGTAATATCGTTTTCTTTTAGAGCCTCATAAATGCATTTAAAACGATAATCAAACTGATTAAAAACATTTCCTGGTTTACTAAATTTTTCTTGGAATTCTTGATCTTTAGTATGATCAATTTTTGATTCGAAAATAACTTCTTTATCTTCGAAGACAGCTATTTTGGTGCTGGTTGAACCTGGGTTTATTACTAGAATTTTCATACTTGATGATTATAAAGCTAAATAAAATAAATAAAAGACTTAAAACTTGGCCTAGGCTCAAAAAATAGATTTTAATAGTGTCAATTCTGATAAATTCGAGAATAAAACGAATAATTCCGTAACCAAGTAAATAATAGGCAGTTTGATGGGTTTTAATTTTTTTGAAAATTAAAAATAAAATAAACATAAAGATTGATTCGTATAACCAGATTGGTTGACCATTAGCGCTATAAATTTCATGATTAAAAAAATTACCAAAACGACCA
>CAYUUU010000078.1:0-2728 GCA_964448065.1 uncultured Gammaproteobacteria bacterium
TGAGACGAATTTTTTGAGGATCGGTGAAAGCCATTTTGACTTTTTGACGAATAATGTCTGGAGAATCACTGAGATAAATAGCATTACCTAAACTTTTGCTCATTTTGGAATTACCATCCAAACCTTTGACTCGAGGAAAATCACTAACTTTTGCTTTTGGTTCAACTAAAACTTGACCATAAATTTCATTAAATTTACGAACTATTTCGCGAGCTAGTTCAATATGAGGAAGTTGATCCTCGCCAACTGGAACTAATTCGGCTTGAAAAGTAGTAATATCGGCAGCTTGGCTGACGGGATAACCTAAAAACCCATAAGTGATATTATTTTTGAATAATTTGGCTTTTTGTTTTAACTCTTCTTTAGTGGTAGGGTTACGTTCAAGTCGAGCCACAGTGACTAAATTAGAATAAAAAACAGTTAATTCGGCAATTTCGGGAATAAGGGACTGAATAAAAATGGTTGATTTTTTAGGATCGATACCAACAGCTAAATTGTCCATAATTACCTCTCGAACATTTTCTCGAACTTTTTGAGGGGTTAAAAAATTATCAGTTAAGGCCTGAACATCGGCAATAATTACAAAAGTGTCGTATTTATCTTGAAGTTCAACTCGGTTTTTTAAGGCCCCAAAATAATGACCAATGTGAAGTGGGCCAGTAGGACGGTCACCGGTAAGGATACGGGGTTTATTAGTGTTCATGAGTTTATTTTAACATTATGAAAATAATTAATAATTAATAATTAATAATTAATAATTAATAATTTTTGATTTTGCTGATATAATACAGCTTAGCTTTATTAAAGCCGAAGTCAGGTATCCCCGCAGCTGCGGGGTGAAGGGGCATTAGGCAAAAACAAAAACATGACTAAAGAAAAACATGAAATCAAAGCAGAAATTAGAACTGTTTTGGGTAGAAAAGTTAAACATTTAAGAAAAGACGGATTTACTCCAGCCACCATTTACGGACATAAGATGGATTCTGTTTCGATTCAATTTAATACTATCGAATTGGAAAAAATTTACGATAAAGTTGGAGAAAGTGGTTTAATCGAACTCTTAGTTGGTAGTGATAAATATCATATTCTTTTTAGAAATCCTCAATATAGCCCAGTTGAAGGCGAAATAATGCATATTGACTGCTATAAAGTTAACTTGAAAGAAAAGACTTCGGCCTTTATTCCAGTTGAATTAATTGGTGAATCTCAAGCAGTTAAAGATGGAAATACTTTAGTTTCAATTACTGATGAAATTGAAGTCGAAGCTTTACCTACTGACTTGCCAGAAAAAATTGAAGTTGATATTTCAATATTGACTGAAGTTGATCAAATGATTACCGTTGAAGATCTTAAACTTGGTGATAAAGTAACTATTTTAACTTCAGCTGACCAAGCTATCGTTAAAATTGAAGAACCAAGAGCTGAGGAAGTAATTGAAGAACCAACCGAAGCAGTTGAAGTTCCAGCTATGAACCAAAAGACTGAAGAAGAAAAAGCTGAAGCTGAAAAAGCTAAAGAAGAGGAAGAATAAATTAGATCGTAGATGATAGATCGTCGATCGTAGATTAAAGTTAAAATCAAAAATAAGGACGCTCTGAAAGGAGCGTTCTTTGGGTTAATTAATAATTAATAATTAAGAATTAATAAATTCTAAAAATTAATATTATTTAGATAGAGAATAATAAAGCTGGTCGATGTCGTCGCGAATAGGATCTAGTTGATGAGCTATTTTGATGGCTTCAAAGCTGTTGTTTGAGTTATTAATTAGAGAATAAAGTTTGGCGAGCTGAACATAATCTTCGGTATTTTTTAAACTTTTTTGACTGATGGAAACAATTCTTTGTTTGATTTGATCTGGTTGATTTTGAAATTTATAGTCAGAAATTTCGGTTTGATTAAGATTGGCTTCAAGCTTTGAAGCTTCGAACCAATCGTTGTTTTGAACCAAAAGACGCCAAAAATTTAAACGACTGGCATAGCTGTCCCCTTTATTTAGACTAGCCATTTTAATTTTATTTTTGGTAGAAATATCGGGAGATTTGATGACACTAAAAAAATTAAGGGTAATAGTGACAAATAAAAAGACAATGATAAATATCTCTAAAACTTTATTTCCATTTTTTGTTTTAAACCCCTCTGTCCCGATAAATCGGGACACTTGCCTGACGGCAGGCAGGTCTCCCCTTGATGAAAGGGAGACATTAACCAAGTCTTTAAAATTTGATTTCATTTGGCCAGGAAGAAGAAACTAACAATTCTGCTTTGAGGTTAAATTTAGAAATTAAATCTTGATAAATAGTTTCAGTAACAAAAGGAATAAAAGGATGAAGTAATTTGAGACTGGTTTGAAGAACAGTTAACAAAACTGGAATAGTTTCTTCTCCCCTATTTTTAGCATCTTCAATATAAATGTCACAAAATTCATGCCAGAAGAATTGGTATAAATTTTCGGAAGCTTGGCCAAAATGATAAGTTTCTAGATTTTTGGTAGTAGAGATTATTATTTTATTAAGTTGGGAAAGAATATTAATATCTGCTGGGGTTAATTTTGGTTTATCGATATCTAAAGAAACTTTTGAAGGATTAAGACGATCAACAAACATTTCAATAAAACGAGAGGAATTCCAAATTTTATTAACAAAATTACGTTGAGCCCGAATTTTATCTTCGGAAACGACAAAATCACTGGCTGGAGCGATACCATAGACCAAAGACATTCGGAGAGCAT
>CAYUUU010000079.1:0-2640 GCA_964448065.1 uncultured Gammaproteobacteria bacterium
TGTCCTGGCCCAACTCCAGACATTAAAGAATATAAAAAAAACATTTCTCAAATCAAAAAGATTTTGAATGGTAATTTTAAAAAAATTATTTCTCAATTAACTAAAGAAATGAAAAATTTTTCCAATAATCAAAACTTTGAAATGGCCAAAATTAGACGAGACCAAATTACTTCCATGAATTATATTATTTCTGGTTGGAGAAATTTAAACCATCTTTATCAGCAAGTTGAATTATCCGAAGATAAAAATCAAAAAGTTCTTCAAGAACTAAAATTAGTTTTATCTCCTTATTTTCCTAAACTAAAATCAATCAACCGAATCGAGGCCTACGATATTTCTCAGTCAGGAACCAAATTTTTTGTCGGTTCCATGACAGTTTCTGTTAATGGTCAACTCAACAATTCTCAATATCGTCAATTTAAAATAAATTCCAAAGTTACCCCCGACGATCAATTCATGATCAAAGAAGTTATTTATCGTCGTCTTAAGCACCAAGATTGGTTATTTCCAGATTTAATTGTTGTTGATGGTGGCAAACCGCAAGTAACAGCAGCTATAAATGCTGTTACCCTGAGCGAACATTGTGAGTCGAAGGATATTCCAATCATTGGTCTTGCTAAAAAACAAGAAACCATCGTTATTAAAAATGGCCAAGAATGGGTGGAAATTAATTTACCACCAAACTCACCCGCTTTAAATCATTTAAAGTTAATTCGAGATGAAGCTCACCGTTTCGCCAATCGTTATCGCAAAACATTAATGAGCAAATCTATGTTATAAATAATTATTATGTCAGAAGGAATTAATCATAATTTTATTGATAGAATAGAGTCGCCAGAAGATAGAACCACAAAAAACTGTGACCTTATTATCAGTCAAGCCAATCAAGAATCTATTTACGATTTAGATATGTTTTCAGATGTATTTTCCAAAGAAGAAATTCAAAAAGACAAAATATATGTTTCAAAAATTGAATCTCAATGGAGAGCTAAAACTTTATTAATAGATCAAAAATTTAGAGAAAACATCTCTTGTAGTAGAAAACGTAGTGAAGCTTTAGAAATAATTATTTCAGATCAAATTGAATTAAATAACTGGTTTGGCCAAGACGCTTTTTTTTGTAAAACTACCAGATACGATGATATCGTTAATGGTACAGATGCTGTGGTTGAATTTACTACCGAGGATAAACCAGAAAGATTAGCTTTAGCTATTGATAGTACCAGCAATACTAGCCAATTAAAAATTAAAGAAAAAATAGATCGTAACATTGCTAAGGTTCTTAATAATAGTTTGGAAATAAAATATTTTAATTCTCAAGTTAACAATGATAAAGGGGTTTTAAAAGGAGTCATTCCTGTTGTTATTGGTTTAGAAGCTAAAAATACCGCTTCTTTAATTAATGATTTTGCTCAAATAATTAGACTTAAACAAACCTCTGAAAGTAGTTCAATTACTGAAACTCATAAAGCTTCTAGTAAAAAAGAATATCTTATATTAAGAGATAAAATGGTTTCAAACCCAACCCAAATTATTTTTTTGGAAGAAATAAGAATGCAATTAAACATGTATCAATCAATTTTAAATTCAGAAAATAATCCTAATGTTTTTGTTCAACAAACAGATGTTTCTAAATTAATTAAAATTATAGAAGACATTTTGACCAATAAAGAAGATATTATAAAAAATCCCGAAACCAAAGTTCTTAGAAATGATACGATTTACAACCTTATTAGTTACGAATCAAGAAAAAAACACAATATTCCATCAAAACATTAATTCAAAAATCAATCTTTTAATATTGTTTAATTGAACTTATTCCATACATAGATTTTCTAACAGAAATAGCCATATTATTTGTTGTACTAAATTCACTCCCTGTTTTAAATGTATTCCAATGATGTACCCCTTTTGGTGTTTCATATCTAGTGTAGTTTCTGTCTTTTGATTTATACAAATAATGTTTATAGTTAAATAAATTTCCAACATAAACATATTCTTGAATTGGATTTTCGGTTTCTATCGGTAAAGCTAAAACATCATCAGTAAGTTTAATAGAATCTCTACCTTCAATATTATATATTGGAGTTTTAGATTGAAAAACCACCAATTTTTTAATTAATTTTTCATCGTCATCAATATTTTCTATCTTTATATTGTGTAATTTTTTAATTTGTTGTCTAACAGCTTCTATATTTTCTGTACTTATAAAAGCTTCTCTTGTTAAATCTAACCATTCTCTATTAACTGGAATTGTCAAATTTATTTTCTTTTTATTTTGTTCTTCAATAATTCTTCTAGTTTGTTCTTCTGGAGTTTCTTCGTGTTCAATCGGTTTTTTTAAACCATCTCTTAACACAATTGGTTTTATTAATTCTTCAATTGGAATTTGTCTTTCATAAACTATATTTTTTCTTGGTCTACCTAGTTTACGAGCTGGTCCATCCCCAAATTCTCTAGAATCAGTATAACGTCTTAAACTATTTTCTGTTGACATTTTATATATTGTATCAACCTATAATATTTGTATTATAATACTTTATTTTAATTCGTCAAATTTAACCATTTTTCTAATATGTTCCTTAGCCCATTGGGTTTTAACCACATCCAACCAATTTTTATTAACATTCATTTTTTTAC
>CAYUUU010000080.1:0-2634 GCA_964448065.1 uncultured Gammaproteobacteria bacterium
TAAAACAAGTCCCCTCAAAAAAGTAAAGAATTTTGCCTATTGCACCGTGTTTTTTTGCGTGTTATGTTTTTATCATGAAATTTATTTTTATCTCTGGCGGAGTTGTTTCTGGTTTAGGCAAAGGGGTTACCGCCGCCTCAATTGGTCTAATTTTAAAAGCCAAAGGTTTACAGGTAACTAACGTTAAGATCGATATGTATTTAAATGTCGACGCTGGTACTATTCGTCCTCAAGAGCACGGTGAAGTTTTTGTTTGCGATGATGGTATTGAAACCGATCAAGATTTGGGTAATTATGAAAGATTTTTAAACGAAAGTTTAAAAAGAGAAAATTACATGACTACTGGTCAAGTTTACAAGTCGGTAATCGATCGAGAAAGAGCTTTTGGTTATAATGGTGAAGATGTTGAAGCAATTCCTCATGTTACCGATGAAATTATTAATCGAATTAAAAAAGCCGGAAAAGTAAACAATGCCGATGTGGTTATTGTTGAACTAGGTGGTACTGTTGGTGAATATCAAAATGGCTTATTTTTTGAAGCCAATCGAATTTTAAAACTAAAACAACCCAAAGATGTTGTTCATGTTCATGTTTCCTTTTTACCAATCATCAAAAGTTTAGGTGAATTAAAAAGTAAACCAGCTCAACAATCAGCTCATATTTTAAATTCCATGGGAATTCAACCAGATTTTTTAGTAGCCCGATGTGAACGAGATATAGATCAAAAAAGAAAAGAAAAACTAGCCCTGTTTTGTAACCTAAGAAGCGATCACATTATTTCCAATCCAGATCTAGACAGTATCTATAAATTACCAATTTATTTTGAAGATCAAAATTTTGGTGAAAAAATTTTAAAATCTTTACATTTAAAAAGTAAAGGTGGAGAGGGTTTGTCTAAATGGAAAAAATTTGTCAACGACATTAATAGTGAAAGAAAAGAAATAAAAATCGCTATTGTTGGTAAATACTTTACTACTGGTGATTATCAATTATCCGACTCTTACCTTTGTGTCATTGAATCTTTAAAACATGCTGGTGCTAAAATTGGAGTTAAACCAGTTTTAAGCTGGATTAGTACCGATGAAGTCGAAAAAAATGGTCCTAAAATTCTAAAAAATTATGATGCTATTTTAGTACCTCAAGGTTGGGGAAGTCGGGGAGTTGAAGGAAAATTAACCACCGTCAAATATGCCCGAGAAAACAAAATTCCTTATTTAGGTTTATGTTTTGGTATGCAAATGGCTACCATTGAATTTGCCCGAAATATGGCCAATTTAAAAGGAGCCAATTCTGTTGAATCCGATCCAAAAACCAAATATCCAGTTGTTCACATTATGGCTGAACAAAAAAAATATTTAGCCCAACACCAATATGGTGGCACTATCAGATTAGGCAGTTGGCCATGCAAAGTTAAAGAAGGGACACTCTTAGACAAAGCCTACAAACAATTTGGCGATAAACCAAACAATATAGTTGATCAAATTGTTAACGAAAGACATCGTCATCGTTATGAATTTAACAACGATTATCGAGAAATTCTAGAAAAAAATGGTTTAATAATTTCTGGAACCAGTCCAGACGGGAAATTAGTTGAATCAATTGAATTATCTACCAAAGATCATCCTTTCTTTGTGGCCACTCAATTTCATCCAGAATACAAAAGTCGACCATTAAGTCCACATCCAGTTTTTGTTGCCTTTTTAAAAGCAATTTCCAAAAATTCTAAAAAATAGTTTAGAATTTATTAATGAAACAAGTTATTTGCATTACCGGTGGAGCCAATGGTTTGGGTCGTCAACTTGCCGCTTATTTTTCTCTTAACTCAACTGTTGTCATTTTAGATATTGACGATAAAACTTTATCTCAAGTTGCCGATAAATTTGGTTGTGATTACCAAATTTGTGATGTCACCGATTCTGATTCTATCAACAAAGCCGTCAAAAATATTATTAAAAAATATCATCAAATCGATTGTTTCATCAACAGTGCTGGCATTTATATCGATGGAGAAATTGAATCAAACAATCCCAACAAAATAAAAAAAGTCTTTGAAGTTAACAGTGTTGGTCCAATTTTAACCAGTCAAATCATTGTCCCTTATTTAAAAAAACAAAAATCAGGTACCATTATTAATATTAATTCTACTGCCGGTCTTCACCCTAAAGCTTTTAATTCGGTTTACCACTCATCAAAATGGGCTCTAACCGGTTTTTCTCAATCTTTACAAGCCGAGTTGGCTACTTTTAATATTAAAGTTGTCGATCTTCGTCCAGGAGTTATGAATACCAACTTTACCAAAGGCACTCACACCGATCTTTCTCACTCTCTCGATCCTCACTATGTAGTCAAAGCCATTGATTTCATCCTAGCCATGCCTCCAGAAGTTACAATTCCCGAGTTGACCATCAAACATCTCTAGTTTATACTGGTTTATTAACCAAATAAAACCCGAAATGTTTTCTCAACCACTAGCCTCACTACTTCGCCCCAAAAACCTTAATGATTATATTGGTCAAAGTCATTTAGTTGGTCCCGGTAAACCACTTCGTTTAGCTATCGAAAATCATCAAGTTTTTTCCATGATTTTTTGGGGTCCTCCAGGAGTAGGTAAAACTACTTTAGCCAGAATTATTG
>CAYUUU010000081.1:0-2402 GCA_964448065.1 uncultured Gammaproteobacteria bacterium
TCAAAAAAAATCTCAAATCCAAGCCATGAATTCTCTTGGATCAGTTTTTAAAAATTTACCCGCCGAAACCTTAGCAAAGGTGGGTCCAAATATTCCTGCTGGTATGATTATTGATAAAGATCTTAATCTTAAAGGTTATTCTATTGGTGACGCTCAAATTAGTCCTAAACATGCTAATTTTATCGTTAATAATGGTTCTGCCACTGCCAAAGATTATTTAAGTCTTATTAATCTAATTCAATCTCAAATGCAAACTAAGTTTGGTTTCCAGTTTGAGCTTGAGATTAAATTACTTGGCGAATTTTAACCAAAAAAAAAGAGACCAATAGAGCTGTTAGCGTAAACGCCACAGATATCGGTCTCCCTTTCAGTCTATTAGTAGCAAAGGCAATTTAATTGCTCGAGATCAAATAGCCTTTGTCACCAACAAGACAAAAAATCATACTAAAATCTTCTCCTCTCTGAGTTTTTTTTCAAACCCTAACGGAGCTTCAACAAACCCCTTTGAACCGACCAGATAATAAGTCGATGTCTCATCATCGCGTTCAAAAGAAATTCGACGATAAGAAATATTGGCCTTTGTTTTTTTATCAGAATTAGTTTCAACCATAAAAACAAAAACCTCATTGTCAGGACTCAGCAAAATACAACCAGAATTGATCTTCTGAAACTCAGAATCCAAAAGGAAATATTTTACTTTTTTGTCGTCGCCTACACGCAAAACAACAGGAAGACTTACTCTTAAAGAGCAAATTCCTCTATAACGAAAACCTTTTCGTAACTGTTCTTCATTAGCTAAAAGCTTTTCTTTTTTGTCTACAAGTTCCATTTTCTTTCTCCTGTCCTTTTATTTTTTAAAGTTCAAACACCTAGTTGATAGGTACAAAACGCCTTTCTATCGTTTTGCTTTTTCATTTATCACGCTATGTGATGAATGCCCAAGATTATATCCCAAAAAAAAATCAAGTCAAGATTATAGGATAAAAAACAACTATAATAAAATTATTTGGTCAACACCTTCCAGATGAATTTAGGCAAAACCAACTGTCTTTTAAGTCTTTTTGGTTCTTTTATAAGTGAATACAACCATTCCATTCCCACCTTTCTCCATTTCAATGGAGCTCTTTTTAAATCTCCACTAAAATAGTCAAAACTTCTTCCCACCCCTATTGCCACTCCAAAATCAGCCTTATTTCTATTTTTATAAATCCATTCTTCTTGTTTCTTCATTCCATAAGCCACAAACAAAATATCTGGTTTAAACTTATTTATTTTTTCCAACACCTGTTTATTACTAAAATCTGGTTCCCCACTACTCCAAGCCACTTGCATTTTCTTTCTACGATCTACGATCGACGATCTACGATCTAAATTTTTTGAAACAAAAAATTTTGCTGTTCTTTCCGCCCTATTTCCAAATCCTCCTAAGAAAAAAACTTTATAACCTTTTTTAGCCGCCATTTTACATAATTCCGGCATTAAATCCGCCCCCGACACTAATTCATTTTTATGTTGTCCTTTTAATATTTCCACCCCCACTTTAGTTGCCAATATTAACTTTTTTATAAAATTTCTACGATCTATGATCGACGATCTATAATCTAATTCTTTAGCCCAAATCAATCCAATTCCATCCATTACATTTAAGTCTGTTTCTTTTAATAAGGCCAAAAATTTATCATCTTTTGTCGCTTTTATCACAAATTCAGGATTTACGGTCGCAATCCATTTATTTTTGAGCCTAGAATCAATCCACCCTTCAACTATACTTAGCACTTGTGGCATTTGACTGCCAAAAAGAGGAATATTGTATATTTGCCAATCAGTTCCAATTAAAGTAGTCTTAGTTAAACCTTTATTTTTACCCTTCAAATCACTTTTTTTGTCCATTTTTTAAATTTTTCTATCTTATAAGTCTCAAAATTTTTTATTAACTAATTTTATCATCATTTTTAACCCATTTTGTCATCAAAAAGTTATCCTCTATTAATTAATTAGAAGATATTTTTGTCAACTATATCACTAATTTTTAAAACAACCTATAAAAAATGAAAACCTAAAAAATAACTTTAGGCAAAATTTAATTAAAAAGAATAATAATTTTGTTCAAATAAAAAACCTTTTTTAAGGACATATATCTCTAAAAAACTAAAAAAAATCTAAAAAAATATAAAATCACAAAAACCAATTAAAAACAAAATGAAAAAGAATAAATAAAATCAAAAAATATGTATATTATAAGATATAAATACCAACTGTATCACCTAATTGCCCGGCGATAAACTTCCAAATTTTCAACAGCTATTCCAGTTCCTCTAATTACACAAAATTGTGGCTCTAATGCCACATGAGCCGAGACTCCAATTTCTCGAGTTACTAAAGTTGTCAGTCCTTTTAATTGG
>CAYUUU010000082.1:0-2374 GCA_964448065.1 uncultured Gammaproteobacteria bacterium
AGGTCCTGTAAAAGTACTGCTTTAGTCCTAAGTGTGTTATAATACTTTCATGGAAACAATTACAAGCCAAATTAAAATAAATTTACCCTTACCATTAAAAACTTTGATTAAGAAAAAAGCTGATAAATATGGTTTAACATTAGCAGCATATACAAAATATTTAATGATAAATGATTTGGAAGATGGTAAAGAACCATCAACTAAAGTAATAGAATCTTATCTAAGGGCTAAAAAAAATAAAAATAAATTTATTGAAATAAAGAATACTGATGATTTTTTTGATAAACTGTAAGTGTGAATTATTACATAAATGATAAATTAATAAAAAAGTTATCTAAAATAAAGAAAAGACAGCCTGTTTTATTGGAACAAATTAGAAAGCAACTACTTTTATTTAAATTAAATGAAAATTATCCATCGTTAAGAAACCATAAATTAAAGGGAGATATGGGTGAAATGTGGAGTATTTCTGTTGGAATGAATTTTAGAATGATCTATTTTATAGAGAATAATGAAGCCTATTTTTTTGAGTGTGGTACTCATGATGAAGTGTATCGATAATTTTATAAAATAGAATTTAAATTAAAGTTTTCTTCAAGTTATCCACAACGACTGAGAAATGTTTAAAATGGTCGAAAATGAACCTAATTTTTATAAATAAAAAATTATAGGATTATGTAATTTTGGTAAGTAAATTAATATAGGATATAGACAAGTGTAAAAAGGGGGTTATACTAAATTAATGCTTCAATCAATTAAAAAAATGTTTTCGTCGGGGAAAAAAGTTAAGAAAGGTAAGAAAAAGATGGATAGTTGGGCGGAAAAACAGTTTAAAGAAATGGGGAAGCTTCGAGGAAAACTAATACTGATGTAACTTAAAAATTAGATCGTAGATGTTAGATCGTCGATCGTAGAGTAAAACGCAAGTTAACAATTAGATGTTGGAGAAACGATGAATATACTCCGATAAATCGGAGTCGTGTAAATATGCTCCGATAAATCGGAGTTTGATCTTTGAGCAAATTTTCATCGCCGTTCGGCTTGAAAATTTACGCAAAGAACAAAAAAAAGAAACAACATTATCGATATTCTCAAAGCAGGTGGAACACGTATATTGTTGTTTCTTCAACATCTAAAATAAGGTTTTTTTAAAAAAAAGTCAAATTAATCTTGACCTATTTATTGGTTAAAATTAATTAATTTAGCTTGAGAATAGAGTTGAGAGTAGAAGAGGGGGCAGGTCTTCTACTTTCAACTCTATTTTTGTTTAGTTTTTTAAAAAATTAATTTTCGTTACAGAATTTTTTATGTCTAGTGAATCTGTTACCAGGTTCACATATACCGATAAATCGGTATCGTATAAATAGATAAAATTTGGCGTTTTACTTCAAATTTCAACCTATTTAAATGAAAATTGTAACTTCAAATTTAATTTATTAAATATTCATTAAAAAAAGTTGACAAAGAGTTTAAAAGTAGATAGAATTACTGTGAATTAAGAAAGTTTCCCGTTCAAGATAGTGTTTTCAATTCATTTTATTTACCCAAATTAGTTTATTTTTATTATTTTTTTATAAAACATGCCAAAGAAAATCCTTAGACCTGCTCAGGATGAGCCTGTCAAAACAGAACCAGTTATAGTTGCAGAACCAATTGTCAGTGAGGTTAAAGCTGAACCTAAAATAGAAATTCCAAAAATTAAAGAAGAAATTGACCCGCCAGTAGCTTCGCAATCTGGGCGGGCAGGTAATAATTCAGTTGTATTTGTTAAACCAATAAGTCAACCGGTTCAACAACCAGCCAGACCAGTTCAACCACCACGACCACAAGTTCACTATAATCCACCGGTTCAAATACCTTCAGAACCAATAATTGGGGTATTGGAAATAATGCCAGACAATCAAGGTTTTGTCAGACCACGTTTTTCTCCAACTTTTAAAGATGCTTTTATTGGCTCAATGCAAATTAAAAGATATGGACTTAGAGCTGGGGATATGGTTGAAGGTCTAGCCAAAGCTCCAAAAGAAAATGAAAAATATTGGGCCATGACTAGAATTGACAAAATTAATGGAATGGAATTAGAGAAAGCTTTTAGACGACCTGATTTTAAAGATTTAGTACCAATTTACCCACAAAAACAGGTTAAATTAGAAACCGAATCAGATATTATTTCAACTAGAATTATAGATTTGTTTTCGCCAATTGGATTTGGTCAAAGAGGAATGGTGGTGTCTCCACCAAAAGCTGGTAAAACCACTTTACTTAAAGAAATTGCGGCTGGAGTTTCTATAAATTATCCAGAAGCTCATTTAATGGCAGTTTTGGTGGGAGAAAGACCAGAAGAAGTAACCGATATGCAAAGATTTATTAAAGG
>CAYUUU010000083.1:0-2209 GCA_964448065.1 uncultured Gammaproteobacteria bacterium
GGCATAAACTATTCTACCATTATCATTATTTCTAACCTTTCAATTCCCTGACATTCTTCATTTCCACTACCTTTCTCCCCAATCCTATTGCTTCTTTTTGTCTTTTTTCCCAATTTCTAACTTTTTTAACTTCCCCTAGTAAACTTACTTCTCCTACATAAACTGTTTTAGCTTGCAGAGGTTTTTCTTTAAAACTTGACCAGATTGCTGCCAATACTGCCAGGTCAGCTGCAGTTTCTTCAATTTTTATACCTCCAGTTACCGAAATAAATACGTCATACTTATATAAAGGTATATTTAAACTTTTTTGAGCAATAGCTGTAATTAATTGTCCTCGATTATAATCTATTCCGGCAAAAATTCTTTTTGGCATTGGGGCAAAACTTTCAATTACCAATGCTTGAATTTCCAACATCATTGGTCGACTCCCTTCCATAACTAAAGTAATCGCACTACCAACTTTAGCATCATTTCCATTAATCAAATTAACTTCGTCAGATTTAATTTCTCTTAATCCTTTTTCCTCCATTTTAAAAACTCCCACTTCATCAGTTGGCCCAAATCGATTTTTAGTAGTTCGAAGAATTCTTAAGTCTCCATTTTTTTCTCCCTCAAAATACAAAACCGTATCCACCATATGCTCCAACAATTTTGGCCCAGCAATATCCCCATCCTTAGTTACATGACCAACAATAAAAATTGCTATTCCAAATTTCTTGGCTAATTGAATTAATCTAAAAGTTGATTCTTTAATTTGACCCACTGATCCAATTACCCCACCAGCATTTTCACTACTCATCACTTGAATCGAGTCCACCACTGCAATTTTGTATACATTTTGTGTTCGATTTAAAAAATCCTCTAATTCATCAATTGAATTTGTGCCTAAGATATCGAATTTATTAGCATCTAAACCCAACCTTTTAACTCTTAACCCTATTTGCTCCGCTGATTCCTCACCAGCCACATATAAACCACCTATCTTTCCAATTAATTGAGTCAAAAGAGTACTCTTTCCAATCCCTGGTTCCCCCGCAAAAAGCACGGCACTGCCTTGAACAATTCCTTTACCCAAAACTCTATCAAATTCCCCTATAGTAGTAGAAAAAACATTAGTAATTTTTACTGTTTTTTCATCAATTTTTCCTAAATTTTTTACCTCTAATTTTCCCTCAACTCGATTTATAATTTTTGTCTGATTTTTTGTTTTGTTATTTCCCAAAAATTTTGCCGACACTTCTTTTAAAGAATTCCATTCTCCACAACTACTACACTGCCCCATCCATTTTCCAAATTCATTTCCACAATTATTACAAACAAAAATCGTCTCTTTATTTTTCATTACCTATTATACCTTTACTCAAAAAAATCTTCTCACTCCAAAATTCCATCTTCCATCTACTTTAGTTTCTAAAAATATTAATTTACTATTTTTACTAAATTTAGATAAACTGATTTGTTCCGGTAAAAGCCATCGAGAAACTTTTTCATAATCATCTTTATAATCCGGATCTTTAACTGCTTTATTCAATATTTCTTCCAAACAATTCAAACATCTTACTGTTTCAACTTTTTCAAATCGATAACTCTCTAAATCCAAAACATCTTCAATTACCTGTTGTCCTTTTTCTCCTATGCCCAATTTTAAAAAATCTTCCTCTAAAAGTTGTCTTTCTTTCATTAATCACAACTAATAAATTATTATTAACCTGGATTATAAACCATTTTTAAAAAAACGTTAATTCTAGCGGCTCTAGTGATGTCACCACAAAAAATCCCCCATTTTCAGGGGGATTTTACTTTATACTTTCTACTTTAAAACTTTTTACTTATAAATTACGTTCTTTTTACCAGTATTAACCAATCCTAAAGAGATTTTTCTCTTTTGAACATCAATACTTTCAATGTAAACTTGAACTTTTTCGCCTTCTTTCAAATTAATTCCACCAGTAAGTTTAGAAATATGAATTAAACCTTCAACTCCAGTTTCTAATTTAACCAAAGCTCCAAAATTAGCTAATCTTACAATTTCTCCTTCTAATTCTTTATCTTTTGGATATTTTTCTTCAATAGCTTCCCATGGATCATTAGACAATCTTTTAACTGAGAACTGTAATCTTCCATCATCTTTATTGATTAATTTAATTTTAATTTTATCTTTAGCTTTAAAAAGAGTTGACAAATCGCCAACTTTTTCCCAAGAGATTTC
>CAYUUU010000084.1:0-2162 GCA_964448065.1 uncultured Gammaproteobacteria bacterium
ATTGTAAATTCAATAGGAAAATTAATAATTCCATGTGAATTTGAAAAAATTTATGCAATAACTAATGGTGGAGAAGAAGAAATATATCTTGAAAAAGATGGAAAAACTACAAAATTGACTAAATATTTAGAAGATAATAAGATAATAGTGGAAAAACCAACCACAACGAATACAACGAATACAACGAATACAGTGAATACAACAAATACAACAAACACCGCGAATACATCGAATACGGTAAATACAACTAATACAACTAATTCAGCAAAAAATAATACAAGTTTAACAGTAATTAGCCAGTAATAAAATTAGGGAGGTTTTTTTATGGATATAATAAATAAAATGACAGAAGAAGCGGAAAAAAATAATTTTGTAAGAATATTTAAAGGAAGTATACTAGCAATTGCTTTAACACTAATATTATTACTTATTTTTTCAATATTACTTGCTTACACAAATTTACCAGAAAATATTATAACTCCGATGATAATTATAATAAGTGGAATAAGTATATTAGTGGGAAGTTTAATAAGTAGTAAAACAATAAAAAAACAAGGAATACTAAATGGAATGTTAGTTGCAGTAATATATATAGCAATAATATATGCAATTTCTAGTATAATTGAAGGGAATTTTGGGCTCAATATATATTCAATAATTATGATAATAGCAAGCATAATAATGGGAGCAATTGGGGGAATAGTTGGAGTTAATTTTAAAAAATAATTTATTAAAAATGTTGATATTTTTATATATTTAATATAAAATTAAAAAAGTTTTATGTAATATATAAAAATACTTTAGAGGAGGGACAAGTTTGGTCACATTAGAAGATGTAAAAAATAATTCTGAAGTACAAGAATTAATAGTAGGTACTCAAAAACAGTTAGATGTTTTAGGATATACTGAACACTCTACAAGGCATATAAGTATAGTTTCTCGGAAGAGCAGGAGAAATATTAAAAGAATTAGGATATGATGAAAGAACTATTGAACTTGCTGAAATTGCAGGATATTTACATGACATAGGAAACTGCGTAAACAGAGTAGATCATGCACATTCAGGAGCAATACTTGCATATAACATATTAAAAGAATTAAATATGGATATAAAAGAAAGAACAGAAATTATGATGGCAATAGGAAACCATGATGAAGAAACAGGAACTGCAATAAGTCCAATTTCTGCAGCATTAATATTAGCGGACAAGTCAGATGTGCATAGGCAAAGAGTTAGAAAAACAAATACTTCTTTATTTGACATACACGATAAAGTAAACTATGCTGTTACAGATGCGGATCTAAGATTAAATGCAGAAAAAAGAATAATTACATTAGACTTAACAATTGACAACAATATATGTCCAATACTAGATTATTTTGAAATATTCATGAAAAGGACAATGATGAGCAAATATGCAGCAAAATTTTTAAGAATATGGTTTGAACTAATAATAAATGACACAAAATTATTATAAGAAAGGAACAATACAATGAAAAAAGAAAATTTATTTAAAAAAATAACAGTAATTTTATTAATAATATTACTATCATTAGTATCATTTTTAGGAATATATACACAACAACTAAATAGAATTAAAAATGCTATGCCTGGATACTTAAGTGGTATGGATTTAAACCAAAGTACACAAATGATATTAGGAGTAAACAAAGAGAGCGTTACAAAATACTATGATGCAGAAGGAAAAGAAACAACTCAAACAGAGGGAGAAGGAATAATCTCTAAAGAAACTTTAATAAATAGTCAAGAACTATTAACTGAAGAAAATTATAAATTATCAAAAAATATTATTACTAAAAGATTAAACAATTTAGAAATACCACAATATAAAATTAATAAGAATTCTTCAACAGGATATTTATCAATAACACCTAGTAAAACTATAACAGCATCAGAATATAAAACTAATGCAAATGAAAACGGTGACATAACAGTTACTCTTCTAAAAGATAATAATTTAGAAACTATTGCAAAAAGCTTAGTAAATAGGGGAAGTTTTACAATTTCAGATAGCGAAACAGGCGAAATTTTAATGGACAACAGTAATATAGATAAGGCATCTCCACTATGCAAACTTTCATCTGACGGAACATCTGCAAGTGTTTATTTAAATATAAAATTTAATAAAGATTCTGTAAAA
>CAYUUU010000085.1:0-379 GCA_964448065.1 uncultured Gammaproteobacteria bacterium
CCGAATTTGTAACTTCATTACTGACAGTATTTTTGATATCATTGTTTCTGGAATCTTAAAGATTGTCGAGAAAACAATTCCTGTTAATATTGCCATTGCAATAATAAATGCTGCCGGCAATGCATTTCTAAATGCTACGCGTAAAAACTTTTTATCTATTCTTCCAAAACTTGGTTCAAATTGTAATAAAAATGTTGGAATTCCTACCGCAAACATACTAATTACTGTCAGTTGTATTGGTTGGAATGGATAAGTATCAGCTAATATGATTGTAAGAATTGCCAGCATTACAGAAAAGCCAGTTTTTACTAAAAACATACTGGAAGCACTTCTTATATTATTAATAACGCGTCTTCCTTCTTTTACAACAAATGGTAAA
>CAYUUU010000085.1:389-1810 GCA_964448065.1 uncultured Gammaproteobacteria bacterium
ACTAAAATTTGAATCTAATAAAACGATATTAGATACATTCTTAGTTGCATCACTACCTGAAGCCATCGCAATAGAAACAGCTGCTTTCTTCAATGCTTGTACATCATTTACGCCATCACCTGTCATCGCTACCGTATGCCCAGCCTTTTGGAGTGCATCCACCATAATTTTCTTCTGACCAGGTGTAACTCTACCAAATATATTCTTTTCAACAATTGCTTGACGAAGTTCATCTTCATTTAATTTTGATGCATCTACCCAAAATTCAGCTTTTTTAATTCCCACTTGCTTTGCAATTGATGCAACTGTTACAGGATCATCACCTGATATTACTTTACATTCGACATCTTGTTCATAAAAATATCGAATAGTATCTTTAGCATTACTACGAATAGAATCTTGAATCTTGATTAAACCTAAAGGAATACAATTAAGATAAGAATCATTTTTGCGATTCACTCCTAGAATTATGACACGATAGCCTTCTTCAGCAGCTTCTTTCGCCTTATCCAAAACTTTTTTATTTTTGAAGCTTTGGCTACCTATATCCCACTTATTATGGTTTTGAGTTTTGTTGGTTTATATGGTAAGAACTGGAGTCCGCAAATTTTAAATTCTGAAAAATTTAAAAAATCTTTAAGTATTTTTGCTATTGTTTTGTTGCTGCCGTTAATGTGGCTTTTTAGTTTGTATCCTATCAGAGCTAATGCCGATTTCATTAAAGTTTTGTCTAGCAATAGCACTAACTTGAATGCTAAAATTTATGCTTTTGAAGAAGTTTTAAATCGCGGTACTTTTGGTAATCAAGAATATAGGCGTCATTATTTTAGTTTTTATGAGAGTGTAATGATGGATTATTTATCTCAAACGCCCAATAGAAATTCAGAAACAGATCAAATAATGGCTGATTTTTCTAATAAAATGGAAGCACAATTAAATCTCCAAATTCAAGAAAATCCCAATAATGTTTCTAATTTTATAACTTTAATGAGATTTTATAATATTTCTTATTATTTTGATCTTAATCGTTTATATAAAGCTATTGCTTTGTCAGATCATGTGATTTCTTTGAGTTCTGGTAGACCTCAAATTTATTATGAAATCTCTAGCTCCCATTTTTATTTGTCTGCGTATTATAAAGCAACTGGTAATGATAATGGCGCTAAAGAAGAATTAGTTAATACTATTAAAATCTTTCATCAAGGGGCTGAGAAAAATTATTATAAAAATCAGGCCTTTGATCAGTTAGCTTCATTTTTGTTGTCCATCAAGTTTAATAGTAATGGTGAATTTTTTGCTTCAACAATGCGAGAGTCAGTAAATTCGGAGTTGATACGAGAAGTTTTAAATAATTTGACGGAGTGGTCTAAAGTTTTGGGTGAAGGCGAAACTCAAGACAAGCTTGAAGAAAGAAGTGTGAT
>CAYUUU010000085.1:1820-2136 GCA_964448065.1 uncultured Gammaproteobacteria bacterium
ACTTGAACAACTATCTTTTATTGTAAACGGGAAATTAGAAAAGATAAAAGCAGATAAAGAAAAAGAAGCATCATTGATTGACTTAGAAAAATTTATAGATAATGTCAATCTGGAATAGGTGAGTAAGATGTTAAAAGAATTAGAAAATTGGCTTATAAAATAAATAAAAAAGACGACTTATTAGTCGTCTTTTTTTAATGCTTATTGGATTATTGTTTCAGATAAACTGCTAGAGTTTTATTAAACATGGTTTCAAAATTAAACTCTTGATAAATTTTATTTTTATTAGCCAGCGCAAGTCGTTCTCTTAATTGTT
>CAYUUU010000086.1:0-2108 GCA_964448065.1 uncultured Gammaproteobacteria bacterium
GATATCCCAACCCCATCATTTTTGCTGCTTTGTCCAAAGCCTCACCAGCCGCATCATCCAAAGTTTCTCCAATCACTGTATATTTTGGTTTAAAGTCTCCCTTCTTTAAGGGAGATCCTGAGCTTGTCGAAGGAGAGGGTTTTAAACAAAAGTTATTTCTCCCTGCCCTGTCAAGGGAAGGGTTGGGGAAGGGTTTTGAATCGAGATTTTCTACCAAAATAATCTTTGTATGTCCTCCCGAAACTGTCATTGCCAAAGCTGGAAATTCAATTTCTCTTTCTGGTTTTCCCAATTTGTTTTTAATTAAATTAGCCAAAATATGGCCTTCCACATGATTAACTCCAATCATTTTTTTATTATATTTAATTGCCAATTCTTTGGCTTTATTTACTCCTACTCCCAAGGCGATTGCTAATCCTGGTCCTTGTGTCACCGCAATCACATCAATATCTTTAATATATTTCTCAATAATCTTTTCACTTGATAAACTTGATGAACTTGACAAACTTTTAACTTTTAATAGTGCTTCTGCAATTACTGGTTCAATATTTTCCATATGAGCTCTTTTGGCAATATCTGGTACCACTCCACCCCATTTAGCATGCAAATCAGTTTGAGAAGAAATTACGTTCGATAACAGGCAGTCGTTTTCCAAAACGGCAGCGCAAGTATCATCACAACTAGTTTCTATTGCTAATATTTTCATTAATACTGTATTATAAATGTATGGATTCAAAAAATCTTAAATATCTCATTCCTTCTATAATCTTGTTGATTTTATCAGCCTTTGGCATTTTTTACATAATTAATTCCCAAAAATCAACTCCATCGACGATCGACGATCTATCATCGACGATCTCAATTACTCCTACTCCAGAAATAACTATTGTTCCTACTGTTTCTATTACTGTTACTCCTACTGCTACTTCTTCTACTAAAATTAAAATTACTCCTACTGCCACCCCAACCGCAGCTAAAAAAATTACTCCAACTGCTACTCCTAGTGCCAAAATTACTATCACCCCAACTCTCACTCCAACCATAATTCCAATTGTTACTACAATTGCCACTCCAACCCCAACTGAATTAACTTTTTCCAGTTCTACTGATGGTTTTTCCATTATTTATAATTCTTATCGAAAACTTTATCAAGACAAAGAAACTAGTGGTAATCGATATACTTTTTATTCAAACTCTGGTAATTTTGCTGTTCACGTTGGTCTAAATAATCAATGGGCCTGGACAACTCCCGATCGTAATTTTAGTGGTAATCTAGTTATTTCTGGTCAAAACACTTATCGTTACGACACCGATTCTCAAACTATAGTCGATATTCAATACAATAACAAAAATTACACCCTTCAATGTGTTCACAATGGCAAATCCGCTCTCAAAACCGAGTGTGAAACCTTCCTCAAATCCTTCAAATTACTCTAATTTTTTGGAACTGAAATTTAATAAAAAATAACGAGTTTAAATTTTTCACGCGCAGCATCCGATCCGCCAGCTGGCGGAGAAGGGGTCGAGCATGAAAAATTTAGATGAGTTATTAAATTAAATTTACTTTATAGACTTTAATTATTAATTATTAATTAAACTCTGGTTGTCCAAAATTCTTCATATAAATAGGCATTTTGTCAAATCCAATCAATTTGTCTTCTCGAAATTTTAACCTAATTACTAATCCTTTTTTAGTTTCTTCACTCCACGATTGATCAAACACAAAATTACCCAGTGAATAAAAAACTGGTTTATCTTCAATATATTCAATGTCTTGTGGCCAATGAGGATGTCCTCCAACAATCACATCAGCTCCAGATTGAATTATTTTTTTAGCTATTAATTTTTGATTATCAGTTGGACTAGAAGTATATTCCACTCCCCAATGAAGCATAACTATCAACACATCAACACTTTTTTTAGATTCTTTAATAAATTCATAATCAGTCTCTGTTGGTTTATTAACCACAAAATCCATGCCTATAAATCCAAATTTTGTTCCATTATTTTTTTTAATTACCAAATTTTTATCTCCTACAAAATCTATCTTTTCATTTTTTAAATAATTTTTAGTTTGAATAAAACCATCATTTCCATAATTTGTGGTG
>CAYUUU010000087.1:0-2103 GCA_964448065.1 uncultured Gammaproteobacteria bacterium
GTATTTAAACGACGAGCTTGGTAGTCACCGCAATTACTGCAGGACTGAGTTTCACGATAAGCATTTTGACCTGGGAACCAAGAATTTATATCGTACATACGACGATTTGGTTGAGGTAAATCTCCAGTACAGTTTTTAACAATTTGATAAGGAATTCCAAATTCTTGCATTAATTCTTCTTCATTATTTAGCATTTCTAAACACATAGCATCAGAAATTTTATAATCTGGAAGAGTAAAAACATTCATTTCGACTTTATTAAAAAAATGAACTCGGAGGATACCTTTCATATCTTTACCATAAGTACCAGCTTCTCGTCTAAAACATGGAGAGAAATTTACATATTTAATTGGAAAAGATTTAGCGTCTAGAATTTCATCCATATGATATGGAACAACTGAATGCTCAGAACTACTGATGAAAATTAAGTCATCTTCTGGAATTGAATAATAAGCACCCATTAAATTTTTATTACTGGCATAACCACATTTCCATTCAGTACTACCTTTGATCATGACCGGTGGAATCATCCCAACAAAATCTTTTTGAGCTAATTTATTAAAAGCGTAATGCATGACAGCCATTTCCAAAATAGCACCTTGACCTTTGAAATAACCAAAACGAGAACCAGAAACTTGAGCCGCTTTTTTAATATCGATGATGTCTAATTTTTCACCAAGGTCAGCATGGTCGAGGGGTTGGAAATCAAATTTAGGAATTTCTCCAACAGTTTTATAAACGACATTTTCAGATTCATCTTTACCAACTGGAACATCTTCGGCAGGAATGTTTGGAATTTCTTCTAGTAATAAATTCTGTTTATCTTCGAGAGTTTTTAATTCAGTTTCTTGAATTTTTAATTTATCCTTAACAATAGAAACTTCCTTTATTTGGTCTTCAGTTGGTTTACCTTTGAAACCACGACTTAAAGAATTTTGTTGTGAACGGAGGTCTTCGACTTGAATTAAAACTTGGCGACGGTCTTTATCGATTGATAAAATTTGGTCAACAACAGAAGGATCTTTTTGGCGATTTTGAAGCGCGGTTTTGACGATTTGGGGTTGTTGACGAAGTAAATTTATATCAATCATTTATTGAGTTTATTGTATCAAAACCGAAGAAAAATAATACCCGCAGATTTATCGCAAGTTAATAAATGTATCAAAGTGTATCATTTGATTATTTGACCAATTTATACATTAAAATTGAATCAGAAAATTTACCTCGTCGTTTAAGTCCATTAGGTAATTTTCCATATTCTATAAATCCCATTTTTTTATAAAGATTTTTAGCAATTAAATTAAGGTCAAAAACCTCAAGAGTAATTATTTTTAACCCCTTAATATTTTTAATGGATTTTTGGATTACTAGTTCCATTAAAATTTTACCAATACCCTCACCTCTATATTCTTTATCAACGGTTATACCAAAATCACCAACATGACTGGTAGCTCCGTAACCAAGACTAATGTCACAAATTCCAATTAATTTATTTTCAATAAAAGCCCCAATAACAACTATTTTGTCTTTGTTTTTTAAAAAATTTTTAATCCAAGTTTTTTCTTCTTTTAAAGTTTTTTGAACACCTTGCATTCTAATAAAAGTTTTTTCGGCAGAAATTTTATTAATATAATCCATCATTGATGAAGCATCTTTGAGAGTAAAATAACGGAAAGAAACAATTTCACCGGACTTAGTGGTGGTTTGAAAAATTATCTTATTTTCCATAACAAATTATACTCTAATAATTTCGTGCTTAAAAAATTGTTCTTGGAAATTTACAGCTTTTTCAATTTCTTCGTCGGTGATTGATTCGTTTTCTGGAAGAACAATTAATTTATCATCGTCATCATCGAGTCGATGAATAATGGCAACAACTTGACCGGTAAATTCTTTAAGCGATTGATTAATTTTCAGAATATAAGCGTCTAATTCTTCACCATCAGGAGCAAAAATATTGGCTAAATAACCATAATTAAGAGGATATTTATAATTCCATTTTGGATGAAGACTACCAAGAGGTCGATCGATGGTGACAGTAACGATTTGATTTAAAAAACTTTTGGCGAGGATTAAAGATTTCGAATCCATGACAGATTATAA
>CAYUUU010000088.1:0-1998 GCA_964448065.1 uncultured Gammaproteobacteria bacterium
TAATCGTTGGGACATTGATAATGGCAAAATTCTCAATTTCTTAACCAAAAAATTTCACAAAATTAAAAAATAATCATTGTGTCACCTGCCTGCCGTCAGGCAAGTCCCTCAGCAGCGGGAGAAGGTTTAAAAAAAATTCCCATGCTGTCTAAAATGGTATAATTAAATTGATTAGAGTTGATATTTAAAAGGAGGTGAGTCTTTTTATGTATCAAGTTTATAAACGAGGTGGTCGAATAGTTGACTTTGATCAGGATAAAATTGTTGCTGGTATTACCAAGGCCGGGTGTACTTTAGCCGAGTCTGAAATCATTATGGCCAAAATTCAAAAATGGCTTCCCACTGTGGCTGTCAACGGCATTGTCTATTCTTCCGATATCAGAAAAAAAGTTATTACTGAACTCCAACTTCTTAGTCCTGTTGTTGCCACCAATTTTGAGTCTTACAAAAAGACTTAAAAAATAATTTGCCGTTTATTTTTTAATTTTGTGATAGCATTTATTTAATGTTATTTCTTTCGCTTGTTCCTTTAGTTTTATTTGTAATTCTAGTTTTTTTTAAAAAGATAAAACTTATTTGGATTTCTTTAATCTCCCTTTTAGTTACTTTGTTTTTAGTTGTTTTTGTTTGGCAAATGCAGCCAAATTTTATTGGAGCTTCCTTTTTAAAAGGAACATTTGTTGCCACTGATATTTTATTAATAATTTTTGGTGCTTTATTCTTTTTAGAAACCCTAAAAAGAACCAAAATAATTGACAATCTTTGTTTATATTTAGAAAAAATTTCTCCAGATTACCGTCTTCAAATAATTCTTTTAGCTTGGTTTTTAGAAAATTTTTTAGAGGGCACAGCTGGTTTTGGCACTCCCGCAACTGTAGTCACTCCACTTTTAATTGGGATTGGTTTATCTCCAATATCCGCCGTCTCAGTTGCCATGTTAGGCAACAGTACTGCTGGTGCCTTTGGTGCTGCTGGAACTCCCATTCGAGTTGGTTTTGCCGGATTAAACCTTACCAATGTTCCTCTCTATGCTTCACTTTTTAATTTAGTTGGTTTAATTGTCCCTATCTTTATTTTATGGTTTTCCACTTTTGGCCAAAAAGATCGAAAAACTCATTTTTTCGAAGCCTTACCTTTTGCTATTTTTTCTGGAATTGCCTTTATTGTTCCTTCAGTTTTTTTAACCTTTCTAGGTCAAGAATTTCCTTCAATTATTGGTTCAGTTATTGGACTTTTAATTGTTCTTATTGCTATAAAATTTAAAATATTTATTCCTCGTCAGACCAGAACTCTTCGTCAAGAATCTCTAAAAACCGAAAAGATTTCACCTTTAAAAGTCTTTTTTCCTTATCTTCTTTTTATTTTTTTATTAATCGTTGGTAAATTTTGTTTTAGTCATCTTAATTTCACTCTCAATTTTGGTCTTAAACACACTTTTACTCTTTTTAATCCGGGATTAATTTTTATTTTGGCTACTATTCCAACTATTATTTTGTATGAAAAAAGTAGAAAAAATAATTTCAAAACAATTAAAGAATCTTTTATCAAAGCCATCGAACCTTTTCTGGTTATTGCCACTATTTCCATCATGGTTCAATTAATGATTTATTCTAATCAAAACATTTCTGGAAATTATTCTATTTTACAAATTATTGCCAACAATTTTAAAACTCCATTTTTACCTTTTATAGCTCCAATTGTTGGTGCTTTTGGCAGCTTTTTAACCGGTTCTGTTACTATTTCCAATATTATGTTTGGTGGCATTTTCCAAAATATTAGTTTAGCTATGGGTTTTAACACCGCCATGATTTTATCTCTCCAATTAGTTGGTGGCGCCGCTGGCAACATGGTTGCTCTGGCTGATATTCTTCCCGCTCTAACCGTCGTTGGTCTAAAAGGCCAAGAAAGGGAAGTCATTAAAAGAATTATTATCCCTTGTCTTATTTATATTCTCATTGTTGGATTTCTAGGATTCGTACTTATTAGGTAAAAAAATAC
>CAYUUU010000089.1:0-1979 GCA_964448065.1 uncultured Gammaproteobacteria bacterium
AATTGTTGAACATAACCAAATCTATCTCTCATTGGTCCAGAAATTAAACCAATTCTAGTTGTCGCTCCCACCAAAGTAAATTTTTGCAAATTTAATCGAACTGTTTTAGCCGATGGTCCTTTGCCCAAAACTATATCCAAAGCAAAATCTTCCATGGCTGAATAAAGCATTTCTTCCACTAATTTATTTAATCTATGAATTTCATCTATAAACAAAAAATCACCCTTTTTAAGTCCCGTTAAAATCGAAGCTAAGTCCCCAGCTCTAGTTAAAGCTGGACCAGATGTCATTTTAATATTACTACCCATTTCCCTTGCCATTAAACAAGCCAAAGTCGTTTTTCCCAAACCTGGAGGACCATAAAATAAAATATGATCCAAAGCTTCATTTCTGTTCTTAGCCGCTTCCAAAAAAATTTTTAATTGATCTTTCAGTTTTTCCTGACCAATAAACTCAGCTATTTTTTGTGGTCTTAAACTTTTTTCCACCATCTTTTCACTGACTTCGGCTTTTTCATCCAAAATTTTTTTATCCATTATTCTTAATTATTAATTCTTAATTATTAATTATAAATTAGCCAAACACCAACCTAATTTATCTTCAATTGTTTCTAATTCTTTTGGTAATTTTGATATTACTTTTTCAATTTCTTTTCGATCAAAACCAAGTTGTTTTAAACTTAAAATTAAATCATTATCCTCGGCTGCCATAGTTTTAGCGTCGGTGGCTAAATCCAATTCCCCTAAACCACCAACCTTAGATTTTAAATCAACAATTATTCTTTGAGCTGTTTTTTTACCAATTCCTTTTATTTTTTCAAAAAAAGTTACATCTGCATTTCCAATTGCTTTAATAATTTCTTCACTTCCTGTCTGTCCCATTATTTGAGCACCACTTTTTGGACCAACACCTGAAACTGAAATTAACATTTTAAATAAACTTACTTCATCTCTAGTTTCAAAACCAAATAAACTAATATCATTTTCAGATACCGCTTGATAAGTATAAATTTTCAATTCTTCATCCACATTTCGACGCTTTAAAAAATTTTGACCACACCACACTAAATAACCTACATCATGAACATCAATCTCCACAAAATTATTCCCAATCCTAGAAATTTTTCCTTTTAAACTAGAAATCATAAACTCATTTTACACTATCCCGAAGCAAACCCAAAGACTCATTTTTATAACTTTCAATTTTTTCTTGACTAATATAATCAACATTTTTCAAAAAATATTCTGGATCTCTCCATTTTGGTTTTACTTCTTGTTCATTTTTTTTATTTTCTTCTCTATACCAATTATTCACTGAACCACCAACTGCAAAATCAAAAACTGTTCCAATAGCATCTGGATTTCTTTTTAAATAATCTATATTCCAATTAGCCACATAAGCTTCGTATTCTTGTTGTTCTATTCCCATATTTGGAGAATTTTTATCTTGCAAAGAATGAATTGTTTCGTGTTCAAAATTAATCAAACTTTTAAAATAACTATTTTCATCGGAATTATCAATATCAACTGCAATTACTTTATGATCATTATCGTAAACAGCCCCAGCCAAAAAACTGTTTTCAAAAAAATCTTTATCATATTCTGCAGTATACTCCTCTTTACTTACTACCTTAACTCCATTTTCCTCAGCTATTTTTCTTAAATATTTTTCATAATCCTCTGGATTATCAAATCTATCTTCTTTTTTAGGCAATTTATATTTTTCTCGAACAATTATTTGATCGCTTTCTAATTTTTCAATTAATTTTAGATCTTCAATTTTTAAACCAGTCACATATTCTATTAATCTACTTGTGTTAGATTGCTCAAATCTTGATTTAATAACACTATTTTCTATTTTAACTGTTTCCTGGTAATTTGTTGATTCTCCATTTTCCATAATTTATTTAATATCTAATACCCCATAAACTACATCAAACTATTAGATCTTTGTTGGTAAATAAATAAGTTAAAGCTATT
>CAYUUU010000090.1:0-1962 GCA_964448065.1 uncultured Gammaproteobacteria bacterium
ACAAAAAAATCCTCTAGCCATAAAAAATCTTATTGATAAATATTCTGTTGAATATATTGTTCTCGATAAAAACATTTATTTTCCTGATGAAAAAATTTATGGTAAATTAGCCTCTTCAGAATTTGACATTATTTCTCAAATTGAAGGTTTAAAATTAGTCAAAAATTTTGGTTCAATTTTTATTTTTCAATATCAAAATCCAACTAAAATTTATTCTACTAATACCATTAATAGTGCTTCTTTAATTGCTCATTTTGATCCAAATTTTCAACCTAAAAATCTTCCATCATCAGGGTCTATTATCTATCCTTTTGATCATGGGATTATAAAAGATTCTTTAATTACTCAAATTACTGATAATAATCAAAACTATTTTCATTTTGAAAACAAACAATCTCACAATACCTTAGGATTCAATTTTCCCGATTTAAAATTCAATCAAGATTATCTTCTTAAAATAGAATCAAAAAATATTAGTGGTCAAACTCCTATTATTTCCGTATTTGATAATCATTCTCATTATTATTTTTTTAGAAATCAAATAGAAAAATCAACTGATTGGCAAACAACTTGGTTTTTAATTCCCAAAATGGAAAATTTTTCTTTCGATACTGGGTTAACTGTTTTATTTGATAACCCTAGTTTTAATAAGATTAATTCCACAAATGAAATAAAAAATCCTGAAATTTATCCTTACCAAAACAATATCTCCCCTATTACTGAATACCAAACACCTGCTAATAATTATCTTGAATCAAAATCAAATATATTTTTTTACAAAATAAAAACCAATCAAACTAATGATTCTTATCTTGTTCTACATCAATCATTTCACAAAGGTTGGATCGCTTTTTCCTTTAACGGTCTTAAACCAATCTTTTTAAAAGACCATGTTTTAGTCAACAACTGGGCTAATGGTTGGCAACTCCCATCGACCATCAACAACCTGCCTGCCGGCAGGCAGGTCTATATTTTCTTTTGGCCTCAATTATTGGAATTCTTTGGTTTCTTCCTTCTTATTCCGACTGGTATCTGGATATTCAAAAAAAAGAATTAATATAAATTTGGCGCAGATGATATTTTTTCGCGCGCAGCATCTGAGGTGCATTTGCCGAAAGGGTCGAGCACGACAAAAATACCATCTAGCCAAATAATAAAACTATATTTCTTTTATAATCTTGGCAATTTTATTGCCTAACTCTTCAAAATCTTTTTCTTTCCAACCTCGAGTAGTCATAGCTGGACTTCCAACTCTGATTCCTGATGGTCTAAATGGACTGCCTTGTTCATGTGGAACAGTGTTAGCATTAACGATTATTCCCTCTTCTTCTAATTTAATAGCAGCATCTTTTCCTTTTTCTAAACCAACTTCCACCACCATTAAATGATTTTCAGTTCCATAAACTTTAATTCCATTTTTTCTTAAGGATTCAGCTAGGGCTTTGGCATTTTTAACTATTTGAGCCGCATATTCTTTAAATTCTGGAGTGTCAGCTTCAGCAAAAGCTACTGCCAAAGCAGCAATATTATTTTGATGAGGACCACCCTGCATCCCTGGGAAAACTGCTTTATCAATTCTTTTATCTAACTCTGGATCTTTTTCTAATCCTTTTTTGGTTACTCCAATAATTGCTCCTCGTGGGCCTCTTAAACTCTTGTGAGTCGTCGAAGTGATTACATGACAGTAATCTACTGGACTTGGATGAACTCCACCCACAATTAGTCCTACAATATGAGAAATATCCGCTACCAACCAAGCATCAACACTATCAGCAATTTCTCCAAATCTTTTAAAATCCAAAATATATGGATAAGCTGTAGTTCCGGCAATTATCATTTTTGGTTTTTCTGCCAAAACTAAGGCTTGTAATTTATCATAATCAATTCGACCATCAACTTCTACATCGTATTGAACACTGTTATAAAATTTTCCTGAAAAAGTTACTTTTGGATGACCATGAG
>CAYUUU010000091.1:0-1955 GCA_964448065.1 uncultured Gammaproteobacteria bacterium
TTTTCCTTTAACAGTTTCATCTGGAAGAGAAATAGTGGAAACAGTGTATTCGGCCACATAATCGGTTAATCCATGTCGAATATTTTCTACAATTACCTCTTTAGTAATTTCTTCTTCTTTTTGTTTAATTTCACTTCTGGCTTCTTCAATTTTTTTAGATACCCAACTAGACATTCTTTTTTCGGTACTACTGATAACTAATTGTTTAGCTTTTTCAACATCTAGACCAGAAATATTTTCTAATTTTTCTAGTTGTTTACGATATAAATCATCAACACTATTTAATTTATTTTTTAATTCAACATTTTGAGCATCCAAAGATTTTTCTCGTTGAATTAAATATTTTTCTTTTTCATCCAAAGATGAAAGTCTTTGAAAAATTTCCGCTTCTTTATTTTTAGCTTCAAGTTCAATTCTTTTAGCATTTTGCAAAGCAGTATCAATTTGAGCATTAATAACAGCCTGATTAACAGGATTGACAACAGGAGCAGTTTGAATTGGTTTTTCTTCTTCTGATTTTTTATTAAGCGAAAAAACTACTCTATTATTGTCAGCTTGAGCAGTGACAACAGAAACTTCTTCTTTTTTATTGGAAGTTTTTTTAGTAACTGGTAATTTTGGTGATTTATTAGTTTCATTAACTGGGCCACCAAACAAACCCTTAACTCGACTAAGAAAAAAATCTAACATATTGGTTCTCCAATACTTTTTAGTCCGCAGAAAACCCAAGGCTTTATTTAAGCTAGAAACAGAGTTTTGTTTTCTAATTTAATTAACATGGTGAAATTTCTTTGAGAATAAAAAGCTAAAATTATAAATAATATTAATTTAAAAATTAAGTTGATGTATTTTATCGAGAATTAAACAAATCGTCAATTGCACATTTGATGTCCGACAAAGAAAAACCCTTATTATAAAGTGAACTAATTATTTTATTTTTTTTGTTAAAATCGGAAAAATCATCAATATTAATATTTTTTTTATTTAATATTTTTTTTATTTTAAATACATCATTAGTCTGATCAAAAAAATCTGAAGAAACTAAATTAGGGTTAATACCCTGTTGTTGAAGTAAAAATAAAATTTGACGTTTAGATTTGTGCTGATTTTTTTTAACAAAATAATCAATAAATGATTTGGAATCTAATAATCCTTTACTATTTAAATTGGTCAAAATATCAGCAGATATATCTTCAATATTAATTTTGGTTTTGATTTGATATTTAATAATAGTTTTATAAAAAAAAGTTTTTAATTTTTGTTTTATAATTTTTTCAGTCTTAGGAGAAATGGCAATTTGGCGAAGAGCATATTCTTGACCGACGTAAAACAATGATTTGATAGTAATTAATTCTAATTTTTGATCATCGATTTCTTGATTTTTCTGTAATGATAATTTAACGACATCATCAATAAAAAAAGGCAAAAACGATGAATCAGAAAAAGTCAGCCAGACTCGATTTTTAATCTTACTGGCTGACTTAATAGAAATTAACTGCAACATTATTCTTCGTCAGTTTCAATTGAAGCTTTAGCTGGTTTAGCTAAATCAGTTGATTGTTTAATTTTTTCCCAAATTTGAGATTTAATATCTTGGGCAACTTTTGGGTTTTGTTTAAGATAATTTTTAGCACCCTCTCGACCTTGGATATTTTGACCATTAACCTTAAAGAAAGCTCCGGATTTGGAAATAAGGTCATGTTGAACAGCAACATCAACTAAACTTCCATAAATAGAAATACCTTCGGTATTCATAATGTCGAACTCGGCTTCACGGAAAGGTGGAGCAACTTTATTTTTAATAATGCGAGCACGATGTTGGGAACCAATAGATTCACCAGCAGGGGTTTTAATGTTGGCAATTTTACGTAAATCAATACGAACTGAAGCATAAAATTTAAGAGCTAAACCACCAGGAGTAGTTTCGGGATTACCAAACATAACACCGATCTTTT
>CAYUUU010000092.1:0-1927 GCA_964448065.1 uncultured Gammaproteobacteria bacterium
TTCATCATGTTCTTTTTGCCAAATCTTTTGATCAACATCTTCTTTTGGACCACCAAGAATAATATCAACACCACGACCAGCCATGTTGGTAGCAACAGTAATAGCTCCTTTTTTACCAGCTTTGGAAATAATTTCAGCTTCTGATCGATGATTTTTAGCATTTAAAACTTGATGTGGTAAGCCTTTTTTGGTTAACAAAGAAGAAATGATTTGGTTTTTTTGAATAGAAGTAGTACCAATTAAAACTGGTTGACCAAGCTTATGTTTTTCTTCAACAAAATTGGCAACAGCGGTATATTTTGATCTTTGAGATTTAAAAATTAAATCGTTATTATCAATACGTTGTTTAGTTTTATTAGTAGGAATTTGGACAACATCTAAGTCGTAAATTTTTTTGAATTCTTCGGCTTCGGTAGCAGCAGTTCCGGTCATACCAGCTAATTTTTGATAAAGACGGAAGTAGTTTTGAAAAGTAATAGTAGCCCAGGTTTGAGACTCACGTTGAACAGTAACATTTTCCTTGGCTTCAACAGCTTGATGGAGACCATCTGACCAGCGACGACCAGGCATTAGACGACCAGTAAATTCATCAACAATAATTATTTCATTATCCTTAATAACGTAATCTTTGTCTTTATGAAAAATAGCCTGGGCCTTGATAGCATTTTCAATATAATGAATAGTTTCGAAAGATTCTTCGTAAAGATTGTTAACATTTATAATTTTTTCAACTTTTCTAATACCATATTCAGACAAGGTGGCTGATCGAGATTTTTCATCGATAACATAATCTGTAGGTTGAAGTTGAGAGGCAATCTTGGCATATTGATAATATTTATCAACTGGTTGATTGTTTGGGGAAGAAATAATTAGAGGAGTTCGAGCTTCATCAATTAAAACGAAATCAACTTCATCGACAATGGCAAAATTGTGAGGTCGTTGAACAACTCTGTCTTGATCTGGGGCCATATGGTCGCGAAGATAATCAAAACCAAATTCATTGTTAGTTCCATAGGTAACATCGGCTAAATAAGCTTCTTTACGAGTGACTGGACGAAGATGAGCTAAACGATCATCAATAGTTTCATCTTTGTTGGTATATTCTGGATCCAAAATAAAAGATTGTTCATTAACAATACAAGAAGTGGAAACACCTAAAAAATTTAAGGCTTTTGGATACCAACCAGCACCAACACGGGTTAAATAATCGTTTGGAGTAACAATGTGGACACCAAGTCCAGTTAAGGCATTTAAGTAAGCAGGAAAAACAACTGAATGAGTCTTACCTTCTCCGGTACGTTGTTCCGAAATAGCTCCCTGATGGAGAGTAATAGCAGACATTAATTGAACATCATAAGCTCGTTCACCGATAACACGACGAATGGCTTCACGACAGACAGCGTAGCTTTCTGGCAAAATATCATCCAGAGTTTTACCGGATTTTAGTAATTCTTTAAAGTAAATTGTTTTGGCAGATAATTGTTTGTCGTCAAGTTTAGAAATTTCGAATTCAAAGTCATTAATTTTTTTAATGATAGGCTGATAAGATTTTAATCTTTTAGCATTTTCATCGAAAATATTTTTAATTAAATTAAACATAGATTAGTTTATCAAGTTTATAAAGTAAAAAGTTATAAAGCACCTATCCGGCAACTCCAATCGTATGACTAGAGTAGCCGGAAGGGGTGGCTCCTCTAGCTATTTTTGGGCCTAATAATCTCAAAACCACAAAGTGGCTGTAAGACTTTCGGAATTTTTACACTACCATCGGCTTGTTGATTGTTTTCAATTATAGCCAAGACGGCGCGATCGGTTACTAAGGTGGCGTTAAGAATGTGAACTAGTTCGTTTTTACCATCGATTTTAACTTTGGTATTTAAACGACGAGCTTGGTAGTCACCGCAATTACTGCAGGACTGAGTTTCAC
>CAYUUU010000093.1:0-1779 GCA_964448065.1 uncultured Gammaproteobacteria bacterium
TATAGATTTTTAAGACAAAAACCAATCGATAGATTTATTATTGATTTTTATTGCTCAAAATTATCATTAGCGATTGAAGTTGATGGAGGTTCACATATTAAAAAGAAAGGAACGGATGAAATGAGAGATAAATTTTTGGAACGAATTGGAATTACAACAATAAGATTTACAAATGAAGAAGTGATTAATAATATTGAAAGTGTAAAAAATAAAATTGATGAGTTAGTTCCCCTCTTGTCAAAGAGGGGTTAGGGGAGATTGAAAATGGAGAGATTTATTATTTGTTTCCTGTGCTGCCGATGCCGCCACGAGAGGGATTACCCATAGTATCAACTTCATCTAATTCAAAGTTTTCGCATTTAATTAAAAGCAATTGACAGAGGCGAGTACCTTTTTCAACGGTAACTGGTTGGTCTGTATAATTGAGAGCAATAAAATTATATTCATCGTTATCACCACAAAAATCTCTGTCAAAAATACCAACTCCATTAGCCCCCATTAGTCCTAGTTTGTGAGTGGAACTACGAGGAGCCATCATGACAAAATAACCCTGAGGAATTTCAATGGCGACATTCATTGGGACATAACCAATTTGATGAGGAGCAATGGTGGTTTCAACTCGAGAATACAAATCGACGGCAACTGCACCACTGGTTTTATGAACTGGTAGGGGTAAAGTTTTATCAAAACGTTTTATTTTTATTTGCATGAGTTATTTTAATAGATAATGTAAATGATCTTTGTCTTTACAATCTTTACCAATTTCAAAGAATTCTAAATTGGTAATTTTTTGATAAACATCTTCGATTTGAGCTTTTAATTTAGCTAAATCTTCATCGGTAACATTAATTTCTTTGCGAATAAAAGATTTTTTTAATTTACTTTTTTCAACAAAATCAATAATACCTTGATTAAACTGGAAACGAGAATCGTTTTTAATATCGAGAAGTAATCTGTAAAAAACAATTTGACGATAATAATCCCCATCCGGACCGAGTTCTTTATATTTACTGTCAGAATTACCAGTTTTAAAATCGATAACATTAATTTTGCCATTGTCTTGTTTTTCGATTAAATCGATTTTTCCAGTTAAAGGAATGTCTTTGTAGACAATATTTTCCATGGCAAAATTGTATTCAGAAATATTATTGTCTTTAATTGAATCGAAATATTGATCGTAATATTCGGTGAGAAGTTTTTGACCATTTTCGAGACACCATAAATAATCAGCTTTTGGTAAACGTTCATTTTTTAAACTTTGCTCAAAACTGGCCATAATTTCGTCTTTTGATTTCTTTTGATAAAGATAGGAAAGGGCTTGATGAATAGCGGTGCCAAAACTACTAAATTTCTCTTTGTTTTGAGGAATTCGGAGAATGGTTTTGTAGTAAAAACAGAGAGGACAACGAAGATAGGAATTAAGATGAGAAACATTAAATTTGTAATGATTGGCTAAATAATCTTTTAAGTATTCTGATAAATCTGGTTTTAAATCGTGAGAAACGTCGGTAAATTGATAGTAAGTTTTAAGAGCGGCAGCTTTGTCATTAAATTTAATATTTTCAACTAGTTGACTGTCGATTTCAGAAATAAAAACAGAAGCGTTTTGGCTTTTACCACTTTCTTTATATTGAGAATAAGAAAGATAAATTTGTTTTTTGGCTCGGGTTAAAGCGACGTAAAAAAGACGACGATCTTCTTCATAATCATCTTCAATACTTTTGGTAATTTCACTAGAAAGAATTCCAAAAGGTAATTTTAATTTACTAAAATCGCGTT
>CAYUUU010000094.1:0-1757 GCA_964448065.1 uncultured Gammaproteobacteria bacterium
CTCGGTTGCTGCCACGATTTTCATCGGGACTCTTGACAAAGCAAAGTAATAATAAAGTATTTTCAAAAAACTTTCAACTTTTTACTTTATAAACTTTAAACTAATCTATTTCTTTTGGTGCCAAGCCCAAGCGCTTTTAACAATAGTTTCCAAATCGGCATATTGTGGTTGCCATTTTAAAACTTGTTTAGCTTTGGTGGAGTCGGCGACTAGTTCTGGTGGATCACCAGCTCGTCGTTCGACTTCAGTAACTTTAAAATCAACACCAGTAACTTTTTTGGCCATATCGATAACTTCTTTGACAGAGAAACCTTTGCCATTACCCAAATTGAAATAATTACTGTCGTTACCATTTAGCAAATATTGCAAGGCTAAAATATGGGCTTGAGCTAGGTCGGTGACATGAATATAGTCACGGACACAAGTACCATCTGGAGTTGGATAATCGGTACCAAAAATTTTAATATCTTCTCGTTTACCAATAGCGGCATCCAAAATTAGAGGAATTAAATGAGATTCTGGAGTGTGATTTTCCCCAATTTCATTATCTAAATCAGCACCGCAAGCATTAAAATATCTTAGAGCAACATATTTTAGACCATAGGCAATATCGTAATCGGCCAAAATTTTTTCAACCATTAATTTGGCTTGACCATAAGGATTTATTGGAATTTGAGGATGTAATTCATCGATTGGAGTATATTGAGGATTACCAAAAGTAGCCGCAGTAGAGGAAAAGATTATTTTTTTAACATCATTTTCCAACATTACCTGAAAAAGATTTAAAGTATTTTTAACATTGTTTTGATAATATTTTTGAGGATCTTTAACCGATTCACCGACTTCAATAAAAGCGGCAAAATGCAAAACAGCATCAATTTTATATTTAGAAAAAACTTGACGAAGATCTTCAATGTTGGCTAAATCTCCTTGGAAAAACTCTCCCCATTTTACAGCTTCTTGATGGCCTTTAACTAAACTGTCAAAAACAACGGTTTCAAAACCTTGTTTATTTAATTCTTTGTTAATATGAGAGCCAATATAACCAGCTCCACCGACGATAAGTATTTTCATAATTTAGTTTATCAAGTTTATAAAGTTTTATCTACCAACTGAAATATAGTTGAAACCGGCTTTTTTCATTTGTTCAATTTCAAAAACATTTCGACCATCAACAATGTTTGGTTGTTTAAGATTGGTTTTTAATTGGTTTAAATCGATTTCTTTAAATTCTGGCCATTCGGTAACAATAACCAAACAATCAGCATTTTTGGCAGAGTCCAATAAATTGTCTTGGTATTCAATTTTGCCGTCAAGAATTTTTTTGGCTTGTTCGGTAGCAATTGGGTCGAAAACTTTGACGTTAACTCCCCTATCAAGTAATTGTCGAATAACAGTTAAAGATGGAGCTTCTCGAACATCATCAGTGTGAGGTTTAAATGCTAATCCCCAAACAGTAATGTTTTTATTGTGTAAATCTTCGCCGAGAAGTTTTTGAATTTTAACCAGTAGAGATTGTTTTTGAGCCATGTTAGTATCTTCGACGGCTTCCAAAATGGAAAATCGGACTTCATTTTCAGAGGCAATTTGAATAAGACCTTTAACATCTTTGGGAAAACAACTGCCACCATAACCCAAACCAGCATTCAAGAAAGCTTTTTTACCAATGCGACTATCAAGTTTCATACCTTGACTAACCTTATTAACATCAGCGCCAATTTTTTCACAAATATTAGCAATAGAGTTAATAAAAGAAA
>CAYUUU010000095.1:0-1724 GCA_964448065.1 uncultured Gammaproteobacteria bacterium
AAGAAAAATCTTACCGACTTTCAAATAACAAACAACTTGTTAAAGAACTGAGGGTAAAGAGGGAATTGGGCGCTAAAGCCTGCTTTCATTTACGCTCATCTATATAATAATCATGATGATTATTATGCCTGGAGTGTATCATTTAGTGTCAGTTTTGTCAAGTTATAGGATATAAATCATAAAAAAAGCCGCTAGTGGCGGCTTTTTTAGTAAAGTTTAAAAACAAAGGAGAAACTGGGTGCGAGAACCTAGAGGAGCCACACTCTGAATCTCTCCTTTGTCTTTAAGATAATGTGTTAAGTTTTAATACATTAATCAAATTTTGTAAAGTGCAATGAACTGAATAAGAGTATTATAATATTGTTATAGGACGTTGTCAACAGGGCAAGTTATATAATAATTAGCTTTGTTAAGCCTAGCTAAATAAAATTAAATGTTAATTAATTTAATTATAGGTGGAAGTGTTAAATTCTGACAAATACTCACTCGATGTGTATGTTTATTTTTATAAATAAAATTAAATTTCTCATTATTAATTAAAATTTATCTTGATAATATTTTTTGTCGTGCTCGACCCCTGCTCCGCCAGTTGGCGGATTGGATGCTGCGCGCGAAAAAAATACCATCTGCGCTAAATTTTAATAGGTGAATTAGGTTTAAACAGTCTTAAGAAATTTGGTTAATTCGTCTTTGAATTCAGGGTGTTGGAGGGCAACAGCAATGTTGGCTTTTAACCAACGAAGAGGATCACCAGTGGTCATCCAAGTCTCATTTTCGGTTTTTTGAGTTAGTACGATGCCTTCTGATGCTAATTTGGTTAGAGCATCAGTGAACCATAATTCGCCATCTCGGGAGAGTTGGTTAATATCGATATTCTTTAAAATTTCATTTTTGCAGACAAAACGACCAATGTTAACGGAAGTGGAAGGAGCTTCATTTGAAGGTAATTTTTCGCAAATTTCAATCATTTGATCTGGATATTGGGAATTATCTAAGTATTTGACACTGCCATAACGAGAAATTTCATCTCGAGAAACTTCTTGAACCGCCATAATTGAAGAAGCTTGATATTTATCTAATTTGGCAATCATTTTTGATAATAATTGACCAGGGGTAGGTTCGAGAATAAAATCATCTCCGTAAAAATAAGCAAAATCATCTGAACCAATAAATTTTTTGGCAGCCAAAAGAGGGGAACCGGTGCCATAAGGCAAATTAGTAGGTTGTTGGATAAAAGTGAGGTGGGCTTTGGATAAAATCGATTTAAGGCTGTCTAGATAGCTAATTTTTTGGGTTTCTATTAAATATTTTTCCAGATTTTTATCTAGAGAAAAATAATCTTCAATTCTGGTTTCACCACTACGGATAACAATGGCAATGTCAGTAATTCCAGCCCCAATGGCTTCTTCAATTAAATATTGAATGTTTGGTTTAGATAAAATAGGAACGAGTTCTTTTGGATAGGCCTTGACGACTGGTAAAAATCGAGTGCCTCGACCAGCAGCAGCAATAACAGCTTTTTTAATCATTTTTTTATAAATATAATTAAATTTTTTATAATTTAATTACTTGATAGATATTTTTACGTGCTCGACCCCTTCGGTAAATGCACCTCGGATGCTGCGCGCGAAAAAATACTATCGGCGTAATTTTAAACTATATTTTGTTAATAAATTCTCTTAAATCGTCTTTGAAAGCAGGATCTTGGAGAGCGACAGAAATAT
>CAYUUU010000096.1:0-1659 GCA_964448065.1 uncultured Gammaproteobacteria bacterium
ATTCACGAACTATGCGGCTTTTACCTGTACCAGAAATACCAGCAAGAAGCAAGAAGGGTTTCGATTTAATGGCCTCAATGTAAAAATGATAATTGTAAATTTCATCCAGTGACAAAGAACGATTATATGATTGTTTATTCGTGTCCTGCGAAGAATTTATATATGGTCTGGAGTCGAAAATGTTAATAAATTGCTCAAAGGTATCTTTCTCTGGAGCATCAGGTGTTCCTATATAAATAAAGGAGGCTTCGTTGATATCTGCTTTGTAATTGGCACGAGTACATTTAAGAAATTTTCTTCCGTTCAATTTCTCATTTGCATAATCATAAATACTTCTTAAATCTCTTCTAGAACCTTCGGTGTCAAGATTGGTCTCTATTGAAATAACATATTCTTTGGGATTAAAATTTGTTAATCCTCTAGCCATTTCATCTTCTTTCGTAAAAATCGAAAAAAGATAAAACCGTAATTGATGCTTTTTCGCAAAATAAAAAGGTTTCTTATACTCGTCAAGAAATACTCTTAATTGAGGCTTAGCTCGATCTGTTCCCGTAATACTAATATTGGTATATGCTATTAATATTACTTCCTCATTATTAATCCGATATAGCTCACTCCAATCTTTCCTAAAATCAATTTTCTTTTCGTAATCTGAGAAATTGACTATTTCCCAATCAGGGAAACTGTTGTGGATAAAGTTCTTAATTCGTGTAATAGAATCCATAATTATTCGCTATTAATAATTTGTTATTATCAAATGCATACTTTCAGACTTGAACCTGTTTCGTATATTAACTGCGTATTTCTTTTCATACTCAGCTTTTATAAATGGTCTGTATAAATCTTCTGTGAGTGGCGTTTTACCTATTACCATCAATGCCCTTGAAGGTAAATTTCTAAAATCTTGCGCCAATCTTACATGATCGTCTTCTGTAAAATCATTCTGTTCAATATTACCATAATCGGTAAAAATGCAATCGTATGGAGGATCCAAAAAAATGAAATCATTTGCGGTACACCTGTTAAATACATCAGAATAATCAGTATTGGTAATTTCTGCCTTATTTAATAATTCAGAATGAGCCTTAGACACAAATTTCGTATTAAAATTTTTATATCGACCAAATGGTACATTGAATTCTCCTTTTGAATTAAATCTCAACATACCAGAATATGATGTCTTATTTATAAAATAATATAAAGATGCGTCAGAATATTTCTTTTCAATTTTAGCATTGAACATATCTCTAAGCAAATAGTATAAAGCTTCATTTTTGTTCTCAACATAAATAGAAGTTGTATCTGTTGCTTTTAACTTCTCATATGCTATTTGGTTAGAGATATAAGTTGTTTCTAGACTCGTGAGTTCTTCTCTCAGTGCATTAAAATTATTTCTAACCGACAAATAAAAATTAATTAATTTGTCGTTTATATCATTTATTAATGCGGCATGCGGTTCTAAATAAAAATAAAGCGCAGCTCCTCCTAAAAAAGGCTCCACGTATCTATCATAATTCTGGGGGATAAATTGTATGAAGTTGGGGATTTCTTTGCTTTTGCCTCCCCTATATTTTATAATTGGCTTCATTCCTTTGACATTATTTATACTACCTTATTCTATTTTGCTATCTGCCAACAAGTCCTTCATGTTGACATTAA
>CAYUUU010000097.1:0-1619 GCA_964448065.1 uncultured Gammaproteobacteria bacterium
CATGAGTACCCTGCAGCATGATAGAGAGCTTCGGGTCAACAACATCAAGCAACTTGCTAATCTGAGAAAACTTCATAAGTTTTTCTTCCTTTTTTAACTGTTTAACTTTTTTACCTAAACCACTCAGCCTAGATAACTAAGAGACCTTTTTAAACCTTTTTTCAACCAGCCTCTTAAATTTTAACAAGTATAATATAAGTATTTTCATGGATCCTGTAAACCCCATTTTTTGTAAAATGTTTTTTACATTGGTCAAAATCTTTTTCTTTTTAAGTAAAAAGATGTTTACATTCATGTGCTTATTACGAGCTCCTACATTGTAAAACAAAGTTTACAACAAGCCCGAGTCGACGACTCAAACTCTCCAAGCTGGTCTAAATATGGATTTTTCATTGTTATCTGACTATCTAACAAAAAACCCTCAGAACTGCATCCACATTCATTTCTCCAAACATTTAACACGTGATGATCACGGACCACAGCAAGTTTAAACTGCGCCCTTCAGGATGTACCTATCATGCTGATATGCCATGCCCTGAGAATCCAGCAGGAACAAATTTTTTCGGGCCGAATCCAAGTGATAACTATTCTTGGAATTGCGCCAATCCAAATTGAATTTATATATATTGTCACTAGCAAAAGAGGCAAAACATTAGATTCGGAACCGTCATCCTTCCCCAGAGTAAATAGTTATTAATATGATTAAATTGAACTCGGGGGCTCTAAAGATAGTCCTGGACTAGTCCAGCACTTAGTCCTGGTCTGGGTGACATCTCCGGATATTATATTTAATCATATTAATAATTTTTTCTCGATAAAAAATTTTTATGCGCGCAATGATCGATCGGTTAAACAAAAGTCTACTTGTAATATAAACCTTTTGAAAAGTTAGTCAAGTTAGTCTCTCTATAGATTAAACCTTTTGAAAAAGAGAATAGAAAATGGCCTTGAAATGGATATATAAATAAATTAGTTAGACACATGCGTGGGCTTTATGAGCACACACATTGCCTTAGGCCCCATATTATATTAACAACATGCGAACAGAATTTTTTGAAATTGTTCGTAAATTGTTAATAGATTACTTAAGGAGTTAACTAAGTAGTGAACTAAGTAGTGGAAAGGATGATTTTTGATACATTAAAGAAATTCGTTAAGATTATAAGAGGTAAATAAAATGAATTTAAATGAAGCAAAAGAAATCTTAAAGAATGCAGGTTATATTGTTGAATCTGAATTTGATTATACAGAAGATATATCTAGAGAAGAATTAGATGCTGAAAATGAATATAGAAATAGATTTTATAAGTTGAAAGAACATTTGGATTATGTTTATGAACAATATGAATCTAAGTCTAATGATTATATAAATGGTCATATTAGTCCTAAGAAATGGGAAAGTATGAAAAATACATTTAAAGTAGAATTATCTGAAATAGTAGAACAATTGAAAGAATTAATGGAGAATTAATATGAATTTAAATGAAGCAAAAAAGATATTAAAGAATGCAGGATATATCATAGAAGATACAGAAACTAATGATGAAGAAATGGATGAACTTAGATCAAAATGGTTTAAAAAATCAGGAAGTACTGTTAACGATCCATTATTTAAAAAA
>CAYUUU010000098.1:0-1618 GCA_964448065.1 uncultured Gammaproteobacteria bacterium
TTATTGTGCAAATAAACCGTTAATCCTGAAATTACCAAATACTAACATCATCACCTTATTTAATTTTATATAGTTACATAAACCAATGAGAAAATAGGTAATCATTATTAAAAATGAATAACCGTTTCGATTGATTTACGATTAGTTTCTTCTTTCTTAGTTGGTCTATTGACTTGAACTCCAGAAGCGTTAATTCGGTCTAACTCATCCCTATTATTTTTTTGTAACCTAATACCTTCGTTTTTAATGTTTATAGCAGCATTAATGTCACGGTCAAGGTGCGTTCCGCACGATGGACAAATCCATTCTCTATCGCTTAACTTTAGATCATCGTTATTGTTACCGCAGTTGTTACATTTTTTACTGGAAGGAAAGAATCTATCGATTTCAATGATTTCTCTGTTGTACCAATTAGCTTTGTATTTAAGTATTGTAGTGAACCTAGACCAACTCATTTCTTGAATGGCTTTAGCTAATTTATGGTTTTTCAACATCCCATCAACATTTAAGCTTTCAATTACAATAGTTTGGTTTTCACTAAGTAATTGATTAGCTACACTGTGTAGATAGTATTCTTTTTGGTTATTAATTTTTTTATTTAGTTTAGCTAGTTTGATTCTAGCTTTTTCTTTATTGTTTGAACCTTTCTGTTTTTTAGAAAGGTTTTTGTGTAATCGTTTTAATTTATTGTCTTGGCGTTTGCTGAAATTAAGGTTTTCGTAGAATTGTCCTTCGGACGTGATTACGAAATTCTTAATTCCCAGGTCGATGCCAACTATATTATTGTTAGTGGTTTTAAATTTTTTAACTGGAATATCGATTAAAATACTGAAGTAAAAATCACCTGTTTTATCTTTTGATAGTGTCCCAGATTTAATTGATTTTTGATATTTGTTTAGTTTGATTTCATCTTGTCTGGAACACTTAAATAGTATGTTCTTTAATTGAGTTACAATATTAATTCTATTACCACAGATAGTTGATTTTTTAGATGATCTAGTTCCACTAATTGCATCAGCAGGAAACCGAAGGTTAATTGGGTTGTGTTTACATTTAAAATTAGGAAACCCTAATAAGTCGTTGTCTTTCTTTTTAGGAATTGGTTTACCTTGTTTAATTAGCTTAGCTATTTTAATTTGATCTCTTTTAGCTTTTGCTAATGTTTTTTCTTTCAGTTTACCAGAAGCAAGATCTCTAAAAAAGTTATTGTAAGCTGTGTCTAAGTTTTGAAGAGTTTGTTGGATGACTTTGGAATTAGTTTCTTTGATCCAAGTAAATTCATTTTTTAATTGATGATTAACAAACTTATCGACTACACTATTACTAACTGTTTTATTAGTAGCTTTATATTCATTGATTTTATATTCCAAGCATTTGTTATAAACAAACCTATTTACACCTAAAGATTTATTAATATAAATTTTTTGGTCATGATTTGGGTATAGTTTTATTTTGATTGCTTGAAGCATTAACTATATATTAAAAATACATAGTCAATTTTAGTTATTTTATTATTTTTAATGAATTTTTTTAATGAATTTTTTAATTTTTTTTAATATATTTCCAAGGACAGTTTTTACATGTTTTAACTATATTATATCTTTCACATTCATTTAAC
>CAYUUU010000099.1:0-1617 GCA_964448065.1 uncultured Gammaproteobacteria bacterium
TGGCATGTATATGCGCCTTGCTTTCGCTGTTGCTGTTCATGTTAATCCAGAAATTCTAATCGTTGATGAAATCTTGGCAGTTGGGGATCAATCATTTCAAGAAAAATGTTTCAGAAGAATGGAAGAGTTCAAAAAATCAAAAGACGTCACCATTATTTTTGTTTCTCACAATCTCAAACAAATTCAGGAATTTTGCAGCCAGGTTATTTATATAAATAATCACCAAGTACAATATACCGGCCAAGTATCAGCCGGTGTCAAAAAATACACTGATGATCAAAAATAACCAAGAAATTCAGAAACACATTGCTAAACAATTTCAACAAAGACTAGGCTACGCCCTAAATTTAAATAACCCACGTACTTTTAACGAAAAAATCCAATGGTTAAAAATATTCTATCGAAATCCACTCCTCACCAAATGTGCTGATAAATATCTTGTCCGAGAATATATTCAAGAAAAAATAGGGTCTGATTATTTAATCCCACTCCTTGGTGTTTATGATGATGAAAACCAAATTGATTTCAATAAACTTCCGAATCAATTTGTTCTCAAGTTAAACAATGGTTCAGGGAAAAACATCATCTGTAAAGACAAAAGAAGTCTTAGTATCAAAGAAATCAGAAAACAAATTAAAATTTGGTTAAAACCAGAAAACGCTCACTATCTTTATTCCTATGAATGGGCCTACAAAAATATTAAACCAAAAATTATTTGTGAAAAATTTATAGAACAAAAAGACCATGATCTTTGTGACTACAAATTTTATTGCTTTCATGGTGAACCAAAATTTATCAGAACTTTCAGGAACAGGGGAGATAATACTCAAAAAAATTCCTATACCCTCGATTGGAAACCATTAAACTTGTCTATTGAAAAACCAAATTCAAGCGCTAATACTCCCAAACCTAAAAAACTTGAAGCCATGATTTTGATTGCCAAAATTTTATCCAAAGACTTTCCTTTTGTTAGGGTTGATTTATATGAAGTAGAGAATCAAATCTTTTTTGGAGAGTTAACTTTTTATCCTGGGGCAGGGCTAAATCCAATTATTCCCAACCGTATGGACTTCGAAATAGGAGATCTACTCAAGCTAAAAAGAATCAATCAACAAAAGATAAAAAACTATTTGAAATATAAAAGAACCAGAAAGGCAAAAACCGTTATTTATACAGCCATATCCGATAATTACGAAAATCTTAAACACCATCAATACCTAAGTAAAGATTATGACTATGTTTGTTTTACTAATCAAAAAATTGACCATCCTGGTGCTTGGGAAATTAAACCATTAATCGACATCAAGAAAGATCCGATCAGAACAGCTCGATATCACAAAATATTCCCTCATCTATTCCTCAAAAAATACAAAAATAGTATTTGGATAGATTCCAATATTAATGTATTAACTGATTCTTTAGAAAAAAGAATTGAAGATTTAATCCAAAATAACCAAAGGATTTATTCCGGAATCCACTCCGAAAGAAACTGTATTTATCAAGAAGCCAAAGCCTGTGTTGAACTCAAAAAAGATGATCCTTTCACTATTCTCAAACAAATTGAGTTTATTAAAAAAGAGAAATACCCCAGGAATAACGGTTTATTCGAAACCAATT
>CAYUUU010000100.1:0-1598 GCA_964448065.1 uncultured Gammaproteobacteria bacterium
CTCCATCAAGCCGGTGGTCAAGAACTGGAAAAAGCCCATCACCATCGCCCGTCACGCCTATGGCGACGTGTACCGCGGCACGGAATACCGCGTGCCGGAAAAAGGCAAGGCCGAGCTGGTCTTTACCGGCGAAAACGGCGCAACGTTCCGTAAAACAGTTTACGACTTCGAGTGCCCCGGCGTTCTGCAGGCCATGTACAACAAGGACAGCTCGATCAAATCCTTTGCGCACAGCTGTTTTCGGTATGCGCTGGATACAAAGCAGGACCTGTGGTTTTCCACCAAGGATACCATCAGCAAGCTCTACGACCATACGTTTAAGGATATCTTCGAGGAAATCTTTGAAAGCGACTACAAAGCCGCGTTCGAAGAAAAGGGGCTTACCTATTTCTATACGCTCATCGACGACGCAGTGGCGCGCGTAATCCGCTCCGAAGGCGGGTTCATCTGGGCCTGCAAAAACTACGACGGCGACGTGATGAGCGACATGGTCAGCACGGCGTTCGGCAGCCTTGCAATGATGACGAGCGTGCTCGTTTCCCCGGACGGCAAGTATGAGTTCGAAGCCGCGCACGGCACCGTGACCAAGCACTATTACCGCTACCTCGAAGGCGGGGAGACCAGCACGAACCCCATGGCGATGATTTTTGCCTGGAGCGGCGCGTTCAAAAAGCGCGGCGAGCTGGATCATCTTCCCCAGCTGACCGCCTTTGGCGAAGCGATGGAAGCGGCGAGCATCGAAACCCTCGACGCGGGCGTGATGACCAAGGACCTTGTCGGACTCTGCGAAGGCATGCAGCCCAAGGCGGTTACGTCCATAGCGTTTCTCCGCGCGGTGCGCGAGCGCCTGACTGCCAAAGTCGGCTGACGCAGGGCTGAACGGCAGAATCTTTCGCCCGCGCGTCTTTCGTGCGGGCGATTTTTCTTGCCAGGCAGCGTGCGCCAGTAGAGTGAACTGCCGGATCAGAAGATTGACAGTTCGTTCAACCGCCGTCCACGCCAATGACACAACTACCCGATAAGATAATCGCAAGATAGCGTTCCTCCACCCTTTATCAAAGGAGTAAACATATGAAACAGGAAACCTTTAAGCGCATAGGCGCAATTCTGACGGCGGTCGTGCTGATTTTCGTATTCGGCTGCACCAAGAGCGCGCCGGTTTCGCAGCCCGCCGAGGCCGGGCAGCAGGCGCAGTCCGAAAACGGCGAATCCGCCGAATTTTCCGGCTACAGCGGCGTATATCACGCGGACGGCACAAACGAAACCGTTGAAAACGCTTCCTACGCCACGTCCACCGCAAACGAAAACGCGCTGCTGCTCAACAACGGCGGCGTCCTGACGCTGAATAATGCCGATATCAACAAGCTCGGCGACGCGGAAGGCGACGTTTCCGACGGGCGCAACGCGGCAATCGTAGCGGTCAAAGGCGGCGCGCTCACGATGAACGGCGGCAGTGTTACGACCAACGGACTCGGCGCTTACGGGCTCTTTATCAGCGGCGGAGACGCAAGCTTTGTCGGCGACGGCACGTACCTTTCCACCAGTGGGGCATCCTCGGCGGGCATTGCCGCTTCGGACAGCTCCGCGGTCGTCTTTTC
>CAYUUU010000101.1:0-1545 GCA_964448065.1 uncultured Gammaproteobacteria bacterium
TATCTACCCTTTCAATACTGCTTTTAGGTAGAGCTATTTTCTCTAGCTCTACCTAAGGCTTATTATCTAGCAATATAGTTACATCTTCCTTGAAATTTATCTGCTTCTACATCGTTAGTATTCCATACTTCTATTATTATAGTGTTTTGTCCTTCTGATAGTTCTTGAGTATGAGTCCATTCTGTTCTTCCTTCTTCAGGGCATGTCCATCTATATTTTACTCCATTTACACTATATATAACTTTCTTTAGACCAACTTCGTCTGTTACTTTTATTACTAATTCTTTTCCATATTGATGTACTTCAATAATTGGTTTTGTAACAGCCTTGAAATTTTGAATTTTTGTTTCCGAATTATTATTACTATCTATAGCAATTACTGTTAAACTATTTTCTCCTTTTTTAATTGGAATTGTAGTTTCTATTATTGTATTGCTTTCATCTGTTACATCTACTTTGGTCTCATCTTCATTGTTCCATCTATATGTTATATATGAAATTGCAGTCTCGTCTTTTGCAGTAATTTTTATCTGATTTCCTGTAACGTTTAAATCAATAGTTGGCTTTTCTATATCCACTCCATTATTTAACACAAATGTCTGTGTATAAGTAGATTCTTGTCCGTTAACATCTGTTGCTTTAACATTTAGTATGTTTTCGCCAACAGGCATATCTATTGTTTCTTCTACTTCTTTTCTGTTTCTTCCAAGTATTGTATATTCTTCTCCGTTGTTCCAACTATATATTATTCTTTCAATATCTTTATCATGAGATACTTTAATTATTACGGTATCTTCATTCATATTTGCACTTATTATTGGCTTTGTTACTTCTTCAGTTGTTCCTCCTGGAACTTTTGTATTTGACATGTTTCTGTAAATTCCAATTCCTACTAAAGCCATTCCAAATACCATTACTGCAATACTAAAAAATATTACTATTTTTTTAATATCTACAACTTTTTTCTCTACATTTTCATATAAAATCTGATTCATTTGTACCTCTCTTATTTTTTTAAATTTTAAAAATATATTTTATCCTAAAACGTATTTTTTAATTAAGAATATTCCGCTTCCTAATATAGCAAGTATAGATGTTATTAATATTATATATACTGGCTCACTACCTGTTTTCAAAGCTAACATTACAGGTGCATCATCAATATCATCTTCTCCATCTTTTTTGTTGTTTGGAGTTGAGTCTATATCTTTAGAATTGTTTTCATTATAGTCTTCACTAATTTCTGCAACATTTACTTTTACTCCTGTATTTTCCTTATCGTTTATCCAGGTTAATATAACTGTTACTGTAGCAGATTCTCCTGGTTTCAACAATGTATTCTCAAGTTTTCTTGTAACTATCTTTCCGTCTTTTATTTCCCAATCTGGATTATCTGATTTTACAAATTTCAAACCTGCTGGTATATAATCTGACACTTCTTTTGCATATCCTGCTATTTGTCCTTCATTTGTAACTTTTATTGTATATCCAAATTTTACAGTTACATTGCTTAATTTTTTTCTGTCTAAATCTACTTTTACTATA
>CAYUUU010000102.1:0-1530 GCA_964448065.1 uncultured Gammaproteobacteria bacterium
GTTAAAAGAAGCAAATTCTGATACGTCCAAATAACCTAGGGAAGTAAGTCGTAGTCTTACGTTATCACGCTTACTCCAGAGAAAACATATATCAGGTTTGCTTCTTTATTTTATAAATGTATAAAAAATGTCATAATGACTAGTAGTAGTGTGTCTTTTTAAACATCACTTAACCGATGAACTTAGTTAGAAGTAGAAAACTTTATACACAGTACGGGTTATTAAGGTAGAATATTTGAAAAACTAATATAAAAATTAAAATATGCACAAACAAAAAGAAGTAAAGATAGAAGTTGATGATAAAATTCAACCATTAATTCAATTTATATTTGATAGATTACCAGGTTTGATACCAATAGCATCTTGTATTGGGGGTGATGGGGAATTAAATGAAAGTTCTGATTGCTATATATTACTAATTGTAAGAAATCAAAACCAATTGAACCATTTAATGGAGTTGTGTTCTATTTGGAACTGTCAATACAATAAACCTGATGGTGAAACTGGAAATGTACCAACTTATAGAATAAGTATTTCTAATTTAGATGATGTGTTGAATAAATTGAATTTGATAGATGAAAACTTTATTTTTTAATTTTACATAGAATTATAATCCGAACAAAAATTTAAAAAACGATGAAAGATATAAAAAACTTACAAAAATCTTTGGATGAAATGAAAGAGTTGCAACAAAAAATGAAACAAAATTATAACCCATACGAATGTGAATAATTTTTATGTTTTATAACGTCCGCAGGTATAGAAATTATGAAAGAAGCAGAAAACTTAAAGACCTCAGAAACACAGACATTAAATATATCTGTTGGTTTATTTTTTGTAGTAAGCCACACAGAAGAGGGTAATTGGGAACAAATATCAAATGGATTTGATGACTATTCAAAAGCGAAACTATATAGAGACAGTAGTTTTTGTAAAGGTCGATGGCCTAACGCATTTATCGTAGCTTCTTTAAATGAAGGCTAACGGTTGGCTATATGAAAAGTTTGGGGATACGGAGCAGTATCCTATCAAGATACATGAATGTTAATGCGAGTGATAAACTTGCAATTACCAATGAAACCCAAATTTTTTATATAGAGTGTTAGCCATAGTTGTTTGTTAATCAGTCGAATATATAACTTAATTATTAATCTTTAAATTATAAAAATATGTTAAAATTCATTAAAAAGATTTTCAGTCGAAGTAGATTAAATGAAAATCAAGATTATTTCATTCTAGTTATGGAACAGGAACAAAATAATCCAAACATTAAAAAAGTTTATGTTGGTGGTCTAACTGTCGATGATATTAAAAATCTAAATATCACTAATTGATTTTAATGCACCGATAATGATTTGGAATGATGTAAAAAAGAAAAAGCCACACACTTATCAATCTGGTGGGTGGGATGGTTTAAAAAGCGATAAAGTATTGGTATGTACTAAAAGTGGCAAATACCACGTAGCTGAAATGTATTCAGGTGCGATGGATGGAAGTGAATTTAATGATTTCTACGATGATAGAGATTTT